>CAYTHV010000048.1:0-19207 GCA_964437685.1 uncultured Pirellulales bacterium
GGACTGAAAATCCGTGTGTCGGGAGTTCAACTCTCCCCCTGCCCAATTCATAAGTTTAAACCCTGCAAGTAGTTACACTCGCAGGGTTTTCGCTTTTTATTATCCAGAATGGGGCGCGTGCCAAATGCGTGCCAAATTCAAACAGCCCCTTTGGGCAGTAACTTCTCTTGTATAAACGGGTTAACTGCGGAGCTAATAACTTGGTTATACTCCCTGTTGTCTTGGGGGGCTTCAGTTGACAGCCCAGTTGTTTTGGGATATGAGCCTGCAAATTTAAGGGCAAACGAATGAATTGTCTCAACTGCAAATTTTGAAGATGAGATATTCTTCAGCTTAAATCTCTTCTTAAGGCTATCTACTCCAGCATGAGTATGCGTCAATACCAATTGCCTATCATCGCTGTGCATATCCAATAGAATTGCGTAAGCGGGTGTTGCATGCGGTTGACGACAGCCAGAAGACCATGATGGAACTTGCAAAGTCGGGAACTTCTGACCTTGCTGATGATGATTTTGAGGACAGTGAGCCAGCCTGAAATAAAAAAAATACGCAACCCATTTAGCAATAATAACTTATGGGCGTTATTGTGACCAAAAAACCGGAGAAGGTGGGATTCGAACCCACGGTAGAGTAAACCCTACACAGCCTTTCCAAGGCTGCTCCTTAAGCCGCTCGGACACCTCTCCATAATAATACTGGAAGCAAATGCATCCCGGAAATGTATATTACCAAAAACCCACTTCGCTTCAAGCGGAAAAAAACGAAAAGCGAATTTAACATCAAAACTTCTTATCCAAACATCAGGCAATCCATAAAAATGTCCTGAAAATCAGGACGGGACGCCAATTCGATATATTCAATCCTGCGTGCCAGCGACTCGCACTGGATGCGGATGTTGCGATCCAGCAGAATTTCCATCGCTCCGCCGCTGGCGGCATTGCCGATAAAATGTATCTTTTCCAGCGGCATCGCAGGCAAAAGCCCAATAGTCACCGCGCTGGATTTCTGGATGTAATTGCCGAACGCCCCTGCCAGCAGGAGTTTATCGAATTGATTTTCGTCGATACCTGCATTTTTTTCAAGAATACGAATACCCGCAAGAATCGCCGCCTTAGCCAACTGCAAATGCCGCACATCAGCCTGATTCAGCCATACACTCGGCTTTTTATCCTGACCATACGCCAAGACAAACGCGACCTGCCCATCCATTTCAACCAGGCGAGACACAACCGCAGGTGAAACCCGATTACTTAACGCATTTTGGTCAACGAATAGACCGGTAGAATCGATGATTCCCAACTCAACCAAAACCGCCAGCGCATCAATCAGCCCGCTGCCGCAAATCGAACGCGGAGCAACAGAACCAATGACATCTATATCAATGTCTGAACCGTTGATGATAACGCGTTGAATCGCACCATCCATCGCACGGCTGCCATGCAATACCCTCGCTCCTTCGAGAGCGGGCCCAGCGGCGCAACTGGCAGCATACAGCTTGTTTTGATAGCACAAAACCAGTTCGCCATTGGTACCGATATCAACTAATAAAGCCGCCTGAGGTTCATCATCTAAATCTGCCGCAACCGCCGCCGCCAGCGTATCTGAACCGACAAATCCGGCGATATTCTGAGGGGTATGCAGAAAACCTGCGGGGTTAATTTTCAGACCAAACGTCACCGCAGGCGTATCAAAAGCTTCAACACTATGCGGCAGATACGGACTTTGCCCCAATTGCTCCACAGGGAATTTCAAGAGAAGATGATTCATCGTCGTATTGCCGACGGCAACCACTTCATAGACGGACTCAGGCGAAATTGATGCCTGTAATACCGCTTGACGTAACAGGTGATTAAGGCGATCTATGATCGCGTGCTGCAACACCTGCTGCCCCTGAGGATCAGAGGCAAATTGAATTCGGCTAATCACATCATCGCCCCACTGGTGCTGCGGATTCGCCGCAGAAGTCGTCGCAAGCGTTTTGCCTGTAATTAAATCGATCAGCCGTAAAACCACCGTCGTTGTCCCAATATCAACCGCTGCACCGTAGAGCATGCCGGTAGTATTGTCCGGCTCAATTGAAACAATATCCCATTTTTTCTGTGATGGGACGAAATGAAGAACAGCGGTTATTCCCTGGGCAACTGGAATGGTGGTTGGTACAGTTGAACGGATTGAAATATAATGCTGTTGAGTCAAAATCTGCTGCAATGCTTCGACGGATGACGGGCAGGCTGCAAGATAAACTTTCCGCCAGGATGGGCAAGCGGCAATTTCTTTATCCATTCCATCCTGCAAAATCTGATGTCGATAAAACCGGCTGGTAACAGGAATAGTTACCGTGATGTCCTGATCAATATGAAATTGACAAGCGAGAACTTCTCTGCCAGACGGTTCGATTTGAACACGGCATTTTTTACAGGTTCCCCGTCCGCCGCAGGGACTGACTAAGACAATATCCGCCTGACCGGCCGCCTCAAATAAAGTCGCCCCGGCGTGAATACGCACAGTCTTACTGTCCGGAAGAAACGTAACTGAAAAATGTTCCATAAATGATGTGTAAACAATAAACAAAAATGCAGAAATATCCATCCTGTGGATTTCTGCATTTTCTGTATTTGTAATGCCCGTTATTCGATTGAACCGCGTTCACAGGCACAGCAGCCAGCCGATAATTAGCCGGTGATCTTGTTACGGACTTTCCAGCGGGCCTTGCGTTTTTTGCTGCCGATTTTGCGTCTGCGTCTGGGTTTTGCCATCAGTATCTCCACTAAACTTTGTCTATAAACATTTTGCTAAAACAGTTTCGGGGCATTAGTATATAGCCTTGTTCAGAAATTGCAAGCACCAGTTCAAAAAAAACCAGTTTATGGAGAGTTAAAATGATACAATGCAAAGATTGCGACCTATATCGTCAGGAATCCGACGGCAGGCGGATTTTTCTGTGCGACCCATTTCAAAATATTAAAGAGCCAGAATGCCTTCAAAAATGGCAGCTTTTACGGCTGGACATGCTGCTCCAGACTTTCGGTAATATGACCGCAATGCAAGCCCGAATGGCACCCCTGCAGGACAAAATATTCAAGTATATTAAACGTGAAATTGACGATATGGAAGAGACAGATAAGTGGAAATATGAAGATGAGACTGACCACCATGACGATTTCCCTGAGAATACCGACTTTAACGACCCCGAAAAACCTGATAATAAATAATTAGCGGTATACAACACGACATTTTTAAAACCCCTGCAATAAAATGGGCAACTAACACGTCTTAATTTGCGGATAATGAAACGCGGATGACAGAATCGGAGAAGCTAAATCGGTTGATTAACAAGTGTAAAGCGGGTCAAGCTGAAGGGTTTGACGAGCTGATTGAGCTATATGGCAGTCGCTGTTTCGGGTTCTTTTATAAGTTGAGTAATAATCGCGCAATCGCAGAAGATTTGCTGAGTGAATTATTTGTCAAACTGGTCGAAAAAATCAGCACATTTGCCGGCGGCTCATTCGACCACTGGCTGTTTACGATTGCGACCAATCTGTTTAAAGATTACTTGCGAAGCCGATACCGGCAGCAGAAGTTAATTGAAACCAAAGCCAAAGATGTACGGATTGAAACAGAATCAGAGCGGCCCGACGAGATGAGTTACCAATTGCATCAGGCACTGAATCGGCTGGACTCGGAAACTGCGGAATTGATTATGATGCGATTTTACGCAGATTTAAGCTTTAAAGAACTGGCTGAAAAACGAAAAGAACCTATTGGAACAACACTTTGCAAGATACATCGAGGGCTTAAAAAACTCCGGGAATTCATGGATATTCCCGCAAAATAGAGGCCGAAATGAAAGAAACAGAACAACAACTGAATAACCTGCTTAAACAGTTTGTCGACGAACAAACCGCTCATGAAATGGCGGAGGACTTCCGGCACATGGATCGCCTGATGGCTTCGCTTGCCTTATCCGATGTCTCACAAAAGACATTGTCGGAGATAAAAACACGTGTCCAGCGGTGTTTGGCGGAGCAACAGAGGAAAATTATTCACCGGAGAATACGAATCTGGTCAACTTCCGCGGCGGCGGCAGTAATTCTATTAGCCGCTGGAGTGACATTCTTTTTTATGACCCGCCAGCCTTCCGCCATGCATCTATTGGTGACTGCATCCTCTATCTGGGATGACGAGAACGTATCCGACACCGATCCGATTGATTTGCTGTCCGCCCGGATTGAAATAGCCACTGGACAAATCGATCCCTACCACGACCAAAGTTCGCCCTGGTTTGATGATGATGATAGCCTGGCTGTCGAAATACAGGACTTGAAAACCATTGCCACAAATACCGATTTCTGGAAAGGATAAGAAAATGAAAAATAAAAAAATTACAATAACGTTATTTTTGATGACTCTGGGATTAGCTGGCTCGCTTTGCCTTGCCGACCCCAATAAACCCGAAGCCAAACCTGCCAGCAATGATTCTTTCTGGCAGGATGAACTATCTCGCCCGGAGCCGCCAAAGGTTTTGTCGGATGAACGGATCGACCAGTATCTGGAACATCTTCGCAAACAAAATCCGGCTCGCGTCGATGAACTGGAGAAGCTTCGTGCCGATAACCCGGAACAATTCCGGCTTGAAGTGCGAGAGGAATTTGCCAGTCATTTCAGACAAATACGCCAACAGTCTGGACGCAGCGAGAAAGAGGGACGCCTTAATCCAGATTCTCCACCCAGCCCCATCGACGATCCAAAGCCAGGAACGCCGGGGCAACTCGCACGGCCCAATCCAATGCCCGGACAGCGCGGCGAAAACCGGGGACAGTGGAAAGAACGTCTGGAAAAAATGCACAATGAGTTGCTGACCTGGCTCGACAAAAACGCTCCCGATGAAGCGGCCAACCTCAAGTCGCTGCGTGAAAAACAGCCCGAAGAGTATGTGGTGCGTACCACTGAACTGATGCGTAAATATGCGCCAATTATGCGAGCTGAAAAGGACAATCCGAAACTGGCAGAGGTCATGAAAGACGACCTCGAAAATCAGCGCCGTCAGGATGAATTGTTACGACAGATCGGCGCCGCCAGCGGCGAGGAAAAGGATAAGCTTGCAGCCGAGTTGAAGACGGTTGTTATCCAGCGGTTTGACCTGATTATGGCCAAAAAACAGATGCAATACGATGATCTTCGCAAGCGGCTTGAAGAGCTTCAAACGGAAGTAAAAAAACGTGAAAGTGAATTAGAAACACAAAAAACGAACAAAAACAAAGCTGTCGAGGAACGCGTTGCTGAATTGATTTCTCATACCCAAAAAGTCAATTGGGAACAGCCTTAACATAATTTACACAACTTTCCGTGCCAAAGTCCGGCTTCAAAACCGGGCTTTTTTTGTTGACCTGAATGCAGTTTACCCCTTATGATATATTCTTAAATTCGGATTATGTAAGAAAAGGAAACTGCGACAATGCCGCTGAATATCAAGTTACAGCAGATCGATAAAAATACCGTTAAAATCATTCTATTGGGACAAATCACTGGCGAGACCTTTGAACTTTTTGACCGGCAGATCGCTGATTTGATCAAGAAAAAAATTTCGACCGTCATTCTGGACCTGTCGGATGTGGATTTTATCAGCAGTGCCGGCGTCGGGGCAATTATCAAAGCCAAGATGTCGATGCTCCGATACTATGGCGAATTGGCGATGGTCAATCCCCAGCCGCAGATTCGTAAAGTATTCGATATCATGAAACTTCTGCCGGCAATGAATATGTTCGCCAATGTTAAGGAACTGGACGACTATCTGGAAAAAATACAAAGACGGGTCGTCGAAGGCGAGGAAATATACGACTAAATCCAAAGACCCTACAGCAGATATATTACGAGAAAATTATCGCCGTAATGCCTGTTGTTCCCGGCGGGTGGCTTCCTGAAGAAGTTGTTTTTCCTTGCGGGTTAAGTTGCCAATCCCCTGCTGATGGATTTTCTCGAGGATGCGATCTACTTCTACCTGAAATTGCCGCTCACCCTGAATTTTTCGGTCCCACGCCCCTTTGTTGCGTTCCAGCCGCCAATTGACAAATCGCGGGCGAAGATAGACAAATGCCACACCGACTGCGATGCCGGACAAATGTGCCGCTTCGCCGCCGGCGTTCTGACCAGCCATAAAATTCATTGCACTCCAGATGATGGTTATCGCCAGCAGCGTCATCATCCGCATGGGAAGAATTCCGAATAGATAAACTTGTGCGCGGGGAAAAAGAATTGCCGTCGCCGCCATCAGGCCATAGATCGCCCCGGACGCTCCAACCATCGTGCCCGCTCCAAGCACATGCGTCACCACCAGCAAGGTATAAACAATCCCGCCGATAGCGCCGCTAATCAGATAAAAACGCAGATACGTCCGAGGACCCCAAAGCCCTTCAATCAAAGGCCCGAGAAAATACAACATCAGCATATTGAATAAAATATGCATAAAACTCGCATGCAGAAATTGATAGGAAACTAATCGCCACAGTTGCAGGACGCTCAACAGGTTGATGGGAAAAACGCTGAAATACGCCCCGATAAAATTACCGATCGGCGGAATAAGATACATAGCGACAAAAACCGCGATATTGATCAGCAAAATCGCCCGTGTTACCGGTGGTAAATTGGGAAATATCCTGCCGGCAAAATCATAACTTCGTCGACTGAACGTCTCTTTTTGATAATCTCGGTCGTAAACACCCATAATACTATTCCATAATTTACCTTTATTGCTTATACTATACTATCGCCAAAAACGCCTGACAGTTCAACCGGAAAATCTGGAAATGGACAAATTTGAACATTTATTACAGGAATTACAGGACTTAGAATCGGCTCAAATGAACCGCCGATGTCTTTGTCTTGACTCGGCCCAAGGGCCGACAGCTTACATTGCCGGAAAGGAGGTTGTCCTTTTTTGCAGCAACAACTACCTGAATCTGGCAAATCACCCCAAAATCCGTCAGACGGCCTCCGAGGCAATTGAACATTATGGCTGGGGAGCTGCCTCCTCCCGGCTAATTAGCGGAACAATGACCCCACATTGCCGGGCGGAACAGGTCTGGGCAGCATTTTTTGACAAGCAAGCCGCCCTGTTTTTCGGTTCAGGGTGGTCGGCCAATCAATCTATTCTGACCGCCCTACCCGGCAAAAACGATATCGTACTGATCGACCGGATGGATCACGCATCCATTATTGATGCGGTGCGGACCTCCGATGCCCAATTTCATACCTACCGCAGAGACCACCTCGATCGGCTGGAAAAGTATCTGGCCGACCCCAAATACCGGGCAAAATATATCGTGACCGAAAGCATTTTTTCGATGGATGGCGACACCGCAGACTTGAAAGCCTTAGTTGAATTGAAAAATAAGTATAACGCTATCCTGATTGTCGATGAAGCCCACGCCATCGGCTGTATAGGCAAAACCGGGGCTGGACTGGCGGAGGAATTGGAAATTTCAGACCAAATCGATATTATCGTTGCGCCATTAGGTAAAGGCCCTGCTTGCGGCGGCGCTATCATCGCCGGAAACCAGACCGTGATTGATTATCTAATCAACAAAGCACGCCCTTTTATCTTTACAACCGCCCCATCACCCGTACTGGCACAGGTCTCTATCACAGCATTGGAACTGATACAAAATGAGTCTCAACGACGGCTTCGTCTAAAACAGAATGCAAACCTGCTCCGGCAAGAACTCCACAGCACAGGATTTAATACCGGGCAAAGCACAACGCACATTGTTCCGATTATCCTCGGGTCACCAAAACTGGCTGTATCCGCTGCGGCATCATTATTCACCAACGGTTATTTTGCCGCCGCCATTCGTCCTCCAACCGTTCCCGCCGGGACGGAACGGCTCAGGGTCAGTATTCAGTGTGATCATACTCCATCGCAGATTCAGGGGCTGTGCAAGGCATTGCGAGAAATCGCCAACGTTGTTTAAATTGCCGAATTAGTATCGGCAATTTGATTTGCATCAGATTCCATGGGGATAGCTGTCGCTTCTGCGGCATTGGGTTCATCAACAGAGCTGTTCGGCTTATTCGGCTCTATCTCTATAGGTATTGTCTCGGATATATTCGAATCATTCGGCTCAACAGGAACAATTTGCACAGATTCAACAGCATGAGATGTTCCCAGTACATTAGGCTCTGATTGAACCTCAATTGGTTCCGCCTGGCCAACCGCATTCGGATCTGTTTTTCCCAGTCGCTTTTTAATCAAAGGCAATGCTGTCTTGAGAATTTCCTGTTTCTTTTTCTCCAACTCATCTTGTCGGTTTTCTTTCCGGATTCGATTTTCAATCGCAACAATCGCATCTACAAATGGGTTTGCCTCGGACGGCTTATCCGGATACCATTTTTGAGCGGCTTTATCAAGAGGGTCTATCGCGGACTCATCGCCAAATTGAGTTAAATAGTGAGCCGCAATAAGCTGGGCGGAATACGGACCATTTCTAAGAATCTCCAGAATCCCCTCAGTATCGTGTTGTGACACAAGAGCAAGGGCCTGTCTGGTTTGTTCTTTATCATCCACTTTCTGCTGGCCGCCCTTTTCAGGAACAACCTCTTTTGTCATTTTCTTTACCTGCCCTATTTCCGACTGCTGTTCAATTTCCGGAATTGATCGACACAACCAAAACCCAACCCCTATTACAACGACAACAATAAGAACTCCGCCGATAATTGCCCACTGCTGATACTTCGATTTCGAGTCTTCAGTATTCTGCTCGGAGAGAATCCGCAAAATAGTCGCCCTGAGCGATTCAATGGACTCTGCTGCAGGGATCGGTTTAGGCCCCAGCGAACGAAATAACTTTTCCAGATTCGCTTCAAGAATGTTCTGATCAATCAGAATTGGCTTTGAGGGCTGACTTGAGGCAACTCCTGTCAACGATTCCAGAGATCGGCGGAATGAATGCCTGGCTCGGTATAAAAGCCCTTGTATATCCGACACCGTTTCATCGTAATGGCTGGCCAGCTCTGCCGGCGTTTCCAGACGCAAATACCGACAAATCATCACTTCCTGATCATCCCTTGACATCAGCGACAACGCCTGCTGGCTGACATCAATCAATTCCGGCGTCAGACTGGCTGTTTCAGAAAGAGATTGAGTCCATAAAAGTTGGGCTTGATTTTGAATATTTAGGGCTTGTTGAGAACCCGCCACCGGGGGAAACAATTTAGGATCAATCCACGTCCCCAACCATTCCGACATCGAACAAGGACGCAGCAGCCATTGATCCAAATGACGTGCCGCAGATGAAAATGCATCCGTAACCGCCTGACTGGCTTTAGTTGCATCATGGCTGGATAAAACCCATAGTCTGCCATACAACCAGCCGACATAGTCATCCAGCCATTTGCCTGCCAAAGCGGTATCGCCTTTACAAAGCCTGCGAACCCGCCATTTTGTCCAAAATGCGTCTATCATATCTATATTCTATCGGCAAATCAGGGTAATATCATAACCTTTTAGCCAATTATGATTTGGGCGCATTAGGGTCTATCGGAGCTGAAGGCGCAGGTTCCGGCGAAGGTTCATATTGAGGCTGTACAGCGGCAGCGGCTTCCTGACGAGCCTTTTCTTCAGCTTCTGCCTTAGCTTTCTGTTCTGCCTCGATACGGGCCTTTTCTTCGGCTTCAGCTTTCGCTTTTCTGGCAGCTTCCTCACGGGTTTTGCGTTCTTCTTCCGCCTGACGGGCTTTTTCAGCAGCGAGTTCAGTCGCCTGCCGAGCGGAATCCTGAGCCTTTTGAGCATCCTCAAGAGCCTGTTTGGCGCGAGCCTCCTGTTGTACCGCTTTCTGGGCGGCTTCCGTTGCGGTGTTCTGAGCCTGTGACGCGGCAGCTCTGGCTTTCTGTGCTTCTTCCTGGGCTTTCTGCTTTTGGACTTCCAGCTCAGTCATCTTGGCAACTTCTGTTTCTTTGGCAGCCTGTGCGGACCTGGCTTGCTCTGCAGCGGCCTGAGCCTCGGCGGATTCCTTCTCCGCCTGAGCAGCCAGACGCTCTGCTTCTTTTCTCGAACGTTCCGCTTCCGCAGCAGCATCGCTGGCGTACTGTTTTTCTGCAACGGCTTTGTTTGCCGCTTGTTGACGAAGCAATTCAGCATTGACACGATCCATTTCCGCTTGAACGGCCTCTTTTTCAACGATACTGGCATAAACATTAGTGCCCATTGGATCTTTAAGAATATCTGACATCCCTTGCTTGACGTCCGGATCCGCATAACGGGTACGAATCTCACCGACGACCTGTTTATGATCGCGTGATCCGCTTGAAATACTGGGTGTCAGAATGAAAATGATTTCTGTTGCCTTTTCTTCAAAGTCGCGACTGGAAAATAATATCCCGACTATCGGAAGATCTTTAAGGAATGGAAATCCGCGAATCACGTCACGTTTTTCGCTTTTGCGCATACCGCCGATGATCAAACTATTACCCGGCTTGACGCGATTCTCTTCTACATTAATTGAACGTTCGGTAATAATGGAACGTTGTATAACACCTTCGGGTTTGGAACGAGAACCTATTTTAATATTCGTGGCAAGCCCCACGGAACTGTCGGCATAAACAAACGGCGTTACTGACAAAGTATTTTCCACCCAGACATACTCAGTGATATTGTAGGCGTCGCTGCTGCTCCCTGTACCGGCAACAAGTTTTTCAATTGGCGCGTAGTCTTTAATTGAAACT
This sequence comes from uncultured Pirellulales bacterium, assembly GCA_964437685.1. GTDB lineage: Bacteria > Planctomycetota > Phycisphaerae > Sedimentisphaerales > Anaerohalosphaeraceae > Anaeroglomus. The sequence goes on from CAYTHV010000048.1 coordinate 10,717, forward strand.
GTCGCTTTCTGACCGTTAACCGTTTCAAGCTGCGGATTCAGCAAAACCTTGAGGTAACCGCGTGAAACCAATAAATCAACCAGCATCTTGACACGATGCCCTTCTTGATCGCGGTTAATAATGTATCCAACATCCAAACCAAAATCTTTTCTGTCCGGCTCTCGCAATGAAGCCCCGGGAAAACTAACTTCTTTACCCTGTCCGAGGGTAATATTTTCGCCCATCAGATTCTCGACTAAAAGCGTTGTTTCCCAGTCCATCGTTACATCGCCAAAACGTTCCAGAATCAGGCAGTCAACATTAACCTGAACCGGAGCAACATCCACCATTTCCAGATACTGCAAAGCCTGATCCGCCCCGGCGTCATCAACACAGTAAATCACGAGTTGATTCGTCGAGGTATTCTGCGCAATTTTAAGCCCAAGCTGCTGCGTCGCCAAATCAGCAACTTGTTTAACCGGCAGATTTTTTGTAAAATAAAACAGCTTAATTCCTCCGCCTACGGCTACACGAGTCGGCGGCTGGCGATAGACCTCCGGTAATGGATTTCCGATAAATTGGCTTTCCCTTACCTGACTGAGATCATCAAGCACAACCTTGGATTCCAACTCGGTTGGCTTGATGGCCCAAAAGTCGCCGCAGCCGGCAACAAACACAACCGCACAAACGCAGAGCATCTCCAGGGCGAACCACATTCGCCTAAGCCATAATGTATCTACATGGAATATATTTCTATTCATTTTGTCGGCTCTGCTGGTTGAGGTTCTTGTGCCGGAGCAGACTCCGCCGGAGTGCCGGGCGGTGGTGACTGCGGTGTTTGTGCAGAAGGATTCTGTGCGGCAGTCGCCTGTTCCTGAGCTTTGCGTTCTGCTTCCTGCCGGGCTTTTTCTTCCGCTTCTAAACGTGCTTTTTCCGCAGCTTCCGCTTCGGCCTTGCGTGCCGCTTCGACAGCAGCTTCTTCCTGCCGCTGTTTTTCAATCTGCACAGCCTGCTGACGGGCTTTTTCCTCTTCCTGTTTGGCTTTCTCTGCTTCCTGTATTGCAGCTTTAGCCTGGGCTTCCAATTCTGCGGCTTTTTGTTCGTCGCGCTGGGCCTGCTCTGTTGCTTTCTGGGCTTCCTGAGCTGCCGTATCCGCCTCAAGTTTCAATTTTTCCATCTCCTGCTCAAGTCCTGCGATACGCTGTTTTTCAGCCTCGGTCTGCTGTTGGGCTTCCGCAGTAGCTGTCTTGGCCTGCTCAATCTGTTTACGTGCCTCCTCAGCCTGCCGTTGAGCCTGGTCAGCCTGCGATTTTAACTGTGTCGCGTCCAGTCTTGCCTGCTCAGCCTGACGACGATGAGCCTCGGCTTCACGCTGAGCGTCAATCGTCGCTCGCTGTGCTTTAATCCGCTCGGTTTCTGATTTATACGCTTCCTGGGAGACATGTTTTGCATAAACATCCGAACCTAAAGGGTCGGACAATACACTGCTCAAGCCGTCTTCCGGCTCGATCATACGCTGTTTCTCACGCAGTGTCGCCGCCATTTCTGAATATTCAACCCCGCCGGAAGAAATAGACGGCGTTAAAATAAAAATAATTTCGGTTGCATTTTCCTCAAAATCCTTACTGGAAAACAGGACGCCGAGAATGGGAATATCCTTCAGAAAAGGCACACCGCGAACAACCGAGCGATTTTCGCTCCTTCGCATTCCGCCGATGACAAGACTTTTACCGGGTTCGATACGATTTTCTGCGACCTCAATGCTGCGCTCGGTGATAATAGACGTTTGCGTCACTCCCTCAGGCTTGGATTTCGACCCAATCACAATGCTTGTTTTCAGACCGATTGTGCCATCCGCAAAAACATAAGGCGTAACTTCAAGACTATCGGAAACCCATTTATAATCTGTCAACAGATAGGATTCCGTACCATCAAGTGTTCCGTTGGTTCTCTTGGGGGCTGTAACTTTTTTCGGAATGGGAGCATTATCACGTATTTCCACCTTTGCGCTCTTGCCGTTAAGCGTTTCCAGCGACGGATTCAGCAGGATTTTCAGATAGCCTCGGGACACCAGTGCATCGATAGCCAGCTTAACCCGGTGACCGACTTCAGCGTCATTATTATAGCCGATATTCAGTCCAAAATTGCTGCGTTCGGCCTCCCGAATAGATGCGCCCGGAAAAATCGGTCCTGTTTTATTCTGACCTAAAGCAATTCCTTCGCCAAACAAATTATCGATCAACATTGACGATTCCCAGTCTTTGGTAACATCGCCAAACCGCTCCAGAATCAGGCAATCAATATTCACCTGGATTGGAGCGACATCCACCTGCTTGAGGTATTCCAGAACCTTATCGGCCTGATCGTCATCCGGACAATGTAGAATAATTTGATTCGTTGATGGATTTTGGCTGACTTTAAACCCCAGTTCTTTGACATTGTCAGCCAAAGTTGCCACAGGTGTATTCTGGGCAAAATAAAAAACCTTGACCCCGCCTTCAGCCGCCATGCGTTTAGCTGGACCGCGATAGGCATCCGGCAACGGATTCATCACATTGGGATTTTCTCGGATACGACCCAATTCATTCAAAATAGCTCTGGATTCAATTTCGGTAGGCTTTTTATTAAATAACTCGCCACAGCCGGCAAAAAACATCAGTGCGACAAGAACCCCCACCGCCCCGGCTATCCGGCGACCACACGTTAAATTCAATTGCCCAAGCAAATAATGTCGCAACTATCTCATCCTTAATGTTTTATCAACATTTCGGCTATTTTATAATATATTGAGTCGGCAATTCCTCAACATATCCTCCAAAATTGGACTGTTTTTCACAATTATTGCCTAATTTCGATAATTTATCTCCTTAGACGCCACATTATTACCCAACGGTTTCAATTATTTAAAAAAAATCTTTGTAATTCCTGTCTTATTCCAGAGCAGTGGATTCTGATGGACGAAATTGAGGACTTGTGATACCCTATCGTGACAATGAAAAGTGTAGATACTAAAAAAGACATTATACCGCTTAAAACTGTAGGTTTTGTAGCCCTTGGCTGCCCCAAAAATATGGTGGATGCCGAAGCGATGCTGGCAAAACTCGGCATGGCGGGTTTTGTTTTAAATGCCGACCCGGACAATGCGGATGTCGTCATCATCAATACCTGCGGCTTTATCGAACCAGCCAAGCAGGAAGCGATGGAAGCCATCCGCCAGGCCCTGCGCCAAAAGAAAAAAGGCAAAATTCGCAAAGTCATTGTCACCGGCTGCCTGTCTGAACGTCTCGGTAAAGATTTGCAAAACGAAGCCAATTCAATTGATGCCATTGTCGGTCTTGCCGATCGGGATTCTATTGAAAAAGTCCTGCAAGACCTCGAACACGAAGATGCAAAACGAACCCATTTTTACCTAAATCCCCTACCCAAAACCGCCCCCGACGACCGTGACCGCCTGCGGATTACGCCTGCTCACTGGGCCTATCTGCGGATCAGCGAAGGGTGCAATCGTCGATGTTCCTTTTGCACAATTCCAGCCATTCGAGGTCCATTTCGCTCAAAACCCATGGGTTCCATTCTGGATGAAGCAAAGCGACTTGTTGACAGCGGTGCAATCGAACTGAGCCTGATTGCCCAAGACAGTAATTTCTATGGCCGCGATATGGGCATCAAAGATGGATTAGTCAAACTGCTGGCTGAGTTGGAAAAAATCCCATCACTCAAATGGATTCGCCTGATGTACCTTTACCCGGCGGGCATTGACGCGGATTTGATTGCGGCAATCGCAAACAGTGAAAAAATTGTACATTATGCCGACATTCCTGTTCAGCATATTAACGACGATATTCTTAAGGCCATGCGGCGGTCACACACCAAAGCCAGCACGATGGAATTGATTGAGACTCTTCGCAAGTCTATACCAGACATTGTCTTACGGACAACCCTTATCGCCGGCTTCCCCGGCGAAACCGAATCACAATTCCGGGAATTGCTGGATTTTGTCCGTTGGGCTGAATTTGACGCTTTGGGATGTTTCCCATTCTTTCCAGAACCGGGAACGGATGCGGCAAAACTGGACAGCCAACTGCTGGAAACCATCCGCCAGAAACGAACTGAAAAAGTGATGCTGACCCAGCAGCCGATTGCGTTTGGAAAAGTCAAAAAGCGTGTCGGAAATCGCTTGAAAGTCTTGGTCGATGAAAAAGCCCAAACCGGTACAGTAGGTCGGTTTTATGGTCAGGCTCCGCACATCGACAGTGTATGTCTATTCGATAGACATTCTGTGGAGGTCGGAAAATTTGTCGATGTTGAAGTGGTCGGACATCAGGAATACGACCTTATTGTCCGCCCGCTGGCAAAGCCGCGCAGCTAATCCTGACTTTATGAGGCGTAATTGTGCATCCCTGCAAAGATACGGGATAAGTTGACCCACAATAGCGTAATCACGATAAAGATAAAACCCAAAACAATCCAAAAACAATTGGTACGGGGTCGGGTTTGTCCATATCGATGTCGCCAGTGGAAATAGAAGACAACCATCAGCCAGCAGGCCAGCGACCATAGTTCCTTGGGGTCCCAGCCCCACCAGTCACCCCAGGCAAGCTTGCCCCAGACACTGCCGAGAAACAGACCAAGACTCAGAAATGGAAATCCAAGACAAACAAGCAAATAGGCAGACTGTTCGTAATTGCACGATAAGTCCCGTTTGTTGTCCTTTTGAATCAGCCCTATCGCCGCCTGCAACGCAGCCTTTGCCATCAGAGCATACGACAGCATATACACCGCGACATGGGGACCGAATAGAGGGCTTTGCAGCGCCGGCGGCAGCTTTTGTACCTGGTCGGAAAAGATAAATCCTGCGGGGAAAAGAATAAGCAAAGTCAGAATATAGTCGCCCAACTTATCCTCCCTGCCTTGGATGCCTGTTAAATAACGTGTAGCATATCCTATCGGCAGCATAAACGCACCCAGCGTCAAAAAGACCTCGAACATATTTTGCATCGGAATATGGCCAATATTAATCCACCGCAAGACCCACGCGGCCAACAACACGGCACAAGTCAAAACTGCCATCACTATGGACAGTTTAATCTTACGCAGCAGATACAATCCCAGCCCGATTGCGGAAGCAATCATTGCAGCGTAAATCAGATAAGCTTCTATCGAGTATTTAATCTGCATTGCGATGCTTCCTTTGTCGAATGATTTTGAGTCCAAAATGTACAAATAAGCCAATTGTCAACAGCGTATAACCCGCAAAAACAGTCTGGACGCCGCGATGGGATACAATTTGCAAAATTGAATAAGTCCCAAATTCATCCTGTCCATATGAACTTTGGTAGAGGCCATAGCCTCCGAAATAGAGCGGAGAATTGACTTCGATCTTTTTTCGAGCAACTGGCTGGCCGTCCTTAATAATGATTAGGTCGCTAACATAGTCTTTAACCACCAGCCCCTGTTTGTGTACAGAGACAAGAAAATGATAGCCGGACACCGCGTGGCCGGAGAATTTTTCAAAAACGAACTGCTGTGTTACCTGTCCATCGGGGGCGACAAACTCCAAAAGCCAGGCGGGGTTGGATTCGACGGCAGGCCCTTCTGAGGCAACGGGCTTGCCATTTTCCATCCCGATTTTAAGATTAGTAAAGGCCTCCAGTATTCGCACCTTGCCGACCTGTTCGGAAAGAAAATGCTCTGTGCCTTTGGCGGCGGGGATTCGCCAGCTTCCCCTATCCGACTGAATTTGCAGCATGGTTAGCGGCTTATCATAATAGAGAATCTCAAAATCCTGCAGCCCGACTTCAAAATTCAGCTCAACCGTGCGATCTTCTGCCGCAATATAGGCCTGACTGGATTTTTGGCCGGGATAAAGTTTGAGGTAGCCTTTATAAACTTCGCCGGGGCTGAGCAGTTTAACGCCGGCACGGGAACCCATCATGCCGCCGATCAGAATGAAAATACAGCTTAAGTGCATCAGAAACAGCATCGGCTGGGCCTGAAGATTTTTTAATGCCATCATGGCGGCTATCAGGGTAAGCAGCAAAACTGCCCAAAAGGCCGCCAGCGGAATAGAATTAAAAAACACCTGAGCCTTTTCAGCCCCGATAAACGCACCCAAAATACTCAAGACACACAACGCCGCAATGCATGTAAGACCTAAGTTGTAAATAACGGTTTTCATCATATCTAAAATAAAAATCTCTACGGCTGATATTGCTGCAGCCAGTGGTTGGTAAAGATCAGCAGATCGGATAGATTGACCACATTATCTTTTGGATTGGAAATGTCGCAGGCCGCATTGTAATTAGCCTGTCCCTGCGGGGTCATCCACGCAGCCGACAATATCATCAAGTCCGGAAAGGTCACATCGCAGCTTAAATCAAAATCACCCTTAATCGGATCGATAGGAACATCTCCGATGAATTTGATGCTGGGCAGCCAGTCCCCGCCCCAAGACCATCCGTCATTATACCAAAAATCCCAGGTCAATGGGCTGGTGTGGACAGCCTGATCGGTTACAATGGTAGTCACTCTGTCAATGTCATAGCTTCCACCCACATTATAATAGAGATACCATCCCGTATTGCTGGAAACAGAGGTATTGTTAAATGAAAAATCAACCAGCAGATTTTGTGTCCCATTGTAATAGAACGGGGTGGAAAAATGGAAATTAAACCACCCCGTTTGACTGACCGTCAAATCTGACTGATAAACCTGTGTCCAGCCGGTTGTCAGAAAGTCCTCCACAACATCTGCATAGTATGTCATATCCGTATGCTGCAGTCGAATCGTCCACTGATTCAGCGTAATCGGCGGAACATCATTGAAAATAATCGCCAAATCCGTGAGATATCGAGCCTGTCCAACATCACTCGCTAAGTACAACGCCTGCGAACGGGATGCATAATACGTCGTATTGATCATCGTATTCGTTCCGCTGGTACCGTCAAGACCAAAGCTGCTTGATATCGTTTTATCCACATTGACAGTCACTGTCGCAATATTGGAGTCGCCGCCGTTGGGAGTTGTACCGCCATCATTAGCCTTAAACGTAAAACTATCCTGTCCGCCATAGTACTGGCACGGCGAATACAATACCGTACTCCCATAACCAGACAAGGTATAAGGAACCGTAACGATTTGTCCGACACCGGATTCACTCAATGTGCCATGAGTCGGCAGCGAAGTAATGACATAGGTAACAGCCGCCGGAGGATTCGGTAAATGGTCATCTACTGCAACAAGATTGATAGTTTTACTCTCCAGCGAATTAACCTCAACGGTTTGTGCCATTGCCGTCGGCGCGGACTCATTGGTTGAAATAAAATTGATACCCCATTTGTTGCCGCTGGAAGTGCCCCAATCGTTTGATAAACCAGTAGAGACACTCTGATCCATAAAAACATAGCCGCTCTTTATGGCTGAAAGCCGATAGGTTGTATTCGATGGCAAATTTTTCAAAGCATAAATACCGCGGCTGTTAGTCGCTGTCTGCTGGATGAGCGTCGACCCCAGATATGCCGTTATCGTAACCCCATCCAGCGGCGCACCGCCCATGCTGGTAACCCGTCCACTGACAATTTCGCCTGTACCGCTGGGATAAACATTATAAATGCAACCATTAATCACCGTAAACGTAACACTTGGGGCATCCGGCGGCAATTGATACCATGCATCATCCAAGCCGCCCCAGCCCATATTTAAATGATGATAGGCCGTACCGCCTTCATAACCGTAGCCATCCGCCAAAATTGAATGTGCCACATTTGTACCACTGATGCTTAAAATAACCGGCAGGCCGGCGTCAAGATTGGGATACATCATCGTGGTAAGCCCGGCATTGACATACGTTGCATAAACAAAGCCATAGATACTATTGGAATAGCCAAAGGTGTTGACCAAGGCCAAATCAGCGGTAGAGGTACTTGCGCCTGAGCCATCCCAAGTATAACCCATATTCACCGACAGTCCCGCATCGTAGCACAATGCGCCGATGGCCTGCCGCTGGGTTGTGGTTATGGCGTAATTAGGGATATACGGCATCCGCGACCAGTTGTAGGCCCCGCCGTAGCCATCTCCGCCGATTGTATTCCAATATTGCTCAACTTCATCAACGTATATCTTAAATGAATGCACACCAATCCCTGCCGTCGGCCATGAATGATACCGCATCAGTTGCGCCATTGCCGTCGCCACACAGCCTGTTACATAATGATTGGGAGTGTAGTAATTGTAACAATATCCGCCCCCCGCATCCCCCTGACTCCACTGCGTTTGCAGCAGCGGCGCCACGCGAACATCGCTAACAGACGTAAAACCGGCAAGCGGAATAATCTCGTCATCTTTAGCCACTACTTCTGACCCGGCATCCTGCAAGGCCTGCCATCTATGCGATTCTTTGGATCTTCCATGAGCCGCCTTTGACGCTTTGCTGCCAACTCTTTCCATCCGGTCTTTCATGTCCTGCTCAAGCAAATCCCTCAGAGGATTATCCAATGACGTATCAAGATACCCC
>CAYTHV010000048.1:19217-20054 GCA_964437685.1 uncultured Pirellulales bacterium
CGTGGCGGAAAACGCGATCACCGGCTCAATCTCGTCATCTGCGGAAAGAACCACAAATCCCTGCGGCTTAAGGGCAACAACATAATACAGAATAAGGCCATTTGCGTCAGAAAAAGTTTCCACCTGACCGGTAGTTTTACTGATCGCCTTCTCCATCGGCATTGAATTCTGTTTTAACCAGCCGTGTACGGTCTGATGAGCGTTTTGCTTTGACACCGGAGCGGCAAACACCCCTCCTGTAAGGCAAAGAAACACAAATAGCCCCAATATTGTCGACAGTTGATGTATTCTTTTCACGCCACACTTTCCTTTTCAAGAGAAATAGAAAAAGATTAGACAAACTTCCTTGGGGGTGATTCTAACAAATACAGCCCCATTTGGGTATCTAAATTTTGAGCTAAAAATGAAATTTTTCCAGTGAGAAATGTGTTGGGAATGAGTGAAAAAAAGATGACCTGGGAGAAAAGAACATCCTTTTTCCTCTCAGGTCATTAGCGTATTAGGCAACTAAACTCAGATTGGATGTTTGTACTGAATCCAACAGGGTTTGAGCATTACTGTAACCATTCAAAGCCAGGGTGGTCCAATCAATATTGCTGTTCTGATTGGCCTGGTCAGACTGCCGCTTTAAGTCTTCCATCTTTGTAATGTCTGTAACAAGCTCATCCATCGTAACAATACCATCGTTGTCGGTATCCGCACCAAGTATTTTTTGGGCACGTTCTCCGCCCTTGCTGATTTCATCAATACTCAGGACGTCATCGCCATTGGTGTCAAGCTCATCCATGATGTTACTGGCCATGTCGCCTGCACTTGGCGTCGGAGCCATCGGCGGCA
>CAYTHV010000049.1:0-19341 GCA_964437685.1 uncultured Pirellulales bacterium
GGTATAATCACCGCTTTTAATGCCCAGCAAGAAACAGACGTAAAATCAAAAAGTGAAACATCGGATATGGCGGTTGCAAATGTAAAAGAGATTGCTCGCGGATTGTCGCTCTCGCCCGGCACGGTGTCGAAAGCGCTGAACGGTTCGCATGGCCTTGTGTCGGTTGAGACCGCCCGGCAGGTCTTGGAGTACTGCGCACAAAAAGGGTACATGAGCCGCAGCGAAGCCGGCAGGGCGCTAATGAAAATCAAGTCGCGTTCGAGCGGTGCCCAGTTGTTTGCCGCGATGTGCCGAACGGGGATAGGGGCGTATGATGAGGTCTTTGCCGGGGTCTGCGAACAGCTTCAGGCCAACAACCTGTTTACAAGCTGCTTTATGATTCGCGACAAAATAAGCCTGAAAAGTTTTCCCTACGATCGCGCCGAGACAGTGATACTCATCGGGCGGGTTCCCCGTACCATTCAGGATGAATTTGTATCGCACGATGTTCCGCTGGTGCTTGTGGATGATCGTGTATCCAGCTTGCGGGCAAGCTGTGTCAACAGCAATAATCTTGAGGCGATCAGTCATGCCGTCCATATTCTGGCGGAACTGGGACATCGCCGCATTGCGTTTATGTGCCGCCATGAAGACAAGACTGGTTTTACCTATACCTTTCATCAGCGGCAGGTAGGCTACGCTTCCGGCCTTGCCAGTATGGGCATTGCGATGGATGAAAAAATGCTGATTACCTGCGGGGCATCAAAAGGCCAGCCTGCCTCGGCATGGGATGATGTGATTATTCGCGATCTGGTTAAGCTGTCCGAACAGATCGTTAATCTGTCGCCGCGGCCGACGGCGGTTGTCTGTGCCAACGACCTGATGGCGTGCGTACTGATTGATACACTTAAAAAGCACAGTATCGGCGTACCGGAAGAAATCAGTGTCATCGGGTATGATGGGTGGAATCGGCTTGCGCCGGTCAGTCACTGTGGTTTTACCGCGCCATCGACGATGGTGGTCAACTGGCGCGAGATGGGGCGTGAGGCGGCGGAACTTGCACTGACGATACAATTCGGTTCGCTGCAGTCGCCGCGGTGTCTGGAAGTGCCATGCGAATATGAAGATCATGGGACGGTGGCCCCGCCCGCGATGTAAAATTGGCGCACAAAAAAACCGGAGTCGTCATTACACGAATCCGGTTTTCGGGTGTAAACAAGAACAATTTTAGTATTCACCCGTTGAAGAAGATAAGGCAAACAATGCTCTTACTTCCTCCTCTAATGATGAAGAATTTTTCCTCTCCACTCCACGAAGGGTAACAACCTCAGTGGTCGTTTATTTTTTACCTTTTTTTAGCATCGCCAGGCAGCCTGCCGCCAGCAAAACCAGCGTTGTCGGCTCCGGGATGCAAATCGTATCGACTTTGATATAGTCAATGTCTGCACCGCTGTTATGGAAAGCGAGATAGATTCGTTCCAGATCCGGATTGGGCCAGATTTTCCATCCAATGGTCAGCTTGCGCCAACCCGAGCCGGCACTCTCAATGACTCTGCCGATTTCCTGGACATTGGTCACCTCGGCCTGACCAATCCACGCGGTCAGATCCGGTCCATAGATTTCGCCGGGATAATTGGGATAGAGCGCGTTCGGCAGTAATTCTCCCCGGAAGCCAACCTCGACCCAGACCTCTTTGTAGGGATTCTGGATTGGGGCGTTGTTGATGGTAAGTGCAACCGAGGCGAAATCGCCATGCCAAACTCCAGTTCTTCCCAGATAGTCTGCATACCACCCCGGCAAATCCGTATGGACAACCCCTTCCACAATAACGGATGCAGAGGGAATGCCATAGGGATTGTAATACTGTTCTGGTGCGGCGGGATTGGCATTCGTGCTAAAAGACCAATCCTCCCAGGTACTACCCGCATCTCCTCTCTGCCACCAAACATCTGCCGAAACCATCGTGCCCAGCCCTGCTGTAATTATTAGACAAATCACCACTACCTTCTTACCATTCATCTTTCGACCTCCTGACTTCTCAGAATTATCCATTCTGATCTACTAAGATGCACGGGGGATGGATAAAAAATGCGGGACATCCTGCCACTCTTTCCATCCTCTATTTTCACGTGTACAAGCCTATCGAAATCATGCCGCTTATGCAATCGTGGGAACTACGGGATTTTCAAAAACCGATGTTTTTGTTTCAAAAAGGAGGTTTTTTTGACATTTTTTTGTTGTTTTTCTTTATTTTTCCTGTTCCGCGTCCAGAAATTGCCCGATTTTAGCCAGTTCAATCAGATTAGCGGCCCCCAATTTTCGCATGATATCCCCCCGATGGTCTTCGATGGTTCGGACGGATCGGTTCATAATCAGGGCAATTTCCTTATTGCATTTTCCCTGCATAATCAGGGTCAGGATGGTTTTCTCAATTTGAGTCAAAACCTTGGATGCGGTGATGTCGATCTGCGCGCCTTCGATGTATCCTTCTTCGAGATTGATAGTGGCGGTAATCGCGACCCAGGCGTGAGATCCATTGCGGCGGGTAAATTCGATTTCAAAGTTGCTGACGCTTTTTTCCTGTTTTAGCTTTTCGAGCAGTTCCCGCCGCTGGTCAGGGTTGACATAGTGTTCGGCTGCGCAGTGCTCCCGCAGGCACTCTTCCCTGCTGTCGTATCCGAGGAGGGCAACCAAAGCGAGGTTGCACTCAAGCAATTTGCCATCGCAGATACGCGTTCGATATAGCGGAATCTGCGCATGGTCATACAGTTCCCTGTACTTTTTTTCACTTTCGGCGATCCGCCGTTCCGTCTCTTCCTGCTGGGTAATATCCCTGCAGGCGGCAATCCGGACAGCTTTTCCGTCAATGACGCTTTTTTTGACTCGGATTTCGATCGGGAAAGAAGAACCGTCTTTTCTTAATCCCATCGCTCGGTAAGTCCCCTCGAAGCCGGAGGCGAATTTTTCACGAACCATCGGATGACTTTCCGGAGCAAATATATCAAGGCCGTGGAGTTTTTTGATTTCCTCGAGAGTGTATCCGAACATTTTCGCCAATTGCCGGTTCGACTCAATAAATTTCCCATCTTCGTGGATGATGATACCTTCGAACGCCGCATCACATAAACGCACAAATCGTTCTAAGCTGGCGGCGAGGTTCTGGTTATTTTGGTGCGGCGTACCATTCCGGACGGGGATAGAATGCAGCTCTTTTTGCCGGGTGTCAAATAAATCCCGCTGTGCGAGTAATTCACAACCAAGACAAGGATTTTCCATTTTTCTACCCTTCCATATCTTTGATATTTCTCCCGTGACCGATAAGTCGCTATTTTAGTGGGGATTGTGGAATTTTACAACGTTAATTTTTAGTTTCAAGTAAAGAAATGTCTTGTACAGGTTGGAGTGGGAAGTTAAAATCGCGGGTAGAAGATAGAAAAGTGCAAATTGAAAGGAGAACCTGTTTGGAATCACAACTGGGACATTCGGAATCGATTGAGGATTATCTGCGTTTGACGCATGCGGAGGGGGTTGGGCCGGTGCTGTTCGGCAGACTGGTCAAGCAATTCGGGTCCGTGGCGGCAGCGCTGGATACATCCGTTGCGGCGATGACTAAAGTCGAGGGCATCGGGATGGCGACGGCGGAAAAGATTGCCCGTTCACGGGGAAGTTTTGAGGCGCAGAAAGAAATTGAGTTGGCCAACAAACACGGGGCGACGCTGGGGATTTTTCTGCCATCGTTTATTTTTGTCGCGATCAGCAATCCGCTGATTCCCAAGGTGAGGCAGTCGCGATGGGCTGGCGCACTCTTGGATGGCGTTACGGTGTCGTCGCTGGGGCTGATGGCGGCGGTTACGCTGCAATTGGGGCAGAGTTTTTTGAGTGATCCGCTTTCACTGATTATCGCAGGCATTTCGATGGTTCTGCTAATGCGATTTAAAATGAATTCTACATGGTTGATTACAGGCGGGGCTGTGATAGGACTGGCGAGTATAATGTGGAGATAATTAAATTGGATATCGAAATCTGAGGCTGCAAAAATGAACAAGAATTTGAATTCTAAAATGATGCTTTTAGTCTTTGTAATAGGAGTGATCGCCGTGGGCATATCACTAAATAGGTTAAAAGGTATTTTTCAAAAAAATATGTGGGAAGCAAAATCGTTGTCACCGGAGGAATTTACAAAATTGTACACCTCTCTTCTACAAGAAATGACACCGGGTTATACTACAGAGATCGTTGCTCCACTTGAATTGCAAACCAAAATGCCAGACAAAGATAACACGTTTAAAAGCTTTCTTGACAATGTTTATAAAGAAAGCCAGTTTATTCCTGAAAAAAGGAAAGAAACCTGTGTATATTATATCAAAATTTTTATCGAATCTTTGTCTGTGAATGGCGAAAACCACGCCATCGATCCTAACAAAATTATACCTATCATCAAAGACATTAGCTATATAAATAATCTGTCATTAGATATTAATTCTGAAAAACCACTTGTCTACGAAAATCTTACGGGGGACATTTTTGTTACTTATGCCATACAGGAAGAAGGGTATATTCACTTCTTATCTCCATCAGAATTTAAGGCACTAAATATATCTCTTGAGCAACTTCGAACACTTGCGAAAGAGAATTTGCACAAAAAATTGCCGGAAATAAAAGTGGTGCGGTATGAAAACTGCCATATTATCGAAGCGGATTATCAAAATGATGCTTCACTATTATTATTTGATAGTATATGGCAGCAAATGGAACAGAAAGTTGGAGGCCAGATTATTGCAGCCACTCCAAACCGTAGCATGCTGATATTTACAACAAAAGAAACAGATGGTGGCATAACAAAACTCAAAGAAATTATTCGCAAGGTTTCGGAGAACGAGCCGTATTTAATCTCTGAGACTCTGCTGATTCGACAAAATGGCAAATGGGAAGTCTTTGAAGAATAAGACAAAAGCAAGGGTAAGTTAGTAAGTTATGAAGTAAGAACAAGGAAATCCAGTATGTACATAATTTGCACATACTGATAATTTATGTCGCAATAGGGACTTATGAAACTAAATATGGAAAATAGACAATGAAAACACAGCAGGGACATTCGGAATCGATTGAGGATTATCTGCGTTTGACGCATGCGGAGGGGGTTGGGCCGGTGCTGTTCGGCAGACTGGTCAAGCAATTCGGGTCCGTGGCGGCAGCGCTGGATACATCCGTTGCGGCGATGACTAAAGTCGAGGGCATCGGGATGGCGACGGCGGAAAAGATTGCCCGTTCACGGGGAAGTTTTGAGGCGCAGAAAGAAATTGAACTGGCCGACAAACATGGGGCGACGCTCATTCACTGGGATGATGCGCGGTATCCTGCGGCGTTAAAGAGCGTGTATGATCCGCCGCCGGTGTTGTATGTGCGGGGAACGCTTACACGGTCCGATGCGTTGTCTGTAGCGATTGTCGGCTCGCGGCGATGCAGTGTGTATGGCGCAGAGCAGGCATCGCGGTTTGCACACCTTTTGGCGGCGTCGGGGTTTACCATTGCCAGCGGGCTTGCGCGGGGGATTGATACGGCAGCCCATAAGGGCGCAATCAGCGCCAAAGGGCGAACCATTGCCGTGCAGGGGTGCGGGCTTGCCAATGTGTTCCCGCCGGAAAATGACAAGCTGGCAGCGATGATCGCCGAGTCCGGGGCGGTCGTCAGTGAGCTGCCGATGAGCTATGAGCCGCTGGCGGAGAATTTTCCGGCGCGTAACCGGATTATCGCGGGGTTGTCGCTGGGGGTGCTGGTGGTGGAAGCTCCGCATAACAGCGGAGCATTGCTCAGCGCCAAGGCGGCGCTGGAGTATGATCGGGATGTGATGGCGGTGCCGGGCAAGATCGATTCGCCGCTATCCGGCGGATGTCATAAATTAATTAAAGATGGGGCGAAACTGGTGGATTCGCTGGATGATATTTTGGAGGCGATTGGCTGTGTGGGGCAGGAGCTCAAGCCGCATGTGGCGGGAGCGGCTCAGCAGGCCGAAGAAAATGCACAGGCGACGCTGTTTGATTCGGTAAATCGAAATCTTTCCGATGTGGAACGAGGCGTACTTAAGGAGTTTGATGGCGATCCGATGCATGTTGAGCAGGTGATTGCCCGTTCGGGCCTTACGGCGGGACAAGTGCATTCGTCGCTGATTGGTTTGCAGTTAAAGGGGATGGTTAAACAACTGCCGGGCGGATTATATATGAGCAAGGTAAAATTGAAATCTCTGTAGAGAAGCTAATATTCTTTCGCCCCTTCAGGGCTTAAAAATAGAAGCCTTTCTTTCCGGAGGCTCACGCCTCCGGCTATGAATATTTCGTCCCTTCGGGACTTTAGAAATTGAAAAGTTAAAATCAAAAGGTGAAAAGGTAGAGGACTGACCTGCGGGCTGGAAGGTTAAACAAGCCGAAGCTTGGACTCCCAACGGCACAATAGCGTTTTTTACTTAAGGGCGTAGATGGTGCCGTCTTCGCAGGCGAGGAGGATGCGGTTAGCGGCGATGGCAACGCCGGAGGCGATTGGGCTGGCGGCGTCAAATATCACTTTTGATTGGCCGGTAGATAATGTGATGCGATAGAGTTTGCCGTCATTGCTACCAACGAGGACTTCGTTGCCGACAATGACGGGGCTGGAGTCGATTTCGCCGCCGGCGGGGACTTTCCAGAGGATTGAACCATTAGAGGTATTAAAGCAATAAATATTTTTGTCGCGGTTGCCGACAACGACATAGTTACCGATAACGGCGGGGCTGGAAAAGAACGCTTCACGGCTTTGTTTATCCGACCAGATAGCTTTTGCAGTGCGAATATCGACGCAATAGAATTGCCCTTCGAAATTACCGAAATAGGCTTTGCCATCGAAAATTGCGGGGCTGGCGGCGATATATGAGCCGCTGTCGAAAACTGCCGCCGTATTGGGGTCATTGCACGGGACGATGTACAGGCTGGCATCGCAGGAGCCGAAGACGGCAGCGTTTTCTGCTATAGCGGGCGAGCCATTGATATAACTTTGGGCAGAGTAGGACCATTTTTCACCGCCGGTTTTAGCGTTCAGGCACGTTAGCCGTCCATCGTAACAGCCGAAGAATAATTCTGTTTCGGTTTCCGATTTTGTGCGTATGTTGACCGAGCCGGTGATTTTGTCGCCGGTTTTGTATGTCCAAATGAGTGTGCCATTCATGGCACTGAGGGCGTAGAGTGTGCCGTCTTTGCCGCCAAGGTAGAGTGTACTGTCGGAAATAAGGGGGCTTGACTCAAAGGCTTCACTGGCGGGATACGACCAGAGTTGTTCGCCTTTGTCGAGCGAGAGACAATAGATGGTTTTATCGGTTGAAGCGATATAGACTTTGCCGTCGGAGACAACGGGAGTGGACATTACCGTGTCTTTGGCTTTGAATTTCCAGATGACTTCGAATTTATCAGGCAGCTCGCCCACGGTAACGCCTGTTTGGGCCGCATTGCCGCGAAAGAATGGCCAGTCCGTTTGGCCAAAGGAGACTACGGAGATAGTCTGCGAGACACGATTTTGCAGTTTGGCTTTTTGGTAATAGAGTATGTAGGCGATCATCGCCGCGATGGGCAGCGTGACAATCAACAGCGAAACAAGAGTTCGTCGGAGTAAAGGATTCATAAAATCAGTTCTTGGTTCTTAGAAAAGAAGTCAGAAGTCTGGAGTCGGAATTCAGAAGTAGAATTTTCCTATTTTTTTCTTCAAGAGCTTCATGGCTAAAATCGTTTATCATTCATACCATATCCACGGCCTGACTGTGTCAGACCGTGCCACACACTCGTAAAAAATTCGACAATCAGAATAACGGGTATTGGACGCGGCCGGAGATTTTGACGTCGCTATCGAAAATTTCCAGTTTGACATCGATCAGTTTTTCTACGCCGATATTGACATCAAGGTTGCGTGCCAGATCGGCGATGCCGCCTTTGCCAAGCAGCAAGGGGGCGATATAGACATTGACTTCATCGACAAGCTTTTCACGCAGGAACGACGACAACACCGTTGCGCCGCCTTCGACCAATAATTGCTGGACACCTCGCCGTCCCAGTTCAACAAGCAATTCCGACAAATCGCATCGCTGTTCTTTTTCGGAAACCACAAGCGTTTCGATACCGGCATTTTGGAGCTTTTCCATTTTTTCCTGTTCCGAATGCGCAGCATGGGCGGTGGTTACAACCATCGTCGGGGCTTCGGGGGTGGTAATCAGATGGCTTTCCCACGGCATTTGCAGGCGGCTGTCCAGTACGACACGCAACGGCTGGCGGTCGATGGTTACATCCGGGATGCGGACGGTCAGGCGAGGATTGTCGGTGATGATGGTGTTGACGCCGACTAAGATGGCCTGCATACGGCGGCGAAGGTGATGGACATCCAGACGGCTTTTTTCACAGGAAATCCAGTTGCCGTGGGCAGGCGGATTTTGCCATGAGAGCTTGCCGTCAATACTCTGTGCCCATTTGGCGACAACCCACGGCAGGGCGGTATGGGCGTGCTTGAAGAATGGGGCGTTCAATGCTTTCGCCTCATTTTCGCAGACGCCGACAAAAACTTCTATGCCTGCGTGACGC
This sequence comes from uncultured Pirellulales bacterium, assembly GCA_964437685.1. Classification (GTDB taxonomy): domain Bacteria; phylum Planctomycetota; class Phycisphaerae; order Sedimentisphaerales; family Anaerohalosphaeraceae; genus Anaeroglomus. The sequence continues at coordinate 8,571 of CAYTHV010000049.1, forward strand.
AATTGCTCAATGCCTTTGCCGGCGACTTTGGACGTCGGGTCCTGAACGGCGGCGGCGACCCGGGCGATTTGGGCGGCGATCAGGGCATCGGTGCAGGGGCCAGTCTTGCCGGTATGGCAACATGGCTCAAGGGTTACATAAGCTGTCGCTCCGGCCGGGTCGGCGTTGTTTTTGCGGCAATCGGCCAAGGCGTTGATCTCGGCGTGCGGGCCGCCAAAACGCTGGTGAAAGCCCTGCCCGAGGATGTTTCCATCCTTGACGATGACACAGCCAACAGCGGGGTTGGGTTCGACTGAGCCAATTCCGCGGCGGGCCAACTCGAGGGCCATTGTCATATACGATTGATCCATGTTTTTCATTTTACACCCGTAATCAGTTCTTAGTTCTTGATTCTCGCCTGCGCGGGAATGACACTTGGGCGAACACATAGGTTCGCCCCTACAAATTTTACAAAACCGTGCCACATGTTCAACACCATTATTGCGTGGGCATAGTCCGCTTTACGGTTATTCACTGATTCGGCGTTTAAATTCGTCTTCGTCGATGATTTCAACGCCGAGTTCTCTGGCTTTATCTAATTTACTGCCTGCGTTTTCTCCGGCAAGGACAAACGACGTTTTCTTGCTCACCGAACCGGAGGTTTTGCCGCCGTGTTCTTTGATGAGCAGTTCGGCCTGCTGCCGGGAAAATTGCGACAAGGTTCCGGTTATCACTATCGTCAATCCTTCGAGCTTGCTGCTGGTCTTTTGCTTCGGCGGGGTGGGATTAACTCCCATGACAAACAACTCTTGTATTGATTTCATATTCTGCGGCTCGCGCAGATAATCATAGATACTTTGCGCGACGACCGGGCCAATCTGGTCAATGGACTGGAGCCGTTCAAGATCGGCATTGATCAGGGCCTCAATGGTTTGGAATTCGTCGGCCAGAATCTGCGCCGATTGGCCGCCGACATTGCGAATGCCTAACGCCGCAATCAATCGCCAAAGCGGCTGGGTTTTGCTTTTTTCGATACTGTCCAAGACATTGGCGGCACTTTTATCGCCCATGCGTTCGAGCTGCGTCAGCCGCGGGAAGGTCAGTTTGTAAATATCAGCAAAGGTTTTGACTAAGCCTTTATCGACAAGCTGTTCGATGAGGGCGGGACCGAGATTTTCAATGTCCATCTGGCCTTTGCCAACGAAGTAAATCAGCCGTTCTTTGAGCCTGGCGGTGCAATTGTCGTTGATGCACCGGATGAAAACGCCGTTGTCGTCCTTTTTGACTTTTCCGCCGCAGGCAGGGCACTGTGTCGGGATTTCAAAGGGCTTGCTTTCAAACAGATTTCGCTGTTTGGATTTGACGGAGACGACCTGCGGAATGATTTCGCCGGCTTTTTCGATCACCACTGTATCGCCGCAGCGGACGTCGAGTTTTTCAATCTGCTCAAAATTATGCAGGGTCGCGCGTTTGACAGTGGTTCCGGCAAGTTTAACGGGTTTGAGATTTGCAACCGGCGTCAGCGCCCCGGTTTTGCCGACCTGAACTTCGATGGATTCGACAACGGTTTCGGCCTGTTCGGCGGGGAATTTGTAGGCGATGCACCAGCGGGGGCTGCGCCCGGTCATTCCGAGTGCATCCTGCTGGTCGCAGCGATTCAGTTTAATCACCATGCCGTCGACGGCGTAGTCGAGTTTGTCTTTTTTGTCGGCCCAGCAGTCGCAGGCGGCGATCACATCTTCAATGGTCTTGACCTTGACGGTGTGCGGGTTGGTCGGCAGACCCATTTCGCGGAGCTTCTGGAGCGAATCCCAATGGGTTTTGGCCAACGGCTTGCTGACCTTGCCGAGTGAGTAGGCAAAGTAGGCCAGTTTTCGTGTCGCGGTTGTCCGCGAATCCAGCAATTTTAACGAACCTGCGGCGGCGTTGCGGGGGTTGGCAAATTCCGGCTCATCAGATTCAACTTTTTGCCGGTTGAGTTCGGCGAATGCCTTTTTGGGCATGTAGACTTCGCCCCGCACTTCTAATTCGGCGGGAGTAATGTTTGTTCCAATCAGTTCCAGAGGGATTGCCCGGATAGTGCGGATGTTGGCGGTTACGTCGTCGCCAATTCTGCCGTCGCCACGGGTGGCTGCGGTGGTCAGGCGGCCATTTTCATAATGGAGACTGACGGCCAAGCCGTCGATTTTCAGCTCGACGACGTAGTTATAGTCGTCCGTTTCCAACCCTTTGCGAATACGCTTGTCAAATTCGCGTAATTCGTCGGCATTGTAAGTATTGTCGATACTGAGCATCGGGACGGTGTGGGTGACCTGAGCAAAGCCTTCGATGGGAGTTTCGGAAACCCGCTGGGTGGGGGAGTCTGGGGTAATCAGTTCGGGGTGAGCCGCTTCGAGGGCTTTCAGCTCGGAAAAGAGCTTATCGTATTGGGAATCGGTGATTTCGGGGGCATTTTGGACATAATACAGGGTATCATGCCGGTGAATTTGTTCCCGAAGTTTCTGAATCTGTATTTTGGCGTCTGTCTTCATAGTAGAGTTTTAATGTCGCCTTATCTTGATTTTTGTCTATTATTATATGTAAAAAGAGCTTTTTGGATAGTCTTTTCTTGGCAGTAAAGGCAAGATTGACTTTTTGTGAAAAGTTGATAAAATTTAATGTTTATTGTTAAAATTGATAATCCTGGAGGTATTTGTGCGAGTTTTATCAGGTATTCAGCCGTCGGGAAAATTGCATATCGGCAATTTTTTTGGCGCAATGCGGCAACAGTTATTGTTCCAAGCGGAACATGAAGGTTTTTATTTTATCGCAGATTATCATGCGCTCACGTCAAATCCCGCGCCGGCGGATATCCGTCAGCGGTCTTTGGATGTGGCGATGGATTATATTGCCCTGGGGCTGGATACGAAAAAGACGATTTTCTGGCGGCAATCGGATGTGCCGGAAGTGACGGAATTGTCGTGGCTGCTGTCTTGTGTTACGCCGTTTGGACTGCTCCAGCGGTGTACGTCCTACAAGGACAAGGTGGCACAGGGGCTTTCGCCAAATCACGGGCTGTTTGCATACCCGGTGCTGCAGGCGGCGGATATTTTGATATTCAAGAGCCAGCTTGTTCCGGTTGGCGCCGACCAGAAGCAGCATATCGAGGTCACACGCGATATTGCCATGCGGTTCAATAACGCATATGGCGAGATATTCCCGATGCCGGCGGATCATATTCTTGAGTCGGTGGCGGTTGTGCCGGGGATTGACGGGCGGAAGATGAGCAAAAGCTACGGCAATACGATTGAGATATTTGAGCCGGAAAGCAGCATCAAGAAAAAGGTGATGAGTATGGTTACGGATTCTACGCCGGTGGAAGCTCCGAAAGACCCGGATAAATGCAATATCTTCGCGATGCTCAAGCTGTTTGCATCGCCGGAAGAAATCAAGGATTGGGAACAGAAGTATCGGCAGGGCGACACCGGCTATGGACATACAAAAAAACGACTGGTGGAATTGATACACGAGTATTTCCGCCCGTATCGTCAGCGTCGGCAGGAATTGGAAAAGGATCTCGGACAAGTCGAGACTATTTTGCTGGATGGCGCTGCCCGCGCCAGAGTGGTCGCACGGCAGACGATTGATGAAGTTCGTAAGGCGGTTGGCTTTCGGGCGATGGGAAAGTAAAATCAAAAATTAAAAATCAAAATGTAAAATTGAGGAACCGCTTTCGGCGGAAAACTATAACTAAACAGGTCCCTGTCTCCGCAAAGGGATTCGGGTTGACATAAATGACTGAATATCGTGTAAATCTGGAAGTATTTGCCGGGCCGATGGACTTGCTGCTGTACCTGGTACGCAAGGAAGAAGTGGATATCTATGATATTCCGATTGCACGGATTACCGAGCAATACATCCATTATATCAAATTGATGCAGAAGCTGGATTTGGATTTGGCGGGGGATTTTCTGATTCTGGCGGCGACGCTGATGGAGATTAAATCCGCGATGCTGCTGCCGCGAACGGAAGCTGAAACAAGCGAACAGGCTGAGGCCGATGATCCGCGTGCCGAGCTGGTACGACAGCTTTTGGAATACAAACGAATCAAGGATGCGGCGAATATGCTGGCGGACGCCGCGGAGGAACGTGAACAGCGATTTACACGCCCGGATACGATTTTGTCGGGGTTGAAAAAGAACGACGAGCCGGAAGTGGATTTGGATCAGGTCAGTATCTGGACACTGCTGGAAGCATTTGACGCGGTGATGAAGGCGACCGGCCGGACGTCAAGCTATAGCCACATCACCGATGAAACGCCGATCGATTTATACCAGATTGAGGTCTTGCATCGACTTCAGATTGAAGGGCCGATGTCATTCGAAAAAGTCTTTCTGGGTAAGACTGATCGATTTGTGATGATTGGACTGTTTCTGGCGATGCTGGAGCTGATGCGCAATCAGCTGATTCGTGTCGAACAAGCGGAGAATAAAGGCCCGATCCAGTTAACGGCACTTACCGATACGCCGGCGGAACGAGCCGTTCAGGATGCGATTTTGTCGCGTCAGATGGCTGAAGAGCTTTCGGCTGCGGTGAAGCCTGAAGACGCTGATGCGGCGGAACAGGAAGCCGAATCCGTGGCACCGACTGCCCCCATGGCTGAATTAAAAGAAGATGATGAAGATGAATTTGGCTTGCCCGATGATGCACTGGCTGCGGAAATTAACGCCATAGGCATTGCGGATCTTACGGAAACTCAGACTAAACGGCCGCGTATTCCGATTCAGGAAATTCCGGCACCGATGTCGGAGGATAAAAAGGCTGATGTATCGCAATTGAAAGCTGATAGCGAGAAAGATTTAGCTTCTGAAATAGATTGAGGGCTAAAATTATTTGAAAATAAAAAAGGGCGACTTAAAAGTCGCCCTTGCTGTTTTTGAATCAAAAATGCGGAGTTGTCGTAAATTAGGCTTTGACGACATTGATGCGTCTGCCGGTCATCTGGACGACGCCATCGGCTGTGGCATAGATGGTGTGGTCACTGCCCATGCCGACGTTAAAACCGGGGAAGAATTTGGTGCCGCGCTGACGTACGATGATGTTGCCGGAGATGACAGACTGGCCGCCGGAAACTTTGAAACCCAGATATTTCGGGTTGCTGTCGCGACCGTTTCGTGTAGAACCTTGTCCTTTTTTATGTGCCATGTTAGAACCTCGTTATTATTCCGTTTCGTATCAGTAATATTTCCATAACCTCTAAGAGCCAAATAGCTTAGCAACATCACTGGAAAATGTCCAGAAAAATATTTCGATATTTTTATCAATTGTAACTTTTTTATTTACAAAGCGTTACGTCGCTTGCCAAATACCGTGATAAAAAATCCTGTAAAACATTTCTGCACATTGAAACAGCGAGTTTACGACGTAAAACACTTGCAAAATTGGGGTTATACGGTACACTGCTTTGCGGCTGCACCCGTAGCTCAGTAGGATAGAGCGACGGTTTCCTAAACCGTAGGTCGTGCGTTCGAATCGCGCCGGGTGCATTCTCGATTTCATAATACATTCAAATTGCTGATTGGCGACTCGATATGACCTGTATTAATGTTACGTTTGGCGTTGGGAGTACAGTGTTTGGTCATTGGCCAATTGGAAGTTTCGGGTCTTCACACATTAGTGTTAATATTCCAGAGATAACAGCAGAAAGGGGAAAAAATGAATAACTTCGAATATTACAATCCGGTTCGTGTTGTACTCGGCAAAGGGACGATTGGCAAAGCCGCCAGCCTTATTGGGACAGACAAGAAGATCATGTTGCTCTATGGCGGCGGATCGATCAAGAAAAACGGCGTTTATGACAAGGTTATGGCCGCACTAAAAGGTCGGTCGGTGGTCGAGTTTGCCGGAATCGAACCTAATCCCCGCTACGAAACCTGTATGAAAGCCGTAGAATTAGCTCGCAAGGAAAATGTAAATTTTCTGCTATGCGTCGGCGGCGGGTCGGTTCTGGATGGGACAAAGTTTATTGCAGCAGCTATTCCCTTTAACGGCGGCGATCCATGGCAGATTCTAACCGGGCAGGGCAGTATCCAATCCGCTCTGCCGATAGGGGCGATTCTGACTTTACCGGCTACAGGGTCTGAGATGAATTGTTTTGCAGTGATTTCCCGCGAATCGACACAAGAAAAACTGGCGTTTGGCAATCCTTTGGTGTATCCGGCTTTTTCCATTCTTGACCCGGAAACCACCTATTCTTTGCCGGTTAATCAGCTTCGCAATGGCATTGTCGATGCATTTGTGCATGTGATGGAGCAGTACGCAACATATTCAGTAAACACGCCGCTGCAGGACCGGCAAGCCGAAGCGGTTGTGCGAACCTTGATTGAGATTGCGCCAGATGTGTTGAGCAAAACCGACTATGATAGCCGGGCCAACTTTATGTGGACGGCCACGCATGCGCTGAATGGGATGATCGCTTGCGGCGTGGTTGAAGACTGGTCAACGCACATGATCGGGCACGAATTGACGGCCTTTTTCGGCATTGCCCACGCCGAGTCGCTGGCAGCGGTCTTGCCGGGAGTGTGGAAGCATCAGTTTGAACATAAAAAAGGCAAATTAGCCCAACTGGCACGCAGGGTTTGGCACATTATTGATGACAATGTGGATAAGCAGGCTCAGGCCGCAATCGATAATACGGTGGCATTTTTCCATTCGGTTTCGATGCCGACGCAACTGAGTTATTATGATATCGGCAAGAATGACATCGAAAAGGTCGTCCAGCGAATTGAACAGCGCAATACCGTATTGGGCGAACACCAGAATATCAAAGCCGCACAGGTTCGGGAAATTTTGCTGCTATGTGTGTAAAACAGAGAATGATGACGGCATTTACATATTACCGTTGCCCTGGACGAAAATTATATACTATCTTCGCGTTTTTGCTTTTGTGTGCAGGTATCGTATTCGTCAGCAGTTGCGATCGCGCTCCCGGCGAAAACCCCAAAGAGCAATATGTCCCCACGGCTTCACTGGTCATTATCAGTCCCCACAATGAAGATATCCGCTATGAATTTAACAAGGCATTTGAACGGTATTACAAAACCCGGTATGGCGGGGAGGTTGCCATTCAATGGCGAGACATTGGCGGCGGCAGCAGTTCCATTTTGCGTTACCTCCAAAACGTCTATGAACGAGCCGAAACATCGGGTATCGATGTGTTATTCGGCGGCGGGGAATACACCTTTCAGCGATTAGCCAAACAGGAACTGCTTGAACCGCTGCAATTATCCAATGACATTCTTGATAATATTCCCAAAACATTCAGCGGAATGGAGATGGTCGATCCGCAGATGCGATGGTGCGGCAGCGTGCTGAGCTGTTTTGGACTGCTTTACAATATCCAGGTCCTTGAGGCGATACGGAGGACGCCGCCGCAAACATGGGCCGATCTCGGCAAGGCAGATTACTTTGGGCTGATTATGCTTGCCGACCCAACACAGTCCGGCTCGGTTGCTGCGGCTTATGAAATGATGGTGCAATCGGCGCCGGATTGGCCTTCGGGATGGGCAAGACTGCTGGCGATTCTTTCCAATGCCAATAAATTTACCGATGCGGCGGGAGGCGCTGCAAACGCACCGGTGATTGGCGAATCCGCCATTGCGGCCTGCATTGATTTTTACGGTACGATGCGTGTTGCCCAATCGCCCGACAAGCTCAACTTTATCTGTCCCAAAGGGCAAACGGGATTTACTCCCGACCCGATAGGGATATTAAAATCTCCGCCAAATCCGAAGGTTGCCGCAGCCTTTGTTGACTTTGTGCTTTCACTGGAAGGCCAGTCGATATGGATGCTGCCGCCCGGGCACACCAATGGGCCGAAGCGAAACTATCTGAATCGTTCGCCGATTCGCAAGGATGTTTACTCCGCTTATCGCGATGATGAGATTTCCGCGTGGATTGCACGGCCGTATGCAGACGGTGCGGAAATGATTGTCGATGCGGAGCTTCGCCAGGTGCGTTATTATGTGCTGATACAATTGGTACGGGCCGCGGCAATCGATAACCTCGCGGGGCTTCAGAAGGCAAAACGAAAATTGATTGAGACAAATTTTCCGACAGACTTGACGGCGGAGTTTAACCGCCTGCCGGATAATGCGGACACGATTGAAAAAATTAAACAGATGAATGACCGGTTGTCGGATTCAGCGGCAGCGGAGAAAATCACAGCCGACTGGATACAATTTTTCAGAGATAAGTATCGAAGGATTGCCGAATAAAAGGAGATGTATTTGACCTTTCCATCCAGCAAAAAGATTAGCGTCTATGTCCTGATGACAGGTATTGCCCTGTTGTTTTCGGCGTTTTTCCTTTATCCTTTGTATCTGGCCATCGAAAAAGGTGTTCACTATAACGGCCAGTGGAGTTTCTTTTGGATTGGGCGAGTGCTGTCCAATCCGATCTTGATGGAGAAATTATTCAACAGCTTCCTTTTGGCGTGCTGTACGGTTCTTTGCGTTACACTGCTGACGATTCCTTTGGCAATGGTCAGCCGCTGCAATTTCTTTGGGCGAAACGCATTGAGCCTATTGGTTCTGCTGCCGATGATTTTGCCGCCGTTTGTCGGAGCGTTATCAATACGGCGCATTTTAGGGCAATTCGGCATCCTTAATCTTATCCTGGAACGAATCGGGCTGATTGATTTATCCCGGCATTTGCCGCCGGACTGGATGGGGGCTGGATTTGCCGCGGTGGTTGCCTTGCAGACACTGCACCTGTTTCCAATTATGTATCTCAATTTGACATCGGGGCTTGCCAATATCGACCCTGCGTATATGGAAGCGGCGCGGGTTTTCGGCGCGGGCGGTTGGCAGACATTCCGCCGAATTATTCTACCGCTGGTTCGGCCGGGGTTATTTGCCGGCGGCTCATTGGTGTTTATCTGGTCTTTTACCGACGTCGGGACGCCGCTGATTGCGGGCTATCAGGACTTGGCATCTGTGGTCGTATTTAAGGAGTTGTCCCGGGCGGACATTTCCGGAAGAACTTTTGGACTGGTTCTCATGCTGCTGATTTTTTCTGTTTTATTCTATGGACTTGGCAAAACACTATTCGGTACATTTGCCAAATCCGATTCGGCCAAAGCAACCGTAATGGCTGAAAGTAAGCGGCTGGGTATTGCCGGGACGCTACTGGCGTGGATGCTATTCGGCGGGGTGATTACACTGGCTGTTTTGCCCCATATCGGCGTCGTACTGACCGCTTTTTCGGATACGTGGATTCGAACGATACTGCCGGACCATTTCACGCTTCGTCATATCCAATTTGTCCTGACTCAGCCGGAGACCTGTTCGTGCATTATGAACAGCTTACGTTATGCCGGAACCGCGACGATCTTGGACATGATTATTGGTACGCTGGCGGCGTGGATTATTGTCCGTAAACAGCCGTGGGGAGCTAAGGCTCTGGATATGCTGCTGATGATGCCGCTGGCGGTGCCGGGGATTATTTTAGCCGCCGGTTTTATCGCGATGACGGTAACAGGTTCGGCACTGGAGCGAATCGGCCCGCTGGGTAATCCATTCTGGATCATCATTATTGCCTATACCGTAAGGCGAATTCCCTTTATTGTTCGGGGCGTCTCGGCAGGGCTGGAACAAATCCCGGAAACACTTGAACAGGCTGCCTGCAACCTTGGTGCAACGCCGACCAAAGCGGTATTGAAGATAACCTGCCCGCTGATTATGGCCAATATCATCGCCTCGTCCGTTCTGACGTTTTCTTTTGCGATGCTCGAGGTCAGCGATTCACTGATGCTGGCTCAACTGCGAAAACATTACCCGATAACCAAAGAGATTTATTCACAGGCACTTTCCGCCAATACCGATGCGCTGAATATCGCTGCGGCACTGGGAGTCATCGGAATGATTTTGCTGGGCGGCTCACTGGCGGCGGCGGGGCTGCTGCTGGGTAAAAAACTGGGGGCGATTTTCAGGGCGTAACCGAATTCAAAAGACAGAGGATATCATGGCGACACATATTAAACTTGATCATATCCATAAAAAATACGGTAGGGGCAGCAAAGCGACAGAGGTACTTAAGGCTGTCAACTTGACCATTGAGCCAGGCGAGTTATTTTTTCTGCTCGGGCCTTCCGGCTGCGGCAAAACCACGCTGCTGCGTATCGTCGCAGGCCTGATTGAGCCGACGGATGGGCGCGTATTTTTTAACCAAACGGATATTACTCAGACACCGATTGAAAAGCGGGATACGGCGATGGTATTTCAAAATTACGCTCTCTGGCCCCACATGACGGTGACGCAAAACGTTGAATTTGGCCCCAGGATGCATCACGTCGAGGTGTCACGGAGAAAACAGATTGGCATTGAGAAGCTGGCTTTAGTCGAAATGGACAGCTACTGTAACCGAAAACCCAATCAGCTTTCCGGCGGGCAGCAGCAGCGTGTCGCATTGGCACGTGCTTTGGCGGCGGAACCTGCGTGCCTGCTGCTGGATGAGCCGCTTAGTAATCTGGATGCGAAATTGCGAATGCAGATGCGTACTGAACTGCGTAAACTGATCAAGGCCAGTGATACAACGGCGATTTATGTTACGCACGACCAAAAAGAAGCCCTTTCGATGGCAGACCGAATTGCGATTCTGCACGAGGGGCAAATTGTACAGGTTGATACGCCGGAGATGATTTATAATCAGCCGGCAAATTCATTTGTGGCGGATTTTGTCGGCGAGGCCAATTTTATTGAGGGGCGGGTTGTCAGTAATCAATCCACGCAACAGATAGAAACGGCCATCGGAA
>CAYTHV010000050.1:0-10884 GCA_964437685.1 uncultured Pirellulales bacterium
ATGGTCACAGGAGTAACCGCCGCCTTGCCGTCGATCATACGGTAAACAACCGTTGCGTCCGTTTTATTCGGGTCAATCTCCGGACAATTGTCGCGAATGGACAGCGGCAAATCGTCAACTTTTCTTGCCATTACCGCCTGGCTGAGAACCTTGATGACGCCGACGTGTTTTTGAGTTACAATATCGACATCCGCGGTAAGCCCGGTATAGAGCTTGCTCACGTCGCCCTGCAAAAGAATCTCGGTGCGATAGTATTTAGTCTGGTTTTGTGTACGGTCGTTGGTCATCGCAACATTATCAACGATACCTCGATACACCTGGTCCCAATACGCTTTGACGCGGACATTGGCTTCCTGCCCTACTGCCAGCTTGCCCACCTCCGCCTCATCGATCTGTGCCACAAGCAGCATTTCCGACAAATCCGCGACAATCATAATCACGGTACCGGGATTATTCATCGTACCGGTCATCACCATTTCGCCGACCTCGGCATTGATGCGAGTAATAACACCGTCAATTGGCGAGCGAATCGTCGTGTATTCAAGAGCTTCCTTCGCCTCATCGATTTGCGCCTCCTGGGCTTCGAGCGTGTACTTTGCGACGATCAGCCCCTGCTCTTCGGCCTGAATCTGCAACAGCGTAGCCTGCTGCTGTGATTGCAATTCATCGAACTTCTGGCGGGCCAAATCAAATACGCTCTGGCTGACGTCCCCGGAAGCAAGAAGCTGCTTTTGTCGCTCAAAATCTTTGCGAGCCTGTTCAAGCGAAGCCTCGGTTCCCTTAATTTGTGCTTTACGAGATTCGATTTGCGATTTAGTTACATCGACTTGCGACTGTTGAGCCATATAGCTGGCCTCAGCGCTTTTCAACCGGCTTTCCATTTCCTTGGAATCCAACTGGATCAGGATATCGCCGGTTTTAACTTGATCCCCCTCTTCAAATGGCAGTTGATCAACGCGAGCCGAAACTTTGGCGCTGATTTCAACCTGTGTCTTGGGTTCAATCTCCCCGGGAGCGCTGATGTACTCCTGCAAATCACCGGCTTGAACTTCTTCAAGCCGAACGATTGCCGGCGTCTGGACATCACCCGTCTTTTTTTCAACTATCCAGCCAACCAAAATCAAAAAAACAATCACAACCGCACAGACAATAATCGTTTTCTTCAAACCTTTTCGCACAGAAAAATCCTCTGTATTATTGAAAATCTACTTCCGTTTGAACACCTTAATAGATAATCTACCTCGATAACTCAAAAAAGCAAGGAAATCTACCCTGCACCGAATATACATATATAGAGGCAGAAACAGCAAAAATGTTACAAAAATTATAACATTTTAGCCAAATGCAGATGTGCTATTTGATTAAGCTTTCGCATAGCCTTCTTCATGCCGCCCTCCTTTTTCATTCTTTGCCCTTTTTTCTACTCCTTATTTACTTTTTTGGCTGGATACCAGCCGGAGGAAAAATGCTCCCCCATATATAGGGGTGAAAATGCAACTTATGAAAAATTTTTTGGGGATTTTGAGGGTGGCGGGCTTTGTAACTTATGCCCGGATATAGAGGAAAAAAAATTTCAAAAATTAACCTTTTTTTGTAAGTATAAAAAAATTGTACATCATATTTTATCTTTATTTAGAAATATACGCGATGTACATTTTTTGTATATACAAAATTTGAATGTTCAAGATACATTAAATGCAATCCGGAAATTCAGTATTGTATATTTCATCCTGATAAGACAAATGCCCACAATTCGGGCAAATGGCAGGAGTTTAATAAAGCCCAGCGGCTCTTTGTGCTGGTGACAAAACGAATCCGCAATTTTGATAATGATTGCGACATAAATTTACACAGAATATTTCTTTCTCAATATCACCCCGCCCAAGCCCAACAGCAACAGCATGCAGGGTTCGGGGATGACTGATGCAACGCGGAAGCCGAAATCGGAGCCCTCGATGCTCTGATAGCCGTTCCTCCGGAAGGACGACGCAAGGTGGGAGTCGACGAGAATGTAGTGGAAGAACGACCCACCGCGAAGACCGCGATAGGAACTGTCAAAAAGAGTCTCGTTCCATTCCCAGACATTGCCCATCATATCAAACGTGCCGTTGAGCTCTTGGTGGCCGCTACCGACATTCCATGGTCCCTGCTGCATTGAGTACACGTCGTAGTTCCACCCCGGATGCGATGGACGCACGTCTCCAATCGTTGCCCAAGTCTGCAAGTTCGAGCCGTTCCAATATGCCGCCTTGACCCACTCATTCTCTGTCGGCAGAAAGTACTTTGCAGCCTTATTACGGTAGCGATTCGTTCCGTCGGCGTCTCCAGTACCCCACATGCCCAGCGTGTAGCTGCTGGTGTGGATTGTGCCGGTGAACTTATACGCCGCCTGATAACCTTTGCTTGTGTTGAGCCAGTTGACAAACTGTGCCGCCTCATACCAGCTTATATAGTTGACCGGGACGCTGGAGCCTAAGAAGTAAGATCTTTCGTCATACGCACCTGTTGGGTTGCCGAAAACCGAACCGTAAGCGACCTCGAACTTGTTCCACTGGGCATTGGTAATTTCATACTTGCCCATACGGTAATCGCCGGGGTCACTAAAAGCGTTATATCCGGATTGCCCAGGTGAATACTGGCTTATATTCGTTCCATTGGCACTGCTGGCATCACCCGAAATCGGCACAAAGTCGATCGTAAATTGATTTGCCCCCGTACCGAACGTATCGGCCATTGAAACACTGCCAACCGCCATCACATACACCACCGCCAAACAAATTACGTTTCTCCTCATTCTATCCTTTCCGTTTTCTCAACCGCAAAAACCCAAAACCGACGGCTCCATTACCGTTGGCTCAGTGGGACTATATTCTACACTTAAATTGTCGTATTCTCTCCATCCATCCGTCCAAGCTGTGAGATAAAATTCATATCGTGAACTATCGGGATTATACCAAATGTCAGGTTGAGCAAGCAAGCCTTTTGCAATTATTTTACCCAAACCAACAAAAATTCACCCCCCCCCATCCATTCCTCAATATCCAATATACAATACTCAATATCCAATTTCGTTCCTGCTCTGCCAAGATGGCGTATTCACTTTGAATTCCCTAAGGTAAAAGTGGCAGGATGCTCTAAAAAAGGTTTTTTAAAAATAATTTGATATTTTCAGTGAAAAATGTAAGCCATTTTAAATAAACGAGTTATGGATTTAGCAACCAAACCCAGCAGAAATATTCATCCATGCTGGTATCCTCTTTGCTATAGATTCCCCTGTGTGGCAAATTAACGACCACTTGACTTAGTAAAAATAAGAATAAAGATAAAGGAGAGACAGACGTTATGGCAGCTAAAAATTTAGCGTTTGAAACAGACGCCCGCACAGCCTTATTGGCTGGCGTCGAGAAACTGGCAGCCGCGGTCAAATCGACCCTGGGCCCGCGTGGTCGCTGCGCGATCATCGACAAGGGCTGGGGCGGACCGACCGTGACCAAGGACGGCGTAACCGTCGCCGAGGAAATCGAACTCCTCGACAAAACCGAAAATATGGGCGCCAAGCTGGTAAAGGAAGCGGCCAGTAAGACCTCCAAAATCGCCGGCGATGGCACCACCACCGCTACGGTCTTAACCGAAGCGATTTTCAAGGAAGCGTTCAAGAACTTAGCGGCCGGCGCCGACGCGATGGGACTTAATCGCGGGATTCAAAAAGCCGTCGCCGCCGCCGTCGAAGCCCTCAAGGCTCAGTCACGGCCAATCGATGCGGCCAAGAAAACCGACATCGTCAACATCGCCTCTATCAGCGCCAACAACGATACTGAAATCGGCGAGAAGATGGCTGAAGCGTTCATGCGAGTCGGCAAAGACGGCGTAATCACCATCGAAGAAGGCAAAAGCCTTGATACCACCGTCGAATATGTGGAAGGTATGCAGTTCGACCGGGGCTTCCTGTCGCCGCATTTCGTGACCAATCCCGACAATATGACATGTCAGCTCGACAAGCCCTACATTCTGATCTTCGAAGATAAGATCAGCAATGTTACCAAAATTGTTCCCCTGCTGGAAGCTGTTGCCAAGAGCAAACGCCCCCTGCTGATTATCGCCGAGGACGTTGAGGGCGAAGCACTGGCAACACTCGTTGTCAACAAGCTTCGCGGCATCATTCAGGTTGCCGCCGTCAAGGCCCCGGGCTACGGCGACCGCCGCAAGGCCATGCTGGAAGATATCGCCATCCTGACCGGTGCAGAACCGATTTTCAAGGATTTGGGAATTGAACTGGACAAAGTCCAGATTTCTCAGCTTGGTCAGGCCAAAAAGATCACCATCGACAACGACAACACCATTATTGTCGAAGGTATCGGCGAGGCCGCGGCCATTCAGGGACGCATCAAACAAATCAGGTCGGAAATTGAATCCACCACCAGCGACTATGATCGCGAAAAACTTCAGGAACGTTTAGCCAAACTGACCGGCGGCGTCGCACAGATTCGCGTCGGCGCAGCAAGCGAAGCGGAAATGAAAGAAAAGAAAGCCCGCATCGAAGACGCCCTGCATGCCACCCGCGCAGCCATCGAAGAAGGTATCGTTGCCGGCGGCGGCGTTGCTTT
Organism: uncultured Pirellulales bacterium; assembly: GCA_964437685.1. Classification (GTDB taxonomy): domain Bacteria; phylum Planctomycetota; class Phycisphaerae; order Sedimentisphaerales; family Anaerohalosphaeraceae; genus Anaeroglomus. The sequence continues at coordinate 4,605 of CAYTHV010000050.1, forward strand.
TGTTCGCAGCATTGACGCGGTCAAAAAAGTCAAACTGTCCGGCGACGAAAAAACCGGCGCCGAGATTGTCGCCCACGCCCTGCGGATGCCGTGCTATTATATCGCCGACAATGCCGGCGCAGTAGGCAACCTCGTCGTCAACAAAGTCGCACAGGGCAAAGGCGGCTTTGGCTACAACGCCGACAAGGATAAATACGAAGACCTGATCGAAGCCGGCGTTATCGACCCGGTCAAGGTCAGCCGTATCGCACTGCAAAATGCCGCATCGGTTGCAGGTTTATTACTAACCACCGACTGTGCTGTAACGGAAAAACCGAAGAATGCCAAATCAGCTTCTGCCGGCGAAGGCGAAGAGGATATGGGCGATATGGGCATGTAACAAAAGTAAAAAGGTAAACGTAAAAATTTAAAATTAAGGACAGCCCAAGAGGCTGATGAAACAAAAATATAACAGGAGATACTGATATGAAATTGATACCGCTTGAAGATCGCGTTGTTTTGAAGCCACAGGAAGCTGAAACCCGTACCGCCGGGGGAATTGTACTGCCGGATGCCGCCAAGGAAAAACCGCTGATGGGCAAAGTGATTGCCGTCGGCCCAGGCAAGTTGCTGGAAAATGGCAAGTATGCCGCGATGTCGGTCAAGAAAAATGACGTCGTGCTGTTCGGCAAGTACAGCGGCAGCGAAGTGCAATTAGACGGCGAGGATTACAAGATTCTCCGCGAAAGCGAAATCCTCGGCGTAATCGAAAAATAATTCCGGCTTAAATACACTGGAGGTGTACGCAATATGGCAGCAAAACAAATGATGTATCAGGACGCAGCACGAGCCCAGCTTAAAGATGGTCTGGCTCAGTTGGCTGCGGCTGTAAAAGTAACCATGGGACCAACCGGCCGCAATGTGCTGCTGCACAAAAGCTACGGCTCGCCCAAAGTAACCAAAGACGGCGTTTCGGTCAGCAAGGAAATCGAGTTGCCCGATCCGTTCCAAAATATCGGCGCCAAGATGATCAATCAGGTCGCCAGCAAAACCAGCGACCGTGTCGGCGATGGCACCACCACCGCGACGGTTTTGGCCGAAGCGATTTACAGCGAAGGCCTCAAGTATGTTACCGCAGGAGTTAATCCTGTAGCGATTCAGCGAGGCATTCTTAAGGCTGCCGATATCGCGACGGAATATATCAAAAGCATCAGCAAGCCCGTCAAGGGCCATGATGATATCGCCAAAGTCGCCACGATCAGCGCCAACAACAATCCCGAAGTCGGCGAGATTCTCGCTCAGGCGATGGATAAAGTCGGCAAAGAAGGCGTCATCGAAGTCGAAGAAGGCAAAGGCATGGAAACGGAATTAACCGTTGTCGAAGGTATGCAGTTCGACAAAGGCTATCTCTCGCCCTACTTTATGACCAACCCCGACTCGCTTGAGTGCATCATGGAAGACGCGTATATTCTTCTGCACGAAAAGAAAATCTCGAACCTGCGGGAATTGGTTCCGCTGCTGGAAAAGATCGCTCAGACCGGCGCACAGCTTGTGATCATCTCGGAAGACGTTGAAGGCGAAGCCCTCGCGGCATTGGTCATCAACCGTCTGCAGGGCGTGCTGAAAATCTGTGCCGTCAAAGCCCCCGGCTTCGGCGACCGCAGAAAAGCAATGATGCAGGATATCGCCACCCTGACCAATGGTCAGGTCATTACTGAAGACCTCGGCATCAAGCTGGAAAGCATCGAGCTGGCACAACTCGGCAGAGCCAAGAAAATCATCGTCGGCAAAGAAAATACCACGATCATCGAAGGCGAAGGCAAGAAAAAAGATATCAAAGCCCGTTGCGATCAGCTTCGCGCCCAGGTCGAAAAGACCACCAGCGATTATGACCGTGAGAAATTGCAGGAGCGTCTGGCCAAACTGACCGGCGGCGTTGCCGTCATCAAAGCCGGAGCTGCGACCGAAACCGAAATGAAAGAACGCAAAGACCTGCTGGACGATGCCCTGCACGCGACGAAAGCCGCGGCACAGGAAGGTGTTGTCATCGGCGGCGGTGCAGTTTTCCTTCGGTGCATCCCCGAAATTGAAGCAGCCAAGAGCAAAGTCAAGGGCGATGAAAAGATCGGCTTTGATATTCTCTGCGGCGCTCTTAAATCTCCGACACGTCAGATTGTTGATAACGGCGGTCTTGAAGGTGATGTTGTCGTTGAAGAACTGATCGAAAAAGGCGGCAATTGGGGATTTGACGCCAACACCGGCGAATACGTCGATATGTTCAAAGCCGGCATTATTGACCCAGCCAAAGTCGCCCGCACTGCTTTGCAAAACGCAGCGTCAGTGGCAGGCTTAATGCTGACAACTAATGTCGTGATTACCGACCTCAAGGACGGCGAAAAGAAAAACGCCGCCCATGGCGCCGTAATTTAATTTTAAAAAGCAGATAATACGGCAGCCGTTGGACTTGATGTTCTGCGGCTGCCGTGTCGTTTTACAAAACGAAGCCAATTTTCTGCCGGAAGGCGATCACGCGATGGTAAAACGCGACTATTACGAAGTACTGGGCGTAGAAAAAAATGCTTCAGCAGACGATATCAAGCGCGCCTATCGGCGGCTTGCGCTGAAATATCACCCGGACAAAAATCCGGATGACAAAGATGCTGAAACAAAATTCAAAGAATGCGCTGAAGCGTATGAAGTTCTTAGCGACTCCGATAAACGAAAACGTTATGACCAGTTCGGCCACGACGGACTGCGCAGTTCTGGAGTTCACGATTATTCGCACATGAACGTACAGGATATCTCCGATATGTTCGGAGATATGTTTGGGGATATTTTTGGCGGCGGCAGACGGCGGTCGGGGCATTCACAGGGTCCGGCACGCGGCTATGACCTTGAAACCGCGGTCGAATTGACGCTCGAAGAAGTCGCCAAAGGTACGGAAAAAACTATCGAATTTACCCGACAGGATAGCTGTTCGGATTGCGGCGGCACCGGGGCATCCAAAGGCAAAGCCCCTTCACGCTGCAACACCTGCGGCGGCGCCGGGCAAGTCCAGCGAGCCGGCTTAGGCGGCTTTTTCCAGATGGTTTCAACCTGCCCAACCTGCCAGGGAGCCGGACAAATTATCACCGATCCCTGTCGGAAATGTCGCGGAACAGGCTTGATCCCCAAGAAACGGACGCTAAGCGTCAAGATACCCGCGGGCGTTCACGAAGGTCAGGGCATTCGCGTCAACGGCGAAGGCGAACCCGGCAAGCACGGCGGCCCGCGAGGCGACCTGTACTGCTATGTCCGCGTCAAGGCACACTCATTCCTGATGCGGGATGGCAATAACCTGGTCGTTACCGTACCATTACGGTTTACTCAGATGGCGTTAGGCGATACAATTGATGTGCCGACTCTGGATGGCACAAAACAGTTGAAAGTTGTTGCCGGCACGCAGCATGGCGATGTTTTCCGTATTCGCGGACAGGGACTGCCTGAATTGCGAAGCGGACGCAATGGCGACCTGCTGGTACGGGTAATGGTTGAAATTCCAAAAAAACTGACCGCCGAACAGCAAGACCTTCTGCAGAAATTCGCGCAGATCGAAAAACGCGACACCTCATCGGAAAGCGCCAGTTTCTTCGAGAAAATAAAACGACATTTTGGTAATGGATAATGTTATTCGGACATAAAAAAAAGAAGACTATGAGCGAGAAAGACCCACAAGCACAGGAACAGCCTAAAGAGTCAACGACTGAACAGCCGTCCTCTGCTTTGCAGCCGGACGATCTGCAAAAACAGCTCGAAAAACTTCAGGCTGAAAATAAAGAACTGACGGATAAACTTCAGCGTCTGGCGGCTGACTATGCGAACTATCAAAAACGCGTGCCGCGGCAGATTTCCGATTCGGTTGAGTATGAAAAGCGTTCGCTGATTCGGTCGCTGCTGCCGTCGATGGACAATTTCGCACTGGCCCTTTCCGGCGTGAAAACCGCACAAGGACCCGAGGGACTGCAAAGTATCATCGAGGGTATTAAGTTTATTTATGACCACTTTTTCGATGCCCTTAAAGTTCACGGTGTAGAACGCATCATCTGCGTGGGACTGCCCTTTGAACCGGGCAAACACGAGGCGATTATGCAGAAAGCCGACCCGGAAAAGCCGGACAATACGGTACTGGAAGAATTCCAGGCGGGCTATCTGCTCAATGGTCAGACACTTCGCCCGGCTAAAGTGGTGGTCAATAAATTACCCGCCCTGCCAACGCCGGAATTGGAAGAGGCGGAAACAACCGATGTGGAAAATGACCCTGTCGAGAAATCTGAAAAGGCAAAGGAGCAGCAATAATGCCAACTTATGATTATAAATGTGACGGTTGCGGGCATAAATTTGAACAGTTTCAATCTATCACTTCAAATGCACTGAAAAAATGTCCTGAATGCGGCAAGCAGAAACTCAAACGGTTGTTGGGTACCGGCGCAGGACTAATTTTCAAAGGTTCGGGCTTCTACCAGACCGACTACCGCTCCGATGGATATAAAAAATCTGCCGAAGGCGACAAGCCCGCTTCTACTGCAACGGAAACAAAGTCCGGCGAAACCAAAGAAACCAAGCCCGCCGCGGAAGCAAAAACCGAGACGAAGACTGAGACAAAAACGGAAACTAAAACCGAATCAAAATCCTCCTCGAAAAAGAAAACCGCATAATAATGGCGTGGGTCTATTTGCTGATTGCAGGGATTATTGAAATCGGCTGGGCTGTTGGGCTTAAATATAGTCAAGGCTTTACAAAATTTGGGCCGTCCTGCCTGACAATTACAGGAATGATTGCCAGCTATATCTTTCTCTCGCAGGCCATAAAAACAATTCCGCTCGGTACGGGTTACGCCATTTGGACAGGTATTGGCGCCGCCGGTACGGCAATTCTCGGAATGGTCTTATTTTCTGAGAGCATTCATCCAACCCGCATCATTTGCCTGATTCTGATTATTATTGGTATCCTCGGATTAAAACTTTCGGAGGGATAACCACCAATATGGATTTGACGCTTAGCCAATTAAAAATAGATTTGGAGCAATTGGCCGACGCAAAACAGGCGACGGTATTGCAACGCTTTTTTAAGACCGGCAAGGGACAATATGGCCAGGGGGATATTTTCCTGGGTATTAACGTTCCCACTCAGCGGCAACTGGCAAAAAAGTATCTGGGTTTACCCGCGGCAGATGTCGCCAAACTCCTGCAAAGCAAAATTCACGAACACCGCTTAACCGCCCTACTGATATGGACGCTGCGATTTCAAAAGGCAGACCCGCGGGAACAAAAAGCCATTTATAAACTGTATCTGAAACATCGCAACTTCATCAATAATTGGGATTTGGTGGATTTGTCGGCGCCGAATATTGTGGGCAGCTTCCTGCTGAATAACGACCGGGCGATTCTATATAAACTGGCTCAATCCAAAAACCTGTGGGATAAACGCATAGCGATTTTGGCAACCTTTGAATTCATCAGGCATGGCCAGGCGGACGATACGTTCAAGATTGCCGAGATATTGCTTAATGACAATCACGATTTGATTCATAAGGCCGTCGGCTGGATGCTGCGGGAAGTCGGCAAACGCATCGGCCAATCGACCGAGGAGGCCTTTCTCAATAAACCCTATTGGAAAGCGGGGACAGGTACAACACGGCCTGCGGCCGCAACGCTGCCAGTCCCCGTTTTTCGACTGATGCCCCGCACGATGCTTCGCTACTCCATCGAACGATTCAGCCCGGCATTAAAAAAGAAATATATGGTGAAGTAAGCGTAACATTACGGACGATCCCATCCTGCGGAATTCATTAAAAATTGATTATGCGGCTCATAGTTATCTGGGAGATGGTCACGAGCGAAGTTTGGTGCAATAAATACAGCAAACCAGAATTCTAATTTTCTTCTTTTCCCATTCGCTGTTTGTCGTTACAATTCGCAAGCTTATGAATCATTTGTTAAAAAAACACTATGAAGGCTCTGGCGGTATTCGGGAGATGCTGGTTATCGCACTCCCCATGGTCGCCTCCAATGCCTGCGACACAGTCATGATTTTTACCGACCGGCTGATTGTTTCGTACCTGGGGAAAGTGTATCTTGCCGCGGCTTTAACGGGTGGTCTGTCCTCATTTGTGTTCTGCTCTCTTTTTACGGGAACGGTCGGCTATGTGAACGCATTCTGCTCACAGCACAGCGGCGCCGGGCAGAAAGATAAAGCGCTGCGGTTTTTTGCGCAGGGACTATGGCTTTCTCTTTTTTGTTACCCCCTTGTATTGCTGTTTATA
>CAYTHV010000050.1:10894-16903 GCA_964437685.1 uncultured Pirellulales bacterium
GATGGGCGGCGGCCTGACCAGTTTTATGCTGATGACATTCTTTATGGGGCTAATCGGCTACAGTACCGCGCTGGTTGCGCAGTATTTCGGAGCTGGCCGCAAAGAACGCTGCCCGGCGGTCATCACCCAGGGACTGATTCTTTGCCTGATCGCCTACCCGATGATTCTGGCGTGCCGCCCGCTGGGAACCTGGCTATTCGACTTCATGAAAATCCCCGCTGAACAACTTGTCCCGCAGAAAATCTATTTCAACATTTTAGTTTGGAGTTCCCTGATCGGATTACTGCGCAGTTGTCTGAACTGTTTTTTTTCCGGCATCGGCAGTACGCGGATTGTGATGTTTTCCACGTTTGCAGCGATGATCATCAATGTCGTCCTTGACTATATTTTTATTTTCGGCAAATTCGGCTTGCCCGTAATGGGTATCGCCGGAGCGGCATACGCCACCATCATCGGCGGAGTCTGCGGCCTGTTCATTCTGCTGGCCGCATATTTCGGCCGACGTAATCGCGACCAATACGCGGTAATGCGGTCGTTCCATTACGACTGGACGGTCATGAAAAAACTCCTGCGATTCGGTTATCCCTCCGGCGTAGAGTTCTTTCTTAACCTGCTGGCATTCGATATTATGGTGCTGATGTTCCATTCTATGAGCCTAACGACCGCCGCGGCTGTTACAGTCGTATTTAATTGGGACATGGTCTCATTTATTCCTTTAATTGGAATCAATATCGGCGTGATTAGCCTGGTAGGCCGCTATATGGGCGCCCATCAGCCCGATGTCGCACACCGCGCCACGCTATCCGGACTCAAACTGGCCTGGGTGTATTCATTTTGTACATTCCTGGCATTTGCGATATTTCCGGCCTATTTAGTTGGAGCATTCCGCCCACAGCACGAAGATGTTGTTTTCGCAGAAGCGTTTCCAATGGCGGTATCCATGCTGCGGTTGGCAGCGTTTTATGTCATGGCGGATGCGATGATGCTGGTCTTTGGCGGCGCATTACGCGGCGCGGGCGATACCTTCTGGGTCATGTGTATCTCAGTTGCGATGCACTGGATACTGGTTGCCGTGCTGGCTGTGGCTATACGGGTTTTACACCTTACGCCGCAAGTCGCATGGATGCTGTTATGCTTTACACTGTTGCTGTTCAGCGGAATTTTATATCTGCGATACCGAAGCGGAAAATGGCGAAATATTAATGTTATCGGGGATGAAATAGAAGGTATAATACCTCCTCAGCATGAAACAGCGATTTTATGAAAGGCGACACAATGAATTCAAATCGATATGATAAGATGCAGTACCGCCCTTCTGGCCGGAGCGGGCTTAAATTACCGGCGATATCGCTGGGATTGTGGCAGAATTTCGGCGATGGCTCCGATATCCAGAACATCCGAAATATGGTTTTGACCGCTTTTGACAAAGGGATTACCCATTTTGACCTGGCGAATAATTATGGTCCTCCGCCGGGAGCCGCCGAAACGCAATTTGGACATATTTTGGCTTCTGATTTAGCCGCATATCGCGATGAACTGATTATTTCCACCAAGGCGGGGTACCTGATGTGGCCCGGCCCGTATGGTGATGGCGGCAGTCGGAAATATCTGCTGTCGAGCCTTGACCAGTCATTGCGGCGAATGAAGCTGGACTATGTGGATATATTTTATTCTCATCGTGTTGACCCCAATACCCCACTGGAAGAAACCATGGGTGCACTGATTGATGTGGTGCGGATGGGCAAGGCGTTGTATGTGGGTATTTCAAACTATCCCCCTGACTTGACGATAAAGGCCGCGGAATTTCTCCGGCAGAGGGATTGTCCTTTCGTCATCCATCAGCCCCGTTATTCGATGATGGTACAAGATATTAAAAAACAGGGTTTGCTGGACACACTGGAACGGCTGGGGCTGGGGTGTATTCCTTTTTCGCCGCTGGCACAGGGTCTTCTAACCAATAGATACCTTTCCGGGTCGATTCCATCTGATTCACGGGCGGGGAAAAATAGCCTATTTCTAAAAGCGGACAATATTACTCCAGAGCTTCTTGCAAAGCTGAATGCTTTAAACGATATCGCCAGCAAACGCGGGCAGTCACTGTCCCAGATGGCAATCGCATGGCTTTTGTGGGATAAACGGATTACCTCCGTCCTGATTGGCGCCAGCCGGGCAGAGCAGATTCTTGAAAATCTTAAGGCATTGGACAATACCTCATTTACCGGCGACGAATTGGCAAAAATAGATACTATCGTGTCTAAAACCTCATAACTGTTGACACTAAAATCAGTTGTGATAAAATAAGAAGAAATCGTATTAAATGAAAGGACTTCTTGATGTTTGACATACTCGCTATATTTGGGCTTCCCGGCGGAGCTGAATGGATCATCATCCTGATTATCGCCCTGCTGGTTTTTGGACGCAGACTGCCGGACGTTGCCCGCAGCGTTGGAAAGAGCATCACCGAATTCAAAAAAGGCATCAAGGAATCCGAAGACGATATTAAGAAAGCCATCGACGATCCTGACAAGGTCGCTGAAAAACGCGACTCGGACAAAGACGAACCTTCCAAAGGGTATCACAGCTAAGCAGATTATTTTTGCGTCATCTCAGTTTGCGAGGTGGAGGCTTTGGGGGTTCGTTTGGGAATACTGCAATAAAGAAGACTTCCCTCGTAAAGAATATAAAGGGGAACCGCCAGGGCTATTTGAGAAATCATATCGGAAGAGGGAGTTACCGCAGCGGCAACAATAAAAACGCCCAGTAATACATATTTTCGAATTTTCTTTAGTGTTTCCAGCCCAACCAGTCCGAGCTTAACAAGAAAAATAATAATCAGGGGCAATTGAAAGGACAATCCAAAAAGCAACGCCATAATCAGCATCAGATTAACATAATCCGTGATTTGTGGATTGTACTTAAGATATGGAATTCCAAGATTAAAGGTAATAAAAAACCGCATCGTCATCGGGGCAATAAAGAAAAGGAAAAACAGCGTTCCAACGGTAAATAATCCCGCTGAAAATGGAACGACTGTATAGATAAACTTTCGCTCGTGTTTATACAGTCCGGCGGCAATAAATGACCAAAACTGATAAAACAACCACGGCGAGGACAATATTGCTCCCATCACAATCACCGCTTTAATATACAGCATCATCGGTTCGGCAACGGTGATGGCCTGAATACTCGGAGTTAAGCCTTCCGACCGAACCGCTTGCTCGTAGGGTTTCATCAGAATTTGTATAAAGTAATTGCCGAAAAAACATGAAACAATCGCTGCCACTGCAAGGCCTGATATGGCCAGAATCAACCGGGCGCGAAGCTCTTCCAGATGATCGCCAAGCGACATCGACGGCAGTTCTTCTTCGTTCTCTCGTGGTTCTCTCATAGACAGGGTAGTATAAATTGACAATTGAAAATTAACAATTGAAAATTACTTATCCCTTGATACAGGCAAGAGGGACAAGTTTTGCCACTTTGGTCGCCAAGCCTGCATTATGGGAAACCTCGACGACCTCGCTGACATCTTTATAGGCTCCGGGGGCTTCTTCGGCAAGCCCTCGCATGGAGGCGGAACGAATCAAAATGCCCTGATGCTGGAGCTTGGCTGCGATCTCTTTGCCATTCCATTGTTTAGTGGCGGCGGTGCGGCTCATTTGCCGACCAGCACCGTGACATGAGGAGCTAAGCGCCAATCCCTCGGACTGTTCGGTTCCAACGAGAATGTAGGATGAGGTTCCCATCGTGCCGCCAATTAGGACAGGCTGGCCGACTGCTTTGTATTCTTCGGGCAAATCCGCCCTGCCGGGACCATACGCCCGTGTTGCACCCTTGCGATGGACAAATACGCTTTTGCGTTTGCCGTTAACGCTGTGTTCTTCCTGCTGGCAGGTATTGTGCGATACATCGTAAAGCAGGCGGATATTTGCCTGCGGGATAATTTCAGCAAAGACTTCCCGTACCAAATGAGTCAGGATTTGGCGATTAGCCAGAGCGCAATTGATGCCGCTTCGCATCGCCCCAAGGTAGCTTTTGCCGACAGTTGAGTCCAGCGGCGCACAGGCCAGCTCCCGTTCGGGCAATTCGACGCCGGCATCTTTGGCCACGATGGTCATCTGCTTAAGATAATCTGTGCCGATTTGATGGCCCAAGCCGCGCGAGCCGCAATGGATACTGATTTTAATATCATCCAATTCTATGCCGAAAGCTTTGGCAGTTTTTTCGTCATAAATTTCAACGACTTTCTGGATTTCCATATAGTGATTGCCGGAGCCAAGCGTGCCCATTTCCTCTTCCTGACGCTTTTTGGCTTCATACGAAACCTTCGATGGATCCGCTCCAGGCATCCGCCCACCAGCTTCAATAAATCGCAGGTCGTCCTTGTTCCCAAAGCCATGCTCGACAGCCCAGACGGCCCCGCCCTCGAGAACTTCGTCAAGCTTTTTTTGGGCAAGTTTGAGTTTACCTGTACTGCCTACGCCTGCGGGAATGTGACGGAAAAGTCTATCGGCAATCGCGATTTTGCGGGATTCCAACTCCGACGCTTTAAGCCCTGTATGCAGTGTGCGGACGCCGCAGGCAATATCGAATCCGACGCCACCGGCGGAGATAACGCCGCCCAAATCCGGATCAAACGCACCGACTCCGCCAATGCAAAAACCATAACCCCAGTGGGCGTCGGGCATCGCATACGAAGCGGCAACAATCCCCGGCAGCGAGGCCACATTACGAACCTGTTCGATGACTTTGTCATCCATCCCGGCAATCAGCGGTTCGGAAGCATAGATGATACCTTCGACATTCATTCTGCCGGTTTTTTCCACCAGCCACTTAAATTCAGAACGCTGTTTGATGAGTTTTCGGTTCATACATCCACCACACATTGAGCGAGCCACTGACCTTTATCATCTCTGGTTACCTTAAGTTCCATATATGTCGCCGCCTTGACTTCAACGGCAGTTGAGTGCCGGTCTGAATCGGTTTTCTCTCCATAGACAACCGCACGGAGTGTGTTGCCGTCAATCTGCACCCTGAATTTGCTAAACAGCATTTTGCGGACATCCATCTCATAAATGAGGGCATTGAGCCAGTCGGCCAGCAGAATTTCCGTATCGGGTGCATCGCATTGTATCTCTACCGAAATATCGGGCTTGACCATCTGAGGATCGCAAATGACCGCCATTAACGCAAACGCGGCATATTCAAACGCTCCTTCGAGCGTATTGTCTATGCCGCGAATGCCAATATCGGCCAGATGATGAAAATGTTCCCACATGGCCAAATCCTGTCTTCGAATACGTTTAGTAGCGGTAATGCTCCGGCTTAAAGGGGCCTTCATCGGGGATGCCGAGATATGCCGCTTGTTTTTTGGACAATTTTGTAATTTTGCCGCCGAGGGCTTCGACGTGCATCCGTGCAACTTCTTCGTCCAATTTCTTTTGGAGGGTATAGACGCCGGGTTTAAGTTTTTCAGTCGCCAGCCAAATCTGGGCCAGGCATTGATTGGTAAAGCTATTGCTCATCACAAAACTGGGATGTCCCATTGCACAGCCCAAGTTCACCAGGCGACCTTCGGCAAGAACCAGAATCGACTTACCGGATGGCAATGTCCACTTATCCACCTGCGGCTTAATCGTCAGCTTTTTGCATTTGGGATTGTTTTCAAGATAGGTCATCTGAATTTCGCTGTCGAAATGACCGATGTTGCAGACAATCGCCTCATCTTTCATTTGTTCGATATGCTTGCCGGTAACAATGTCGCAGCAGCCGGTCGCGGTAACAAAGATGTCACCCTGTGAGGCAGCCTGCTCCATCGTTGTAACCTCATAGCCTTCCATCATCGCCTGCAAAGCACAGATGGGGTCGATTTCGGTGATCAGCACACGGGCGCCAAAACCACGCATGGAATGGGCACAGCCTTTGCCGACGTCGCCATAGCCGCAGACAACAACCACCTTACCGGCGACCATCACATCGGTTGCACGTTTGATGCCATCGGCAAGCGATTCG
>CAYTHV010000050.1:16913-19136 GCA_964437685.1 uncultured Pirellulales bacterium
CTTTTAAGCCCGTCAGCCAGTGATTCACGGCAGCCGTAGAGGTTGTCAAATTTGCTTTTGGTAACAGAGTCATTGACGTTAATCGCGGGGAAAGGCAGCTCTCCCGCCGCGGCCAATTGGTAAAGACGATGTACTCCCGTGGTAGTTTCTTCGGATACGCCGCGGAGTTTTTTGGCAACATTTGTCCATTTTTTCGGATGTGTTTTTACGCTGGCAGCAAGGCGATCCAGAATAATTTGAAACTCTTTATTGTCTGTCTTTTTCTTGAGCAATGCAGGGTTCTTTTCGACTTTCTTCCCGTGAACAACCATCAGTGTTGCGTCGCCGCCGTCGTCAACAATCATATCCGGGCCGGAGCCATCGGGCCAGGTCAGCATTTGCTCGGTACACCACCAGTATTCTTCGAGTGTCTCGCCTTTCCAGGCGAAAACGGGGGTTCTGCCTTTGGCAGCAATCGCCGCGGCGGCGTGATCCTGCGTTGAAAAGATATTGCATGACGCCCAACGGACATCGGCTCCCAAGACTTCGAGGGTTTCGATCAACATTGCCGTCTGGATAGTCATGTGGAGACTGCCGGCAATCTTTAAGCCTTTGAGTGGTTTAATCTTACCGTACTTTTTACGGACTGCCATCAAGCCGGGCATTTCTTTTTCGGCCAAATCCATCTCACGCCTGCCCCACCCGGCAAGCGATATATCCTTAACCATATAAGGTAATGTTAAATCCAGATTCTGAACATTTCCCACAGCAGCAGTTTTGCTTTTTTTCATAAAAATCCTTTTATTGTATTTTCTCGTAAATCATTATGAACGCTAATTATATACTAAAATATAAGGCCTTGCAACACGGAAAAATTAGAAATTCAAGAACCGAGCAAACCCCAGAAACGTAAAATAGAAATAACCTTTGCAGGGGAGAAAACAGTCAAGCACCTCAAACGCGGGGAGAAAACTGAGGTGCTTGTGGGGGTATAATAAGGTTAAAGGCGGCCTTGACTGCCCCGAGACAGGGGTGTCATCTCCGCCTTTTTTGTTTATTTGCCTGCCAATTTTCCAAAACAAATATTAGAAATTCAATCTATCAATAGCACGAAACATTTATTGATTTATTCATTGAGCCGGTCACTAAATAGATGATTCGCTCACATATATTTGTGACACGGTCGGCAATTCGTTCCAGATTATGAGCCGCCCAAATTTGATATGTCGCACGCATAACAACCTGCGGCTGATCCAACATCTTATTGATCAGGTTATGATATACCCTGTCGTTTAACTGATCGACCTTGTCATCCATTCCGCAGATCAACTCAGCGGCTTTGGCATCACGACGAATAAAGGCATCCAGGCTTTTGCATAACATCTCTGTCGCGATTTCAGCCATCACAGGGATATCCGACAACGGCATTACAGGGTCTTCTTTTCCCAGCAACAATACAATCTTGGCGATTCCTTCAGCATGGTCGGCCATTCGTTCCAAATCGGTAATGATATTTAAAATAGCAATCATTTCGCGGAGATCGGATGCGACCGGCTGCTGCAAAGCGATAAGATTGATACAGTCGTCTTCGATTTTCCATCGTTGAGCGTTAATCAATTCATCGTCTTTTATGATCCGCTCCGCTTGTTTGATATCACGATCTTTCATCGCCTGTATCGAAGACCGGATTGCCTTTTCGACCGCCTGCCCCATCACTACAACCCGGGATTCCAGCGCCTGAATGTGCTTACGAAAACTATCTCTCATCATTTTTTCCTTTTAACCAAAAGTCCCGCTAATATAATTCTCGGTCAGTTTTTTCTGGGGATTTGTGAAAACATCCTCCGTCAGACCGAATTCAACCAATTCACCCAAATATAAAAATCCCGTATAGTCCGACGCACGCGCAGCCTGCTGCATATTATGAGTTACGATGACAAGCGTGTATTGTTCCCGTAAAACACGAAGCAGTTCTTCGATGCGCATCGTCGCAATCGGGTCCAGCGCCGAACAGGGTTCATCCAACAGAATAATCTCGGGTTTTAGCAGCAGCACGCGGGCAATGCACAGCCGCTGCTGCTGTTCCAGGGACAACTGCCTGGCATTTTGCCGCAGTTTATCCTTCAAGACATCCCATAACCCGACATCTTCCAGACTTTTTTGAATCATTTCCGTGGTTTCACTTTTCGAACGCATCTGCCTGTGAATGCGCAACCCGAATTTGAGATTATCCACAATCGACTG
>CAYTHV010000051.1:0-19123 GCA_964437685.1 uncultured Pirellulales bacterium
GTTCGAATCCTGTCACCCCGATTTCCTAACCCATTGTAATTAAAGGGTTTGCGAGAAATCATTTCAATGTCATTCTTCTCGACAGTTAATCTGCTACACTTTTGATCTATTATTAGAGGTAAAATTATGTCGAGAAGCAGGCCAACATCAAATCCTATTTCGTACCATAAACAGACAAAACAGTACTATGTGACCCGTGGCGCCAAACCGTGAGTTGTGAGCTATGGTAACATCTTGTGAGAAAGCGTTATGTCCTATCGAGTCTCAATGCCAATCCAGCCAGGATGTTATAGTTGTATTTTGCCGTGAATACGAGTCCTCACCTCCATACCTTATCCAAGGTTCAGGTTTAAAAAAATCAAAAATAAGTGGAATGTCTGAGGCATGGAGAGTTTTGTCTGATTGCTCGGCCTCTCCTCGGAATGACCGGCGGATTGGAAGCCCTGGGCTGAGATATCTTGCCCTTTTTGGGCGGGAAGTATTGGATGGGAATAAGAATAAAAAGAGGATATAGGAGTATTTGAATGTTCACAATACATTGTTTTGTAATAAAAATAGCGACTGGGCTACTTTAATGCAGGTTGTGGGGCAACGCTGGCGTTTTCCTCTCAATATTCGGGCAATATAACACATTTCGGAGCCTGAATATCTTTAAGTAAGCTCAAGTCTGTTTTATTTTCCTTCGAAAAATTCTCCAAAAACGGTTGACAGAAGGGGATTGGCCTGTATAATGAGCCCCTTTCTATTAAGAATCAGTTGGGAGTAGTGTCTCTATGAAATGTTATATGCCGACAAAAGAAACGGTGGAACGCAAGTGGCATCTGGTAGATGCTGACGGCAAGGTGCTGGGTCGTATGGCCGCCAAGATCGCGATGATCCTGATGGGCAAGACCAAGCCGATCTATGCGAAGAACATAGATACAGGCGACTTTGTCGTTGTGATCAACGCGGAAAAGGTTCGCGTCACCGGCAATAAGGCCCAGACCAAGACCTACCAGACGTATTCACGTTATCCTGGCGGTCAGAAGACCATCAAGTTCAGTGAATGGATTGAGACCCATCCGGAGCGGATTATTCAATTGGCTGTCAAGCGGATGATGCCGCGAAACAATGCCCTGACCCACCAGATGCTCAGCAAACTGAAGGTGTATAAAGGCAGCGAGCATCCTCATGCCGCACAGCAACTGCAAAAATTAGAAATGAAACTTTAAAAGTAAGGAAATATAGAGGTTATGGCGGAAAATCAAAACATCAGCCCGTTAATTGACCCGAATATGCTGGTCGGTAAAACAGCAAGCGAAGCGGCAGCTCCTTCTGCTCCCAAGAGTGGTTTTTGGTGGGGCATTGGGCGTCGTAAAACCAGCGTAGCCCGTGTTCGTATTAAACCCGGCAAGGGGCAGTTGCAGATTAACGGCAGCAAGTCGGATGAATACTTTAAGCTCGAAAAAGACCGCAATACCGTCAAGTCGCCGCTGAAAGCGATTAATGGCTTGAGTGATTTTGATGTGTATGTCAATGTTCTCGGCGGCGGGATTACCGGGCAATCCGGTGCGGTGATGCTGGGCATTGCCAGGGCACTGAAGAATTATAACCCGGCATTCCTCAAAGAGCTTCGTGAAGGCAACTTCCTGACTCGCGACAGCCGTGCGGTCGAAAGAAAGAAGTATGGCAGAGCAGGCGCTCGCAGACGGTTCCAGTTCTCCAAGCGTTAACCGTTCAATCTTATGGATTTTCAAGGCCGTCAGAATTTCTGGCGGCCTTTTTTTTGTTGGGGGTAAAGTCGGCAGAAAACCGACGCGAAGTCAATTTGAGGATACTTCCGTTGCAATGAGGATATACGGGAGCGTGTTTGATGCGTTATTGGAAAGTCCTTCCTTGTAAGGGCCAGCTCCCCACCAAAGAATACTGTCGGGGTCTTTTTCCGGCAACAGCGATTGCAGAAAAGATTTGACGGTTCTGGCCCGAAGTTCCGATACCGTCCACTGATTTTGCGGGGAGGCAATATCGGGGCTGAGACCTACAATATAAATAGAGGTTTTATCTATCTGATCAGTCTGCTGAAGTGTGGAGGCAAACTGAGCAAGATATGTTTTTGCTTCATCATTTAAATCCGCGTTCTCACCGGTGAACGTGATGGGAGCGGCTTGAAAGCTCAGTTTCTGTTCTTTGAATTGTGAAATATGAGTTTCCGCCAGCCCGGACAATTCCGAAAAAAGCCGTCGTGTTTTTTCTTCCTGGCCGTCGATGGCGGGGTTGGTGACTTCCGTGTCAGGGCTTTCGAGGCTGGATTTATTTTGATAAGACGTAAAATGGGTGCTGATGGCAGGTTTGCCGAACAAACCCGGCATACCAAAACTATCCATATTGCGACGAAATTCTCCGGAGATAATCTGGATTCTTTCTTTGCCGGTGGTAAGAAATTCATTTGTTTTTTCAGCGGCCATCGTTTGCAGCATGACAAAAAATGCCATGAGCAGCGAAATCATATCTGCGAAAGAAATAATCCACAGGGGAGCTTTTTCCCCTGATTCTTCTGGTTCTTGTTTTTTCATGGTTTTTACTTTTCATCCATCAGGCATATTTCCAGCATCATTTGCTGTTGAAAATGGCTTCGGGGCAGCGTACCGCGGCTGGAAATATTCAGACGTTTGGAGGGAATTCCTTTACCTAAGAGATAATTCACGATGGATAAAGATTTGTTGAGAGACTGGTCGCAGGATTGATCGGGTCCTTGTTCTGAAATGACGACCCCGCCCGGCATTTTAGCCAGGTATTCGGCCAAGGTATCCATCCATTTTCTACCCTCAGGGGTCATGGCGGTACCTGTAGTAAAAAAGAGCGTATTTGCCGGAACCAGAAAGACTTTATAACTGTGAAAATCTTTGGATGAAGTCTGGTTGATCGGTCCGGACTTTTTGGGGCGTTCGAGAGTAGGCATGGAGGATCCTTCCGATTCGCCGCTATCCATATATTTCCAGCCCAGACTGTTTTTGGGCGTTTCGTTAAACCAGCCTCCACAGGGGGCCAATGTCGAATCGATGACCGCTTCCAGTTTTTTCTTTTCCTGGTTATCGAAAGAATTGAACGTCGAGAGCATCACAAAAAAAGCCATCAGAAGGGAAATCATATCCGCAAAAGAGATGATCCACAGTGGTGCGCTTTCGCCGCCGCCTTCTTCTTCCTGTACTTTTTTTTCCTCGTGTTTGGACATATTGTTATACTTTTGCCTTAAGCGATTCTCTGCGTTTTGAGGAGACGAAGACCTGCATAATTTCGCGCACTGCGCTGGGGTTTTCGCCCCGGACAATCGCACAGAGACCTTCAAGCAGCATTTCCATGTGGATGGTTTCCATTTTGGAATACTGTCCCAGTTTTCCCGCCATCGGCAAAAGGAACATATTTGCTACAAATGCGCCCCAAAATGTACAGACCAGCGCAGTAGCCATACCTGAGCCGATTTTGGAAGGGTCTTCCATGTTGCTGAGCATATTTACAAGGCCGATCAGCGTTCCAACCATCGCGAAAGAAGGGCTGGACGATCCCATAAATTCCAAAATTTTTCTGCCCATGCCGTGCCGTTCCTGGGTGTATTGAATTTCCAGGCCGATACGCTCTCGAATGTGTTCTTCTTCCTGTCCGTCAACGACCATCTGGACACATTTAGTTAAGAAAGCGTCCTTGATTTTTGGAATTTCCTGTTCCAGCGCCAGCGCGCCATCGCGACGATTGATGGTGGCGTAGTTGGCCATTTGGGTTATGGCGTCTCTGGGGTCAGGCAATTTATGAAACAGCGTTTTTTTGATGACGGAGAAGACGCCAAGGAATTGTTTCATCGAAAAATGGATCAATGTTGCACAGGTCATCCCGCCGAAAACAATCGCGAAGGCCGGCATATTAATGAATATTCCAAGGCCGCCTTCATACAGCATTGTTCCAATGATAACGGTCAGTCCAAACACACATCCAAGTACTGTTGCCAGATCCATACGCTTTTTTCCAGAATAAAAGACTTTTTTGTGTCTGTCCGTATTTCCAACAGGACAGACTGTTTCCGAAAACCTAAGTAAGGCATCGGCAGAATCGGATAACTGGTTAATAACGGCTTGGTTGCGGAATGGTCGATTTGCCTTCCCGGCCGGCACGAATCAGAGGTGGCGGTATCCGGCATCGCAATGAACAAAAGAAGGTTAAAAAAGGGTGAGATTATCGGCACCTTGGATTTAATAATAAAAGTTCATTTGGCGTTGAATTTTTGGCGGAATGGTTTATTTTCGGTTATCGGTCTAAAACAGCCAAGAAAACGTGTCTGGTTCAATCCTGTTCCCGCGGGCTTTTTTTGTTGCATTTTCGCGGTAGAGGTTTTCTAATTTCAGGATATAATATGAGAGTTATTGTGAATTGTGAGGATAAAAAACGATGATTCGTGTAGCGATTATTGGCGCCGGGGGATATACCGGCGTGGAATCCATAGAGATTATTCTGCGGCATCCGCAGGCGAAATTGACGTATCTGACGGCGCAGCAGGAATTTGGACATGTCGCGGACAGCTATCCGCAACTGCGCGGGCGGTGCGATCTGCAGATTGAGCCGCTGGATTTGGAGAAGCTGCCCACACTGGCGGATGTGGCGTTATGCTGCCTGCCGCACAAGGTTTCAATGAGTGTTGTCCCGAAACTGCTTGCCACGGGCGTTAAGGTTGTGGATTTCAGCGCAGATTACCGGATTAAGGACCTCGCGTTATATGAGAAATATTATGAGCCGCATACGGATAAAGAAAACCTGGCCCATGCGGTCTATGGTCTGCCGGAGCTGTTCCGTGACAAAATTAAAGGGGCAAAATTGGTCGCCAATCCCGGCTGTTTTCCGACCGGGGCGAGTTTGGCCCTGGCTCCGCTGCTCAAACACAATCTAATCAAGACCAGCGGTATCGTGGTTAATTCCGTTTCCGGTGTTTCCGGCGGCGGCAAGAAACCGACGCCCGGATTTCATTTTCCGTACATGAACGAGAATATTTACCCCTATAGTGTTGGCGTACATCGGCATATGCCGGAAATCGAACAGGTCGCCTCGGATGTGGCGGGCAAGCCCGTTGAGCTGTTGTTCCAGCCGCATGTCGGGCCGTTTGACCGGGGGATTTTGTCGAGTGTGTATTGCGATCCGATTGCCGAGGTAACGCCCGAATCACTCAAAAAGTTCTATCGGGATTTTTATCAGGGTGAGCAGTTTGTGCAGATTTTGAGTGTTCCGCCGGCGGTCAAGAATGTGGCCAAGAGCAACTATGTCCATATCTTCCCGACGTTTGTCAAAGGCAAAGTGGTCGTCTTTTCCGTGATTGACAACCTGATCAAAGGCGCTTCCGGCCAGGCGATCCAGAATATGAATATCATCTTCGGGCTGGATGAGACGATTGGATTAAAGTAACGACAAGCAAGGATAACTCCTTTATGGCTCAAGGTATGATCAAAATCGCAAGTTGCCAGTTTCCGGTATCCGAGAATATTCGGACGAACACGGACTGGATTTGTCGGCTGACGCGGCAGGCCGCCGAAGCGGGAGCGGAAGTCGTGCATTTTTCAGAGTGTGCGCTGTGCGGCTATGCGGGAACGGATTTTTCGGGCTTTGAGGATTTTGACTGGGTTTTGCTGCGGGAAAAGACTCGCGAGATTATGGCCCTTGCAGCAAAGCTTGGCATCTGGGTGGTACTTCCAAGTTCGCATCAATTGACCGAGCCGAATAAGCCGCACAATTGTTTGTACCTGATTACGCCGCAGGAAAAAATTGCCGACCGGTATGACAAACGGTTCTGTACGGAAGGGGATTTGCAGCATTATACGCCGGGGGACCGGTTTGTGATTTTTGATCTGAACGGTGTGCGGTGTGCATTGCTGATTTGCTTTGACCTGCGGTTTCCGGAGATTTACCGGGCGCTGTATAAAGAAAAAGTGCAATGTATTTTTCAGTCGTTTTATAATGCCCGGCAGATGTCGCCGAGTATTCATGCGCATATTATGCGACAGACGATGCAGACGCATGCGGCGTGCAATCATTTCTGGATCAGCATGACGAATTCGTCGTCGTGGCTTAGCCCGTATCCATCGTGTTTTATTCAGCCGGACGGCGAAATTATCAGCCAGATGGAAGACCACAAGGATGGCTTTATACTCAATACGGTGGATATCAGTAAAGCTTTTTATGATCCTTCCGCGCCATTCCGAAAGATGGCGATTGACGGCAAGCTGACCAACGGCACAGGGCAGGTGGATGACCTAAGATCGCTGAATAGGAATCAACTGTAATACAGAGGACGATTCAATGGGGCTTGATGGCGTCGAACTAGTGATTAAGGCAGAAGAGGTTTTTGGCATAACAATTGAGGATGCTGCTTCATCAGAAATGGCTACTGTTGGTCTTATGTATAATTATATCTGTAATAAAGTAAAAGGTGAATCTCAAAATGGTTGTGCTACACAGAAGGCTTTTTATGCACTTAGAAAGCAAATTGTCTCTTTGTTAAATATAAAAAGAAGTGAAGTAATGCCGGGTACTCTTGTTGAAAGCATATTTCCAATGTCAACGAGAAGACGTACATGGAAAACCTTAGCTCAAAATACTTTTTTGAAGTTGCCCAAATTAAGGTTTCCATCATGGATATATAACTTTTTATCCGTTGCATTAGTTATTGGATATTTTGTAGTCTGTGAGGCATTATGGCGACATGTGGGAGGGTTAAGTATTATTGTTAGTGCGATGGCAATATCTTTATTGGGATTTTTATTATTTTGTTTTCTTCGGATTGTCGCGTTTCCACTTTATGTATATTTGCCAAATACGTGTATAACTTTGGGCGATCTAAGTAAAGAAGTTCTGGTGTTGAATACAGAACATTTTAAACCTTTTTCTGAAAAGGATATTTGGGTGATATTAGTCAATTTGATTTCAGAACAATTGGGCATAGAGAAAGACAGAATCAAGCCGGAAAGTCATTTCATAAGGGATTTAGGATTAGATTAATAAAGCATTTCATGTTTAACATATTTTATTATGACGGATACAAGACATAGAAAGGTGAGTATGAAAAATAAGACATTGACAGCCCCTAGGGGATTTCTTGCGGCGGGGCTTTATTGCGGGATTAAGCGGGCAAATAAGAATGATTTAGCGTTGTTGTATTGTCCGGCGGGCGCGGTATCGGCGGCGATGTTCACGACCAATAAAGTTGTGTCCGCGGCGGTTACGGTCTGTAAGGCAAACGTAAAAACGGGCAAAACCTATGCGGCGATTATCAATAGCGGCAATGCCAACACCTGCACGGGCAACAAAGGTCTTGCGGCGGCACGGCTGATGTGCGCCAAGACGGCGCAAATGCTGGGACTTAAGCCGCAGCAGGTTTTGCTGGCTTCCACAGGCATTATCGGCCATCAGTTGCCGATAGAGAAAATCACGACTGGAATTGAAAACGCGGCCAAGAAGCTGTCCGATTCGCCGGCAGGGGGGCTTGCTTTTGCTCACGGCATCATGACTACCGACACCCGATGCAAACAGGCGCATTGTACCGTCAAAATCGGCGGCAAGACGATTACGCTGGCCGGGACAGTTAAAGGTGCCGGCATGGTCGGCCCGAATATGGCGACGACCATTGGCGTATTTACGACAGATGCGGCCATCAGCAAAGCTCTATTGCAAAAGGCATTGTCGATTGCTATCGGCCAATCGCTCAATCGGCTGACGGTCGATGGACATCAAAGCACCAACGACACGGCAATGATTTTGGCCAGCGGGCAGGCGGGCAATCGGCCTATCCGCAAACAGGATGCGGCATTCAAGAAGTTCACCGCGGCGCTGGTTTTGTTGTGCACCGATTTGGCAAAACAGATGGCGCTCGATGCGGAAGGTGCAACGCGGATGTTTACCGTTGTGATAAACGGCGCATCTACAAAAGAGCAGGCTCTGGCCGCAGCACGGTCGGTGGCCAATTATGATCTGGTTAAGTGCGCCATTCACGGTGGGGATCCCAACTGGGGGCGGATTATTTGTGCTATCGGTTCGAGCGGCGTCAAAATCAACCCGGACAAGTTGACTTGCTTAATTGGCGGGATTACGGTCTTTCGAAACGGCCAGCCTGTGAAGTTTGACCCAAAAAAAGTCAGCAAGATTATCTGTCAAAAAGAGCATACGATTGTCGTCAATCTTGGCGTTGGAAAGTCCAGCGATTTTTGTTATGGATGCGATCTAAGTCGTGAATATGTAACCATTAACGCCGATTATCACACCTAAACAGATAAGTATTTAGACCAAATAAATTTCTCATAAAAACATGTTTTTCAGGCCAGAAAACAAGATTAGATTCTCCGCAATAAAAAAATACTTGCAATCGGGGGGCAAATATGTAAGATTGGCCGAAATTTTAATTACCCATTCACCCTTAGTGTTATTTGAAAGGAAAAAGCAGTGAAAACGTTGGTATCAACAGTTTTGGGGACGTTGGTTTTGAGTGCGACGGCCCTGGCAGAAGATGTGGCCTCGGTTGCGACAGGTGCAGCAGCTCCGGTTCAAGCCGGGCCAGACCCGATTGAGTTGGTCTGGTGGGTTGCCCCGATCAGTTCAATCCTGGCGATTATGTTCGCATACTACTTCTATAAGAAAATGATGGCTGCACCGGCCGGCAATGCAAAAATGATAGAAATTGCTCTGGCGGTTCGCGAAGGCGCATTTGCTTATCTGAGACGGCAGTATTCCGTAGTAGGATTTATTTTCATTCTGTTGGTAATCCTGTTCAGTATACTGGCTTACTATGGTATTCAGAATCCGTTTGTGCCGATTGCGTTTTTGACAGGCGGTTTCTTTAGCGGCCTGTGCGGCTTTCTGGGGATGAATACCGCGACGAATGCTTCATCGCGTACGGCTCAGGGCGCCAGCGAAAGCCTTAACCGCGGTCTCCAGGTGGCCTTCCGTTCAGGTGCTGTGATGGGCCTGGTTGTTGTTGGCTTCGGTATGCTGGATATTTCGATTTGGTACTGGCTTTTGGACAGGCTCGTGTACTCCACTGAACATATGCAGGCCGGATTAAAACTGTTCGGCGTGACGCTGGTGCAGGCCGGAATGAATTCCGACCACAAGCTGGCCGAAATTACGACAACCATGATTACGTTCGGAATGGGCGCTTCGACGCAGGCTCTGTTTGCCCGTGTTGGCGGCGGTATCTATACCAAGGCCGCGGACGTTGGAGCGGACCTCGTGGGTAAAGTGGAAGCCGGTATTCCGGAAGATGATCCGCGTAACCCCGCGACGATTGCTGACAACGTCGGCGATAACGTTGGCGACGTTGCTGGTATGGGCGCCGACCTGTATGAAAGCTATTGCGGTTCGATTTTGGCGACCTGTGCTTTGGGCGCGACACTGCCGGCCATTGCTACACAGATCAGCGGCATCAGCCCACTGAAAGCCGTGATGGCCCCGATGATTGTGGCCGGTATCGGCAACCTGCTGTCCATTGTCGGTATCTTTATGGTTCGCTGCAAAGAAGACGCAACGCAGAAAAATCTGCTGCGGTCTTTGTTCATTGGTACCTTCGGCAGTTCATTTTTCATTCTCATCGCCATGGCGATTATGGCCTACATCGGCTGGATCACCTGGGGCGTGTTTGGCTCAATCATATCCGGTTTGCTTGCCGGCGTGATCATCGGCCAGTTGACGGAATACTATACTTCTGATGAATACGAACCCACCAAAGGCATCGCCAACCAGGCCAAGATGGGTCCTGCGACGGTGATTATTGACGGCTTTGCGACAGGAATGCTTTCCAGCGCTCTGCCGGTTGTAACCATCGCAGCCGGTATTCTGGCGGCGTTCATTTTTGCCGGCGGTCTTAAAGACTTTTCATTGGGTCTATACGGCATCGGCTTTGCCGCGGTTGGTATGCTTTCAACGCTGGGCGTCACCTTAGCCACCGACGCTTACGGCCCGATTGCTGACAACGCCGGTGGTAACGCTGAAATGGCCGGTCTGGGAGCGGAAGTTCGCAAACGTACTGATGCTTTGGATTCACTGGGCAACACGACAGCGGCAACGGGTAAAGGTTTCGCCATCGGCTCAGCCGCATTGACGGCCCTGGCCCTGATCGCGGCTTACATGGAAGAAATTCGCATCTGGATCCAGCGACTTGCCGGTGACGGTGTATATAAGGTTGGTAATGTGGAATTCACCGCCGAATCGGTCAAGGCTGCCTCGGTTGACCAGCTTGCCGCGGCGATGAACCTGTCGATCTTGAACCCCAAACTGCTGTGCGGTTTGTTCATCGGCGCGATGATGGCGTTCCTGTTCTGTGCGTTGTCAATGAAAGCGGTAGGACGTGCTGCAGGCGCGATGGTTGAAGAAGTTCGTCGGCAGTTCAAGGAAAAGCCGGGCATTATGCAAGGCAAAGACAAGCCGGATTATGCCCGTTGCGTGTCGATTTCAACGGCCGGCGCTCAGCGCGAAATGATCCTGCCCAGCCTGCTGGCCATCATTGTACCGGTTGCGGTAGGTCTGGTGCTTGGTGTCTCCGGCGTGATTGGTCTGACGGCGGGCGGCATGACGGCAGGTTTTGTACTGGCCGTGTCGCTCAATAATGCAGGCGGAGCCTGGGATAATGCCAAGAAGTACATCGAAAAAGGCAATTTGGGCGGCAAACGTTCCGATGCACATAAAGCGGCTGTTGTGGGCGATACCGTGGGTGATCCGTTTAAGGATACCTCCGGCCCCAGCTTGAACATCTTGATCAAGCTGATGACGATGGTTTGCGTCGTATTTGCCGGCGTGGTCGTCAAGTTTGCTCCGGTTGTCGCTACATGGCTCCACCTGGGCACGAACTATTGATTGACTGTTTACTCATCTTCGATTACTCTACTGGGGCGGCCTATTCGGGTCGCCCCTTTTGTTTTAATGTGATATTTTTGGAGAAATTGACTTGGCAACAAAGAAAATAACACTGGATCGGAAGTTTGCGATTGAGGCCGCTCGGCTGGCGCAAGATCGGCATTGTACGGATATTGTCGTGCTGGATATGGCGGGCGTTTCGCCGGCGACGGATTATTTTGTCATCGCTACCGCTACCAGCGACCGTCAGGCCAAGTCGGTCGCCGATGAAATCAGCGGTATCGCAAAGGATTTTGCCTTGAAGAAGTACGGCTCTGCGGGCTATGAGCAGGGGCGCTGGATTCTAATGGACTATATTACCGTAGTTGTCCATCTGTTTGACCCGGATATGCGGGAATATTATGATCTGGAAATGCTCTGGGGCGATGCCAAAAAAGTACGCTGGCAGCGGCCAAAGAAAGTCAAAAGCGAAAAGGAAAAAAGCAAAAGTACGGACGAGCCTGCGGAATGAAACCGGTACTGGAAATTCTGGAACAGCGACTTAGTGACACGTTGCGGAAAGTGACGGGGCTTGCAAATTGTCCGGCAATGGTGCGGCAGACCGCCGACGCAAAATTTGGCGACTATCAGGCCAACGGTATTATGGGGGCGGCCAAACAGATCAAGACTAATCCACGTCAGGTGGCTGAGCAGGTTGTTGCGGCGCTGGAGCTTTCTGATATTTGTGATAAACCGGAAATCGCGGGACCCGGGTTTATTAATCTGCGGCTAACGACGGAATTTTTGAGCCGGAGCCTGATGGAAATGCATCAGGATGACCGTCTGGGAATTGAGAAGGCGGCGAATCCGCAGACGGTTGTGGTGGATTACTCCGGTCCCAATATCGCCAAACAAATGCATGTTGGCCATCTCCGCAGCACCATCATCGGCGACTGCATTGCTCGAATGCTCGATAGCCTTGGCCACAATGTGATTCGTCAAAACCATGTTGGTGATTGGGGCTTGCAGATGGGAATGCTTTTGGCTATTGTAGAACAGTACAATGCAAATGCTGCCGAATTACAGGGGAAAAATAAAAATGGAACACTTTATGTTCCCTCTTTAACCACTTTAGAGGAAATTGAAAATCTTTATAAAAATGCAGCAAGTTGTTTTGCTGAAGATGAAATTTTTGCGGAGAAAGCAAGAAGTTGGACAGTTCGGCTGCAAAAACATGACTTAATAGCAAAAGAACAGTGGAGAATTTTTTGTAAACTTACATTCAATGCGTGTAATGAAATATACAAAACTCTAAATGTAGGTTTAACTGACAAGGACGTTCGGGGGGAGAGTTTTTACGATAATAAATTGATGGCGGTTGTCAAAGACTTACAGGATAAAAATCTTGCCGTCGAATCCGAAGGGGCTGTCTGTGTCTTTCCCGAAGGCTTCAAAACAAAAGAAGGTGAGCCGCTGCCGTTTATTATTCAAAAATCGGATGGGGCGTATTTGTATGCGACGACCGATTTGGCGGCGATGCGCTTCCGCCTGAAAGACCTCGGCGCAAAGCGCATTATTTATGTCACCGATGCCCGACAGACGTTGCATTTCAAGATGCTGTTTGCGGTGGTGAAGATGGCTGGCTGGGCGGACGACTCCGTCAAGCTCGAACATATTACATTTGGCACGATGCTCGGAGCCGACAATAAGCCGTTTAAGACCCGCACGGGCGGCACGGTCAAGCTGGCCGAGCTGCTCGATGAAGCGGTCGAGCGGGCGATGAAGGTCGTGGAAGAGAAAAATCCTGACCTGCCGACCGAACAGAAGAAAGAAATCGCCAATGCCGTTGGTGTTGGCGCTGTCAAATACTCGGACTATTCCAACAATCGCGACAGCGACTATATTTTCAGTTTCGATAAAATGCTGGCGATGGATGGCAACACCGCTCCCTATATGCAGTATGCGTATGCCCGCATTAAATCCATCGGGCGCAAAGCTGCACAAAATGGGCTGGACGTCAAAAATGAAATTCAGTCTATCCGGCAGATAACACTATTCGATCCGGCGGAAATCGAATTGGCCAGGCACCTGGTTCGTTATGGTCAGGCGATTGTCAATGCCGCCGCGGATTGCCGGCCGAATTATTTGACCAGCTATCTCTACGATTTGTCCGGTGCATTCAGCCGGTTCTATAATGCCTGTCCTGTGTTGGGGGCTGAAGGGCAGATACGTTCTATCCGGCTGCTGCTGTGCGATATCACCGCCCGAACCATTCGGCACGGGATGACAGAATTGCTGGGGATAGAGGTCCCCGAACAAATGTAATATTTTGTGACTTTGATGACACAAAGTAAGCCATGCCACAACCTAACCTTTGGCATGAGTTTCCATGAAGAAAGATTGTGGGTTTAGGTTCTGTAAACAATTTCTGTAACCTGATTGTTATTGCCGTATTTTTCCAAATGTGCTTTTATAATTATTTCAGCATCTTTAGACTGCAAAAGAACCAGCATATCTTTTCTTCCCTTTTCCTGAATATCATAGAATCCCTCCTTGACAACACATATCAGCTCTTTTTTCTTGTATGCAATCAGCCCTAAAAACTTTTTTTGTTTTTCTACGTGAACTGCCAAATGGGGATAGCCCGCCGGGGTACTGGTGGGGGTTCCAGCAGGAGGAATTGCTCTCTCAATGGATAACTTTCCTTCATATAAACCAATCTTTTCAAGGTCTTGAACAATACTCTCGACAACTTTTCTAAGTTCCTCACTTTGGTTTTGACTCTGAATTGTTTTCATGATCATTTAGCCTTTCTTAAGCTATTTAGGAAATCATAAAGCATGAACCAGAACCCATGTAATCACAGAAACAAATAATAGATATTTGACATATTTACGCCAATGCTTCATCGTTGCAGGTGAACCTTTGAGGGTGACTTTTCTATAATATCTTATGTCACAAAATCTTGTTATGGCCAGTAAAACCACAAAGGTCCAATAGAATAAATCGTAAACGGAGAAAGATGTTTGTTGTTCGGCAATTTTCAGCGCCATCGCAGCCAACATGATGTTCCCCCAAAGCAGCCAGAACATGCTGACAAAAACACTCATAAGGCTATCATTTTCTGGGACAAGGGGAGTCTCGGACGTGGAAGGAGATTCGTTTATTGATTCGGTCATGACGTTTCCTTTTATCTGTTGAGAAATGAGACTATCTGGGCGATACAATGTGGGCGATAAGCCATAATCCGACCGAGAAAAGTAAGAAGTATTTGACGTATTTCCGCCAATCTTCCATGGTTGCAGGCTGTCCTTCGAAAGTAACCCCCTTTAGATATTTTATATCAATATATCTAACGAGTATCATTGAAAACGCCAAGACCCAAAACACAATATCAATGACTGAAAGGATTGGTTGTGTTTTGTAAATCCCCATCGCCAAGGCTAATAAAATAAGGTTACCAAGCAGACTCCAGAATACTCGGGCAAAAAGCCCTATGAGACTGTCTTGACCTTGAGTTGGAGTGGTATCGGGTTTGGGAGTAGATTTGTTTGTAGATTTGCTCATAGCCGTTCCTGTCTAAATAATTTAAATTAGCAGGTGGCGGCCCGACCACTTAACGTCCTGTGAGACAAAGTTGCCCCACACCCTTTTGAAACTATGTTACTGCCTTTTTTTTGAATGTCAAGGCTCAAGTGTATTAAAAATGCACAGAGAAGTTTTTGCTCTTAACGTTAAGAAAATACTTCATTACTGCTTGTCTGTTTGATAAAATGCTTGACAGATTTAATCATAAACAAGTGGAGGCAGTATGAAGATTGTCGAGCAAGTGTTGTCTGTACGCAGTTCAAAGCGTTGCCAGATGATCGATATTACCCGGCAGGTTGCCGAAGATGTCGCTGAAAGTGGGATTAAAAGCGGCATTGTCACTATTTATTGTCCACATACAACCGCGGCCATTACGATAAACGAAAACGCAGACCCCGATGTTCCCCACGATATCCTTTTGACACTCGAAAAATTGCTGCCTCAGAACCTTCCCGATTATCGGCATGGCGAGGGCAACAGCGATGCCCATGTCAAATCCAGCCTGATTGGGTGCAGCAGACAGGTTTTAATCTACAATGGGGCGTTGCTATTAGGGACATGGCAGGGCATCTTCTTTTGTGAGTTTGATGGGGCAAGAACACGGACTATTAATATCCAGATTATGGGCGAATAGCTGCTTTAGGGATATTTTTTAAGAAAAACACAGAAAATAAGTAAAAAAATGGCGAGGTGGTGGAGCCGTCTGGGGGGGGAAACGGATATCCACATAGCCTCGCCGAGGTTTATTGCCTCGATTGCTATAGAGCAACCGTAGTCTTCTACCGATTAACCAATCATAGAACATTGGCAGACACTTGTCAATGATAAATATCGTCAAAATTATGGAAATAGTTGAGGTATTTTTAATTAAATACTCTGGTTTTTTCCATATAACGATTGGGGATATTTTGAATTACTTTGGCCGCCGTAAAAGGCGTTTTGTCAGTTTTTTGCATTTGGCCATGACATTGTTGGGAGACATTTTTTCCCATTTTGCGATGGTCTCAAGCCGTTTGATGACGTCAAGGTGCTGGGTGCAGGCCATTTCACATCGACCGCAGGACGTACATGCTCCCGCATCATTGGGTCGCTTGACCAGGAGGCCGTATTTTTTCTGATTTTCCAGCCCTTTGACCATGTCCTCTTCAGTTTTTCCGACCAGCAGCAAATCATTGTAATACTGCATATAGGATGCGACAGGGATGTCTTTGGGGCATCTTCCCATGCAATATCCGCATCCGGTACAAAGCATGTCCATGTTACTGGTAACCTTATTGCGAATCCGCTCGAGGTCGTCAGCAGTAAAGGCTTCTGCTTTATCCGCCACATGGCAGGCGGTATCAATCTGCTTCTTTGCCGAAAAACCGACCAGCGTAACGGTAATCGATGGACAACTGACGCAAAAACGAATGGCGGCCTCGGTGGGCGTTTCGCCGTGTGAGGCAAGGAATGCAAGCTGTTTTTCTCTTTGCGGGATGATTCCGCCCGCCAGAGGATTCATTGCGACAACGCCCATGCCGGCCTTGGATGCGGCCAATACACCATCCCATCGATACAGGAAGTTAAGGATATTAAAGCCCAACAGGATACCTTCGAATTCATCTTTTTCAATCATCATGGCGATCTCGGGACCCCGAAGGTGCGATGAGACGACGATGTGTTTGATTAATCCTTTTTCCTTGCAGCGGAGCAGGCCTTCGTATTGGCCGCCCGGACGCATTGCAAGCTGGTATTCTTCCATTTGGCGGATGCACCAGACATGGTAAAAATCAATGTAATCACATTTCAGACAAGAGAGTGATTTCTCGACCGCGGCGACGGCTTTATCCGCGGTGTCGTAGTTTTCAGGCATGCCTTTGGTTGAGACATAGAATTTGTCTCGCTGGGTTTTCATTGCGGGGTCGGAAAAGGCCAGCCCAAACAGGCTTTCACTGCGATCTTTGCAGTAGCCCGGGGCGGTATCAAAGTAATTGATGCCCTTATCGAAAGCGTGGCGAAGAAGTCCGATGTTAAAGGAGTCCGGCTGCTCGGTATCGAGTCGCATCCCGCCGAAACCAACGGCGCTGACGGAAAGGTTGAGTTTGCCATACGATTTATATATCATGATAAATCCTTAATTCAGAATCGATAATCCAATTTAAGCCAGCCTATAGTATAGCTGAAAAAGCGGAAGTGGAAAAGAAAAAAAGCAGAGAGGCTATTTGTGCAAAGGGTAGGGTGAAATTTTGTGGACGAATCAGTCTTTTCATCATAGTATAACGGCAGACGATTATGACGATAAAGACTTTTCTACAACAATGGCGGTTTACGCTGATTTTGGTTCTGGCGGTAGCGGCCGGGGCTGGGCTGGGGTACTGCGTTGGGCCGAAAGCCGCCTCGCTGAAACCGCTGGGGGACGTATTTTTAAATTTGCTATTTACCGCGGTTGTGCCGCTGGTATTTTTTTCGCTGTCCTCGGCTGTGGCGGCAAGCCAGAGCTTGCGGCGGCTTGGGCGCATCGCCGGATGGATGCTGGCGGTATTTTTGATTACGGGGATCATCTCTTCCTGCCTGATGCTGGCGGCGGTCAGGATTTTCGATCCGGCCGGGGGGTTAACTTTGCAGCTTGCCGAGCCGGTGCAGGAGCCTGCGGCGAATTTCGCGGATAAAGTTGTCAATACATTTACGGTCAACGATTTTTCCGGAATTCTAAACCGGCGGAATATGCTGGCGCTGATTGTCTTTGCAATTTTAACCGGTTTGGCCTCACAAGCGGCGGGGGATAAAGGCCGTCCATTCCGGGAGTTTCTCATTTCCGGCGCCGAGGTGATGGGACAATTGATCAAGCTGATCATGCTGTATGCTCCGATTGGGCTGGGGGCGTATTTTGCGTATTTGGTCGGGACTTTTGGCACGGATTTGCTTGACACATACGGGCGTGCGCTGAAGCTTTATTATCCTCTGACGATTGCGTATTTTTTTATTGGGTTTTCAGTCTATGCGCTATTGGCTGGCGGCGGAGTGGGATTCAGGCGATTTTGGACACACATTCCGCCTGCTGCAATGACGGCATGGGGAACGGGAAGTTCTCTGGCGGCGTTGCCGGTTAATCTCGAATCCGCCAGACGAATCGGCGTTGCCGACGATGTGCGTGAGATTGTGCTTCCGCTCGGGGCAACAATTCATATGGATGGGACGTGTATCGCAGCAATCCTGAAAATCGCAATTTTATTTGCTTTATATGGAAGGCCGTTTACAGGACTGGAAACGCTGGCCGGTGCCGTTGGCGTAGCGATTTTGTGCGGCGTGGTGATGAGCGGTATTCCCGGCGGAGGTTTTCTTGGTGAAGCATTGATCGTCTCTCTCTATGGATTTAGCCCGGAGGCGCTGCCGATTATCTCAATGCTCGGTACGCTGGTTGACCCGCCGGCGACCATGGTTAATTCCACCGGCGATACCGTTGCGTCGATGCTGGTTAGCCGTCTGTTGGAAGGGTCGGCGTGGATCCGAAAATAATTTCAGAATAACGGATAAAGATGTGCTTGAGTATAATCCGATAAAAAAGTCATCAGGAGTCGATGTGGCCAAAATCAACATCTCAATACTATATGAAGATTCAGAGATTATTCTGGTAAATAAGCCTTCGGGTGTCTCTGTAACCGCCGACCGCAGCGGCGCACCGGATATTCGAAAACTTTTGGCGGAGCGTACTCCGTCTATCGCCGAGCTGCGTCTTGTGCATCGGCTGGATAAAGACACATCGGGAGCCCTGCTGCTGGCAAAAACCTTAGAAGCACAAAGCTATTACAGTCGCTGTTTTGCGATGGGGGAAATTAGAAAAGTTTATCTGGCGATTGTACGCGGTAATCCCGGGCGGGATGAGGGATTTATCACGTCGCCGATCCTCAAAGACGACCGGGTGCAAAAAGTCAAGATTGACCCCCGGAAAGGCAAAAAAGCCAAAACATTTTATAAACTCCTGTTACCGATGGGGTCTGTCAGCCTCGTTGCGGCAGCGCCAATTACCGGCAGAACTCACCAAATCCGGGTTCATTTTTCCAATAAAGGATTTCCCCTGGTTATCGACCCGTTATATGGTGAAAGTTCGCCATTATTTTTATCATCTTTTAAATCAAGATACTCTCCCTCTGGAAAACACGAAGAGTTGCCCCTGATGGACCGTTTGACGCTGCATGCTTATCAATTGACGCTTCCGGTCGGAGTGGATAAAACGCCCCAAACCATTGTTGCACCATTGGATAAAAAGTTTGCCGCAACGCTCAGAATGCTGGCAAAACATACCAGTGAAAGTGGAAAAGAGGTTCCGGAAGTTGCAAACGAGATTCTCGACTCAAAACCTCTTATATTAAACTATACCCTGATTGGTATATCGGGTGAAAATATTGACCAGCCGACTTCGCCTAAGCCCGACGATCCAGACCATAATTAAGTTTTCCTATTTTGGCTAACCGTTACATTTTGCCGTCACAGGCACTACACGCTGTTTATTTAGCCCATAAAAATACGATTGTGGATAAATAACTACGTTTAGGACCTTGTAAAGAGGGGTTGCTTTTCGTAGAATCGGATAGTAATTAGTAAGGGAAATTTGAATCAGCATTGTGCGGATGCAAATGACACCTAAAAGAATCAATAATGAATTGGGGAGAAAACATGAATATTAAAACAATTACAATGATGGTTTTAGCCGCCGCGATTCCGG
>CAYTHV010000052.1:0-5940 GCA_964437685.1 uncultured Pirellulales bacterium
ATCTATCGGGCTGCCCTGAGGAGTATATTTCACCGCATTCTCCAGAAGGTTGGTAAGTACCTGCTCAATCAGAATACCATCCAGCTTTACCAGAGGCATATCTCCCGGCAAATGTGTTTTTAATGGCCGTCCGGATAGCTGTTTTTTCATCCGTTCCAACGCGGACCCGACAACCTCCTCAATAGGATACCATTGTTTGTTAACGGTTACTTTGCCGGACTCAAATCGGGTGATATGAATAATATTATCTACAAGTAAGGCCAGACGATTGGATTCATCCACGATGGTTTGAAGGAATTCGCGCTGTGTTTCATTGCCAAGAGGATAATTGGACTCCAGCAGGCTGCTGCCGGCCCCGGCGATTACGGCCAGCGGCGTCCGCAAGTCATGCGAGACGGAACTTAGTAATGAGTTACGCAGCGACTCGGCCTCCATTTTAACGAGGATCTTACGGGCCTGCTCGGCGGAGACGTCCCGCTCAATAGCCAGCGCCAGTTGATTGGCGGCCATTTCCAAAAATTGACGCTGATCGGGCGAGACAAATCGACCGGGCTTGGCGGATACTAAGGCCAACACGCCCACGGTCCCGCGAGTGCCCTTTAAAGGGACATAGAAAGCATTGGTGTCCGGCAGGGTATCTGTTCCGACGCCGGCAATCTGGCCATGCTCAAACACCCATTGGGCGACGGCAATTTCTTTTTCCATTGAAGCTAAATTGTCGGAACCGCCGAGAGGCGCCTTAAGATGGTTGAATTCATCGGGCAAAAATATGGTTACTTCGCTTGCAAAGCTTTTTGAGAGCTGCGACTGAGCAGTAGCTGCAAGCTGATATACACCTGCGGTGGAAGCCAAGCTCCGGCTTAAATGATAAAGAGCCTCGGTACGCTGTTCTCGCTGACGCGACATCTCCGCCTGCCGACGAATCCGATGTGACAGGGCGCTGATGATAATCGCGATGGTCAGCATGACGCCGAATGTTACGATGTACTGGGTGTCGTCGACAGTAAATGTGAAGTGCGGCGGAACAAAGAAAAAATCAAATGCCAGTACGCTTGCAATGGCTGACAGGATTCCCGGGCCATGACCGTAGCGTGCGGATACGAATGTTATGCCAAGAAAAAACATCATCACTTTGTTTGTTTCGCTCAATTGCGCCAGATGTATGCCCCATGCCGATAAAGTACAAACCAGGGTAACAAGCATGGCTTTGCCAAATCGTGAATAATCTACTTTACTTCGAGGAATGATGAAATCCGAGCCGGTTTGTTCTTCGGTGGATTCTTTGCCTCCGCGAATGACATAGACGTCAATATCGCCGCTGCGGTGTAAGACCTGGCTTATCACGGATTTGCCGAGAAGCTCTCGCCATCGCGGCTGTCCTGTCTTGCCGATAACGATTTTGGTTACGTTTGCCGACTGGGCATGTTTAACAATTTCTTCCGCGACATTCTCTCCGCGAAGCGCCGCTATTTCCGCCCCAAGCTGCTCGGCCAGATTAAGATTCCGCGCAAGTTTCTGACGCGTGGCGTCATTGAGCAGGCTGCCGTTATCCACATACGCAGCGATCCAAGTCGCATGCAGAGCTGTGGCCATTCTTTTGG
The DNA here is from genome assembly GCA_964437685.1 of uncultured Pirellulales bacterium. GTDB lineage: Bacteria > Planctomycetota > Phycisphaerae > Sedimentisphaerales > Anaerohalosphaeraceae > Anaeroglomus. The sequence goes on from CAYTHV010000052.1 coordinate 1,602, forward strand.
CAACTCGGATCAACCTTGCGGATGTGGGACTTGGACCGACGCAAACGAGCAACCGCTCGCGGGTAGCCCAGATTTGTGTACTTCCCACGGATTGACGCGCCATTTGAACCTGGGCATTCACACGATCCGCAGTACGGCGCAAGGCCAGTTCTCGCAGCGCAATCAGATTCGGCGACTTGAAAAACTTCTGCATAGCCCGCTCGGCCTGAACGGGCATATAGACTCTTCCTTCCTGTAATCGCTGCAAAAGCTCTTCCGGCGGCAGATCCACCAGTTCGATAGAGTCGGCCTGGTCAAAAACCGTATCAGGAATGGTCTCGCGGACTTCGATGCCGGAAATTTGCGCGACAATATCGTTAAGGCTTTCCAAGTGCTGGACGTTGAGCGTCGTAAAAACATTGACACCGGCGTCTAATAATTCCTCGATGTCCTGCCATCGTTTAGTATGGCGCAATCCCGGAGCATTGGTATGGGCCAACTCATCGACGATGATGACGGCTGGCTTTCTGGCTAATGCCGCATCCAGGTCAAATTCTTTTAATTTAACGCCTCGGTATTCCACATTTTTGGGCGGCAGAACCTCCATGCCGAGCATGAGCGCCTCGGTTTCAGGCCGGTTGTGCGGTTCTACATATCCCAAAACAACATCCAGGTCGGCGACCGCTTTGCTGCGCGATGCTTCCAGCATGGAGAATGTTTTACCAACGCCCGCGGCATATCCAAAGAATATCTTCAGCTTGCCCCGTTGCTGCGCCTTGGTTTCATTGCGAATTCGCTCAAGGGGTTCGTCCGGTTTTGATTGCGGTTCATTCATAATTTCAGCATTAAAATTATTTTTCCAGGGCGTCCAGCGCCAGATTCAATTCCAGAACGTTAATCCGTGGTTCTCCCAGAATACCCAGTTGCCTGTTTTGGGCATATCCTGCGACCAGCGTTCTAATTTCATTTTCATTTATGTTTCTGGCTTTTGCAATACGCGGAATCTGGTATTCCGCCGCCACCGGACTGATATCCGGGTCAAGGCCGCTGCCCGAGGCGGTAATCAGATCAACGGGCAGTTCTGCCCTATTTTGGGGATCGGCCGATTTTAGTTTTTCCGCTCTCGCCTTGACATTTTCAATCAAAACCGGATTTAACGGCCCCAGATTCGACCCAGAGGAATTTGCGGCATTATAAGGCATCGGGGATGTTGCCGAAGGCCGGGACCAAAAGTATGCAGGGCTATCGAACGACTGGCCTATCAGAGATGAACCGACGGCTTTGTTGTCTTTGAAAAGCAGGCTTCCATTTGCCTGATGCGAAAATAGCAGTTGAGCGACTCCGGTTACAATCAGGGGATACACAACGCCCGTCATGATGGTTAATAGCATCAGGCATACGATTGTTTGTTTTAAAAGATTCATCATGGTATTTTATCCTAAACCCTATCTTTAAACAAGATGTAAAATCACCAGCAGAATATCGATCAGTTTAATTCCAATAAACGGCACAATCAGCCCGCCCAGGCCATAAATGAGCAGATTTTTTCTCAGCAATTGCGCCGCCGGCATAGGATGGTACGTTACGCCGCGCAAAGCCAGTGGTATCAGGAAAACAATAATTAAGGCGTTAAAAATAACCGCGGAAAGAATCGCGCTGTTCGGCGTAGCAAGCCTCATGACATTCAGCGTATTGAGAACCGGATACGTCGAAGCGAACGCGGCCGGAATAATGGCAAAGTACTTGGCAACATCATTGGCGATGCTAAACGTCGTCAGTGCGCCCCGCGTCATCAGCGTCTGCTTGCCGATATGCACAATATCCAGCAGTTTTGTCGGGTTGGAGTCCAGGTCGACCATATTGCCCGCCTCTTTGGCCGCCTGCGTGCCGGTATTCATCGCTACCGCCACATCCGCCTGCGCCAGGGCGGGCGCATCGTTGGTTCCGTCTCCGGTCATCGCGATCAGATGTCCGCGGTTTTGATATTCCCGGATCAGTTTCAATTTGGCTTCCGGCGTCGCTTCTGCCAGAAAATCATCGACGCCCGCTTCGGCGGCGATTGCCGTCGCCGTCATCGGGTTATCACCGGTGATCATCACGGTCTTTATCCCCATGCGCCGCAATTCGCCAAATCGCTCTTTGATGCCGCCTTTGACAATATCCTTAAGGTGAATTACGCCAAGCGTTTTAGCCCTGTCGGCTACAACCAGCGGCGTACCTCCTTCCCGGGCAATTTTTTGTACTATGGCACGAATTTTGTCAGAAATAAATCCATCATTACCGCTGACAAATTTTTCCATGGCATCGATGGCGCCTTTGCGAATCTGATGGCCTTCCAAATCGACGCCGCTCATGCGTGTCTGGGCGGAGAAAGAAATAAATTTTGCCCCCAGCTTTTCGACATCTCTGCCCCGCAGATTATACTGTCGTTTTGCCAGTGCTACGATACTGCGGCCTTCCGGCGTTTCATCTGCCAGCGAGGCAAGCTGGGCGGCATCGGCCAGTTCCTCAATCTTCACTCCCTCGGCACAGATGAATTCCGTTGCCTGGCGGTTGCCCAGGGTAATCGTACCGGTTTTATCCAGAAGCAGCACATCCACATCGCCCGCCGCCTCGACGGCCCGCCCCGACATGGCGATAACATTGGCCTGGCTAAGGCGGCTCATGCCCGCGATGCCGATGGCGGAAAGCAATGCTCCAATGGTGGTCGGAGCCAGGCACACCAAAAGAGCGACCAGCGTTGTAATGGTAATGACTTCGCCTTGATTAGCCTGCTTTACACTGTAAAGCGAATAAGGCAGCAAGGTCGCCGTCGCCGCCAGAAAAATAATCGTCAAAGCCGCCAGCAGAATATTCAGGGCGATTTCATTGGGTGTTTTTTGCCGCTTGGCGCCTTCCACCATCGCAATCATGTGATCCAGAAACGTATCACCCGGTTGTGCGGTAATGCGGACGACCAGCCAGTCCGAAAGCACGCGTGTGCCGCCTGTGACGCTGCTGCGGTCGCCGCCGCTTTCACGGATCACCGGTGCGCTTTCGCCGGTAATGGCGCTTTCATCCACCGAGGCGACGCCTTCGATCACCTCGCCGTCAACGGGAATAAATTCGCCCGCATTGACCAGGACCACATCGCCTTTGGCCAGCAGCGATGCGGCGGTCAGCTCAAAGGATGAACCGGAATGAGGAGCATTCAGCTTTTTGGCGATCACATCTTTACGGGCTTTGCGGAGACTTTCCGCTTGTGCTTTGCCGCGGCCTTCCGCGATGGCCTCGGCGAAATTGGCGAATAATACGGTAAACCACAGCCACAGAGAAATACCCAGAATAAACCACGGACTTTCCTGGCCGGCGATAAAACAGGTACGAACAAAAATAACGCTGGTCAATAGGCTGCCAATCAGCACGACAAACATCACCGGGTTATGGAATTGCCTGCGTGGGTTGAGTTTTCGGAAAGAATCCCCGATAGCAGGCATAATAATCGACCAGTTCAGCAATTTTATTTCTTTTGCATTATCATTCATAAGTATCTTTCTATTTACCGAATATCATCAGATGTTCTGCGATCGGTCCTAAAGCTAAGGATGGGATGAAGCTTAATGCCCCAACCACCAGAACCACACTGATCAGCAAGATAACAAACATCGTTCCATCTGTTTTCAGCGTCCCGGAGCTAACGGGAATGGATTTTTTCGCCGCCAATGCTCCGGCGATAGCCAATACCGGTATTATTAGCAGAAATCTTCCGCCCAGCATGGCTAATCCAGTTGCGATATTGTAAAAATGCGAATTGGCGCTAAGTCCCGCAAAGGCGCTGCCGTTATTATTCGACGCGGAAGAAAAAGCGTAAAGTATCTCACTAAAGCCGTGAGCGCCGGGGTTTAAGACTCCGGCCTGTCCTGCTTTTGTCATCACCGCTATCGCCGTACCGATCAGCACCAGCAATACCGGGATTAGTACCGCCAGTGACGCCATTTTCATCTCAAAGGCTTCGATCTTTTTGCCCAGATATTCTGGTGTGCGCCCTACCATCAGACCGGCGATGAAAACCGTTACAATTGCAAAAATCAGCATCCCATATAATCCCGAACCGACGCCGCCAAAAATAACCTCGCCCAACTGCATCAGCCACATGGGAACCATCCCGCCCAGCGGCGTATAGGAATCGTGCATGGAGTTGACCGAGCCGTTGGATGCGGCGGTCGTCGCGGTTGCCCAGAGGGTTGAATTGACTATCCCGAAGCGAACTTCTTTGCCTTCCATGTTGCCGCCCCCTTGACCCATGTCAAGTCCGGCAAAAGCCGATTGCGGCGTCCCTTGCCGTTCACTGAGGTAGCACATTGCAAACAAGCCTAAAAAT
>CAYTHV010000052.1:5950-18435 GCA_964437685.1 uncultured Pirellulales bacterium
GATAAACACGGTTGGGAATGCCGGAACTTTTTTAACCGCCATAGCCATCAGCACCACCCACCCCTGACGCGTATCGCCGACCATTTTGCCGAATGTGTAGCACAATGCCGCCGGGATCAGCAAAATTGCAAGCATCTCCAGAAAGTTGGACAAGGGCGTGGGATTCTCAAGGGGGTGGGCCGAGTTGGTATTAAAATACCCGCCGCCATTAGTGCCAAGCTGTTTTATGGCGATCTGTGAAGCCACGGGCCCAACGGCAATAACCTGCTCGTTGATGGTATTTCCATTGACGTCCTTAATGGGTTCAGTCAGCGTTACCCTGTGATAGGTACTGAATGTCTGTACGACTCCCTGCGAGACCAGAAGCATGGCCCAAATGAATGCCAGTGGAAGCAGGATGTACAATATGGTGCGGACTATATCCGCCCAGAAGCTACCGAGTGTCTGACAGTTGCGTCGGACAAAGCCGCGTATCAGTGCAATTAGTACCGCCATTCCGGTCGCCGCCGAGAGGAAGTTTTGAACTGTTAGCCCCACCATCTGGGTCAGATAACTCATTGTTGCCTCTCCGCCGTACGCCTGCCAGTTGGTATTGGTAACAAAACTGACGGCCGTATTAAAGGACAAATCCGGCGGGACAGCGGGTAGATGCTCGGGGTTTAATGGCAGCGCACTTTGAAGTCGCATCAAGGTATATAAAAGAACAAATCCGGCGGCACTGAAAGCCAGGACTACCATAGCATATTTGGGCCACGTCATCTCTGCGGCAGGGTTAACGCCACAGAGCCAATAGATTCCCCTTTCGAGCGGCCCGAATATACGATCCAATCCGCAGGGCTTGTTTTCGTAGACACGAGCCATATACCAGCCCAAAGGTTTTACCAGCAGCAAAAGCACGCCCAGAAAAAGAACTATTTGTGTTATGTCGCTTGTAACCATTAGAATTTCTCCGGAAAAAGCATTGCCAGGGTAAGATATATCAGCAGTGCCGCGGCAAGAATCCCACTAATCCAGTATTCCAAAACCATGATTATTTCCCTCCGCTTAAGGTGGTGAAAAACTTAACAATACCTGTGCAGACTACAAAAAACATCAAACCTATTCCGATATAAACCATGTCCATAAGTCACCTCATATTTATCCTATTATTCTATCAATGATTAAGACTGGCATGGAATAAAAATAGTCTAAATTTTATGGCCCAGAATATAAAGAAATCATAAAGGTGATTTTGGAATGAATTATCGCGTCTACGCCTATCCCTATCAGGTCTTCATAAATAGCCATAATGTTTCCATCGCTATGAAAAAAAACTTTTTTCCCCGCCGAATGAATCATATCACAATAATCTTTGTAAAGCGGTTTATAGAACTGCCGCCATAAATCCGGCGAAATAAGCAGCGAATTCTGTGAACCCCAGTCATCTATAAAACAAAGACCGTCACATCCGGTTTTGATTAAACATGAAAGTTCAGAGATGAAAAACTCATGCACGATATCACGAAGTTTCCGTAAATTTCCATCCATCAGCCCAAGATCCATAAACAAACTCTCCGTACCCCGAAGAAACTGCATTCTTTCAAAAGGACGAATGGATGTTGTTAGAAACATAAATTTGGGGTTCGAACTTTTTAGATTTTCATCCTGAGAGTAATTTATAATATCCAAGTTGGCATTCTTAATTGTTTCAATCGGTGGTCTTAAATTTTCCAGATCGGACCAGTTTTCAAGCAAAGGTACTGTCACTTCCCCAACCACCCCATCTTCGGCAGACTCCCAGACACAGCCCCAGTCGTCAACATATCGTCTTTTTCTCGCGATAACACCGTGCGATTTCTCTGACTTTCCGAATACTGGTCCTGCCGGACCAATGAAATCATCAGGAAATTCATTCGCAATTTGCCGTGCCTCTTCGGTTGCAAACATATCCACCCATGGTAACTTCCAAAGATTGCGAGGCGCTCTATCAGGACATGAAAACTCCAATGACTTAAATACTCTTTCACGCGAATTCATTCAAATCTATCCTTTATCAAAACGATTCACACAAATGACACATTTACCTGTCTACGATCTTTGGATAACTGCCTGACAAACCGGCTGCTGCTGTTTCTTCAAAAAACATCAAATCCGATACATCTTTCTCTTCGATGAAAATGCTAATTCCGCGTCTCCATTGCTTACATTATAACCCGATCATTCGCTTCAGTTCGTTCACAGCATACTCATAGTTTTTCCAAGACACGTTGGGCGGAATCAAGTGATCAAATCCGGGAATATATCCACCCGTTGCCAGCATTCGCTGCGCCCGATCCAATTGTTTATGAATGGCGGCCTTATCGGCGGCAAGCGCATTTTTGTCCAGTCCGCCAAGAATTCCGAGGGCAGGATAATTCCGGCGATATTCCTCAATATCACAGCCAGCCTGCACCTCAAAAGGCAAAAACGCATTGATACCATGACGGATTAAAGTTGGGACAAGCTGATCCACGTTGCCGTCAGAATCCGTGCTGAAAATCGGCACTTTACGGCGACGGCAGAAATCCGCAATACGGTCATACTGCGGCATCATAAACTCTTCGATCATTTTCATAGAGATCAGCGATCCCTGTTTACCACACATGTCTTCCCAAATATGTATGTGATCGATGTCTATGATCTCCGCCACCTTTTCATAGAGAGCAAGCCACAGACTCGCAAAGGTTTCCATAATGTCGCGGATCATTTCCGGGTCATCATAAAAACCCATTAACAGCTCTTCCACGCCCAGAAGGTCTCTAATAGTACCGAATACACCCCACGGATAATCACCCACCTGAACAGGCGCATCCACGGAGGTCATCCTTTTGACAAATTCATCTAATTTGGCCAAACGTTCATTGAAGTACGGTTCATCAAGCCTCTCAATCTTATACCGCTCCCAATCCTGGCGAGTGTGAATGGGGTGTCCGACAAACTCCGGTATTGAACCACTGGCAATATTCCAACGCGCTGTAAGGCCGCGATAATCAGTTATAGTCACATATTCGTCATTTTCCTCGATCGTTTTTGATTCAAAGTGAGGAAAAGGTCCATACTCAATCGGCACCACCTGAAAGAATGGCTCAAAGCCAAAATATTTAACAATGTCAAGATCGGCAATCCCCGACTCTTCTTTCCATCGATCCATCGCCGTATGCCAGGGAGAAAAACCCAACCACATGCAGAATGGAGCACGGTCAGTTTTTTGACACTGTAAAGTACGAACAAGTCGTTCGCGATTAGTCATAAATTTCAGTCCATTCGATATTTTCAGGAGACCAAAAGATTAATTCGCCTTCTCTGCCACAATTATCCATGCATCCAACTGTAGACATCGCATAGCTCTGCCTTCCAGCACGGCACCTATTCGTTTTTCCATATCGCCACCCATCAATTTCGTATCAATGGCTATTTTATCCATGACTTTATCAATGGCAACCAACTCAACAGTGTGCTCGCCCTGTTTCAGATCACTTAACGGTATATTCGCCCATCCCACGGAAATATTGTCAACGCCGGTGCCGGCATTCCATGCATTCAGGTGCATCTTCTCCGACAGCTCATCCTGAGCTTGTATCGTACCGCAAACTTTTCCATCAATCCGCACTTCTACATCCATTGACGGCTTATCCATCTTTCGCAGCCAGAAAGCCCCTTTGGATAACTCCGGAGTCTTGACCGTATATGCTGTAACAAACTCACGTCCTTTAGGTGGCGCAAAGTGTGCATTAATTCCTATTCCGCAATCATTGCTGTACCTGCTATAGCCCTCAATACGCGGCTGGGTAAAAGTTGTCGAAGTAAAATCTTCGGCTTCTGACCACACTACAACCTTTTCCGGGGAGATGTCCGAAGGCAGCCACCGATAGTGTGCAGGTTTGTTTTGTTCCAATAATCGCTCAACCGTAACATTTGTAATATACGCTACCTCTGGCTGACCGAGATCCGGGTAGTAGTACCCCTGCCCAATAAAGTCAGGCATATCTTTTATTTGTTTTTCATAGGGAGGGCGAACAAGAACAATAAAACGCCTTCCGTCTGATGCGGTTTCCATTGTTATCGGCTTACCGGTAATATTAGTAACAACGGCATCAGCAGGAAGATAGACTGTTGCCTGAGGACGTTCCACACATGTCCAAACCATTAGCCTGCCATCCGATGCCATTTGCCCATTGATGTCTTCTGTTTGAAATACATGATAACCCAGAATTTTTTCACGAAAACGTTTAATGGTCATCGCTTCAGGATCGGGTTTAATCAAACCAATGCCTTGTGAAGTAAATCCATCCATTGGTGCGCATTTAAAAAATTTCGGCAATGTTTCATATTTATGCTGTCCTATAAGAAACATGACATTCGTAGAGATGGGAAGCGATGAAACGGTTTCAAATTGACTATTCGTCAATAAGTCGCCCGCAATAAAAAGACTATGAAAATCTGAATTAGCATACAATGCCGGCACTATCCAACGCCCATCGGGAGCCATCCGTATTTGGGTTGAAACGCCAGTATACTGGCCATCCATTTCGTACATACGAGGCGTCTTACCGACTATTTCCCTCTCACGCAAATGAGCCGGATACCAGCCGTAGACTCGTGGTTTATATGTAAGTAGGCGAGATGCCGCATCTTGATAGAGTTTGGAATGCGTAGCAATCCATTCGAGCTGTCGGGGGTCGCGAATTATCTCTGTTATATTGAACTGAGGGTTTTCGGCAAAATAGAATCCGAAATGATAAAATCCTTTAGCTCCGTTCATCATCATTTGGTCAATGTCATCCATCATCTGTAACCGGTCAACATAGCCAACATAATCTTTTTGTCCTTCAAAAGCCGCCGCAGAAGTCTCTGTAATCCAAATTACCCGATTACGTGCGGACGCAAGTGTTTCAACGTACGGTACAAGCGTATTATGATATGCAAGTGAATCGCCATAACAATACGCTTCATAACCCATTCCATCCTGTCCGCCGGCTAATTTCGGATTTGCAAACCAGTCACTAATCCAGCCATTATGTTTGAGGATTACCGGTACATCAGCAATGCTCTTAAGTGTTCCGTTGGCATATATCTGCATGGGATAAAATTCTTCTTTGAAAAAACACTCAAGCGGGAATGGCCGGTATTAAACCTTATTCGCGCACAAAAAAGGAAAAGGTTGCCTGTTGTGCTCAGTACAGAAGAAGTCCGGAAACTTTTAAGTTTAATAAAAATACCAAGAAACCGTGTGTGCTTGACCACAATCTACTCTTGTGGACTGCGTTTGTCTGAAGGAATCCAATTGAACGTCGGCGACATTGACAGCAAACGGATGGTGATTCAGATACGCGACAGCAAGGGGGGCAAAGATCGCTACGTACCACTTCCCAATCGCATCCTATGCGTACTTCGCGAGTATTGGCGCAAAAATCGCTCAGAATCATGGTTGTTCCCATCGGATGTTAAGGCTGCTGATCACATATCCCATCCTGCCATCCAGTTATGGCCACTTCTAAAAATTGCATTTTAGAGGTGGCCTTAATTCTTTGTGCCAATTGCAATATAAAAAAAGGCTGTTCGAAATCACTTTAGGTAGTGTCAAGAAAGTTTCGCACATTTTTTTATAGGCTCTCAATCGGGTCATTGTTTCCCTGCCTTTTCCTCTTAAGGGCATACGCGTCAACTTAAGGCTCCAAGGCTTCTATTATGACGGAATTATGCGTTACAGCCCCCAAGCCCCGCATTTACAACACCCGTCAATACCCTCCTATCTCACACATACGCTCATTGGGTTAATATCATGTACGGGATTTTACCGACAAGAAAACCATCCATTAGACTTACGCCGAAATCAGACGTTGCACTGATTTACACAGGCGTCTTTGTTCGTATAATCGATTTGTGAATAACGGCACGATTGTTAGAACTCGGTAAGGATAAAGGCCGGGATCATAATAAAGATAAATGAGTCCACGGCTCATAGCTTATGATTTTTTAAGGAAATTTTATGAGTAAGTACATGACCAGGTCGAAAGCGACGCAAATGTCGGATATGCAAAAGACGCACAAAGATCCCTATCCCGGACAGGCTGCCACTATACTGACGCATGAAGAAATTTCCATGCGAGCGTATGAAATTTATGTCGAGAATGGTTGCGAAAAAGGCCAAAGTGAACAGAACTGGCTGCAAGCCGAACAGGAGCTGAAGAACCGAGAAGAGTGGGTGGAAGCCGATGAGGAAATAAAAACATGGTAGATTATCACTCAGGCCGAAACCGCAGTCGAAAAGCTATGCGCAGCGGGTCTGACATTGAGAAATTTTGCGTTTTCTGCATACAAAACAAGAATCATGCAGGAATTAATTTTAAATTTTATTTAAGATAAGGCGTAGAAAATGAAAAAGATAATTGCATTTACAATCGTACTAACGCTGGTTCTGGCTGCCGTTAGTTGCACGAAGGACAGCCCTAAAGGCGGCAGTGTTGGCAAGGGCGAAGGATTCAAAATCGATGTCCCAACCTTCGGTACGAAGATCAAACAAGGTGAAACTCAAAGTGTCACCCTCTCCCTAGAGAGAGGCGAGTCTTTCAAGCAGGACGTGACTCTGGAAATCAAATTGGTTGATGGCAAAGGCATCACATTTGACCCGGCCTCAGTGATTGTCAAGGCTGGTGACAAACCGGATGTACAACTCCAGGTTTCAGCCGCCCAAGACGCTGCTATCAGTGAATACCGCGTCTCTGTAACGGGAACACCCAAGACCGGCGAACCGGCCTCAACGGAATTCAATGTGAAGGTTGTCTCTCCGTAAATCCCATTTATTTAGAATGTGAGTATGTTTGACAATCGGTAGGCTCAGCGGCGTAGCTGAGCTATGATATACAATGTTATAAAATAGAAAAAAACAAAGGATATCTTATGTTTACTGCTCTCGCAAATGCTCTTACGCCTGTTCTCGCCGCTGGTCCGTACATCTACTGGGGTGGCGGTGGGCTGGGACTTATTATTATCATTGTAGTGGTTGTGCTATTGCTCCGCCATTGAGTGTTCACAAGGCCGCCATTGGTTTTCGGATGGCTGAAGACTCCGACGACGCGGCTCAGACAACGATCTGTCAGTCGGTCAGATCTGTCTTTACGACAATCCGCGCTGAAACGACCGCTATCCGCAAGGAGTAATAAATGCACCTTTTTCAAAAGCCCAAACATCTGAAACGATACAAGGACATTGCTCTGCTTTTGATCCACCATGGACGGTTGGACATTGTGAAGCAGGTTGGGTTGCAGGATGCCCTGGAACCGGATGTATCGGTGGCGACAACGACGGGTGAGTCAAAGGCAGATGAACTGGCGCAAGATCTGGAGAAGATGGGACCGACCTTTATCAAGCTCGGTCAACTTCTGTCTACTCGTGCGGATTTTCTTCCTCCTGCTTATATCCATGCGCTGACACGATTGCAGGATAAAATTGATCCATTTCCATTCGAGCAGGTGGAAGCAATCTTCTTTAGTGAGATGGGTGTGCGAATCTCAAAAGCATTTACAGAATTTGAAGAAAAACCTCTGGCGGCGGCGTCATTAGGCCAGGTCCATCGCGCGGCAATGCATGACGGTCGGGTGGTGGTGGTGAAGGTGCAACGGCCAGGAATTCGAGAAATCATTGCGGATGACATAGAGGTGCTGGAAGAGATCGCCGGGTTTTTGGATAAGCATACGCAGTGGGGCAAACGTTACGAGTTTGGCAAGATGCTCGATGAATTTCGCAGAAGCCTGTGGCGTGAGCTGGACTACCGCCAGGAAGCGCGCAATCTTAGCACTTTAGGCGCAAACCTGCTGGAATTTCCGAGGATTATTGTGCCGACTCCGATTGAAGATTTTACGACCTCACGTGTGTTGACCATGGAATACATCCATGGAAAAAAAATCACGGAACTTAACCCGTTGGCTCGTCTGGATTTTAATGGAGCAGATCTGGCGGAAGAACTTTTTCACGCCTATCTGAAGCAAATTCTTGTGGACGGTTTTTTCCACGCTGATACTCATCCAGGCAACGTATTCCTCACGGACGATCATCGCATCGCTTTGCTTGATTTAGGTATGGTTGGCTACCTCTCACCGCAGTTGCAGGAGAACCTGCTTCAGTTGCTGCTGGCGGTGAGCGATGGCCGCGGCAATGATGTTGCAGCCATGGCGATTAAAATCAGCGAGTTAAAAGAAGGTTTTTCAGAAAATACGTTCTGCCAGTGCGTGGCGAGTCTGGTAAGTACGTATCAAGGATTGAAAATGGACCAGATTCAAGTTGGGCGAGTCGTCTTGGAAATCACGCAAATTTCAGGCGATAACGGACTGCGGGTACCTCCGGAATTGACCCTGTTGGGCAAAACGCTACTGAACCTGGACCTGGTCGGTCAAACACTCGATCCTCATTTTAATCCTAACGCTTCGATTCGACGCAATGCGGAGAAAATACTACAGCAACGGATGTGGAAAGTATTCTCGCCGACCAATCTGTTCGGTGGCTTGCTGGAGATGAAAGATCTTTTGGTGCGGTTGCCAGGCCGACTCAATCGAATTCTCGATATGATCACGCGTAGTGAGTTGAAAGTAAAGGTGGATACGATTGACGAGGATATAATTATCGAGGGACTTCAGAAGGTCGCGAATCGCATCACCCTGGGGTTGATTTTAGCCGCGTTGATCGTCGGCGCAGCTTTATTGATGCAGGTGGAGACTTCGTTTCGTATCTTTGGGTATCCTGGTTTTGCGATCTTATGTTTTCTGGGCGTGGCCGGAGGCGGTCTCTTGCTTATTATTCCCATTCTGATACATGATCGCCCTTCGAAAAAGTAGGCTCAACCACAGCCTGAGACGGCAGGCTCGGCGAACTGATGGAGATTATCCACATCGCTGTCGTTGCTGGTTCAGGTAAAATGGAGGGTGTCTTGTATCCTGTAATTCAGTAAGTGTCTTAAACTTTGAGACACAGGGAGTCTGGAATATCAATGTCCATCACGTTAACGTCCAATGTTCGACCGGAAAAGATCGATCAAGACCGAAAATTGGTGCAATGCAGCGATTCTAAACTGAAGGAAAAGCTGGACAAAGCGATGGATTGCGTTTTGGAAAAACTAATGAATAATGGATGAATATTTATAAATATGGTTTTTCTGGAAAACAATGGAAATTATGTGAAAGGACTGTGAACAATGAACGGGTCAAATGCGACAATGGAACGTACGGGAGTCGTCAAGATGAGGAACGGCTATTTGTGTCCTGATTGCGGGGATGCAATGGCAGAAGCTGAACGAACTAATGAAAAAGGTTTTTCGTTCATATGGTACAAATGTCTCAATACTCAATGCGGCGGGCACAGACTCGAAAAAAGATTCGCAGCGATAAGAGACTTTTAAGAATTTATGAAGCACCACAAGAAAATTAAAATGGCATTGATTTCATCGTATTGGCCTCAGCAATGCAGAATTGCAGCGTTTACATCCCGGCTCGTGCGAAATATAACTCTTGCATCAGGCGGACATTTTGTGTCGGCGGCCATAGCGATGCAGTCTGAAATAAATCCAGTGTATCCGCAGAAAGCCGATTTTGTTATTCGCAAAGATATTGCCTGTGATTACATGGAGGCGGCAGATTTTATAAATGCCCATGGTTTTGATGTGGTTTTGCTGCAGCATGAGTTTAACCTGTTCAGCAATGAAAGCGGCGTCTATATCGTGTCACTGCTTAAACGACTGAATATTTCCGTCATCACAACCTTGCACACTGTTATGAAAAAACCGGACCAGTCTACATATCAAAGCCTTATTGAGATTTGTGATTGTTCCCGAAAAGTCATCGTGATGGATAAGTACAATATAATTACGCTGAAGAATATCTATGGCGTCTCTGAGAGCAAGACTGAATGGATTCCCCAGGGCGTTTCGGCAGTTTCTTGCGGCGACGAGGCAGTTTATCAGTATAAATTTGACCTGAAAAGCCCGGAAATGACCTGGTCTGACGTGGGTCGGGCGTACTGGAAACAAGTGAAAACACAGTTACCTCAACCTGAAAAAAAAACGGTGGTTTGCGGGTTTGGTTCATAACTTATAAAAAAGGTTCTTCCGGCAAATACGTTGGTAGGTTGCAAAAAAAGGGACATAGTTTTATGATAGAGGGAAAAATAAAACCTCCTATTTGGAATAGGAGGCTGTGTTAACCCGTATCTTGTATCATACCTTTGGGATTCGTTCTGTCAACACATCAGTACCGATTTTTTGACGGCAAAACAATCTTTCGAGGTTCATTGCATCTCAACGGGATACTCTGTCCACTCTGTCGCTGTCGGCATGTGATTCGCTATCCAGTAGAAACAATCCAGAGTGGAGTATTTTGAACGAGTATCTTTTTCAAACACAAGGGAGACATGAGCAGATTCAATTATGCGAATTTATCTTTTAAGTCAGGTTTTTGAGTTTGATTCATACCTTATAAAAAATTGACCACGCGACAGTGTGAGGGGTTTTACCGGCAAGCAATTGATCCTTCTATCTGACACCAAAATCAGACGTTGCACTGATTTACACAGGCGTCTTTACGGTTATAGTGTTATTGAGAATAAGGCGTGAAGAGATACACGTGTGCAATCCGGCGCCTTAATATAGAAACCCTTAATGAAAGGAATCAAAGATGTTGAGTACAAGAAATGTTATAATTGCACTGTCAAGCCTGTTGCTGATTAGTTGTCTGGTACTGCCTCTGGTGGCGGCAGCCGAAAACGAACCTCAACGTGATAAGCCGCGGATGGGACCCGAGGGCGGAATGCAGCCCGGACACATGCCTCCTCAGGAGATGCAGAAAATAATGCTCGAGAGAATAAAAAAAGAACTGGCCCCAACCGATCCGGAATGGACGCTCATCGAGCCTCCCCTGAAAAAAGTGATAATGCTCTCAAATGAAATCAATCCCCGCGGTATGGGAATGATGGACGGACGTTCCGGACGGATTGCCGATCAGGCTGAGCAGTCGGAATTTCAGAAAGCATCCATTGCATTGCGTGAAGTGACACAAAAAGCCGACTCTACCCCGGAAGAAATCAACGCCAAACTGACCGTGTTTAGAGCTGCCAAAGAAGCGGCCCAAAAAGAACTCACTGCGGCTCAGGATGAACTCAGAAAAGTGGTACACGTTCGTCAAGAAGCCAAGCTGGTTCTAATGGGAATGCTGAATTAAAAGAAGCGTAAAGAACCTGTTGTGTTTTATTATAACGCACAACAGGCTCTCTTACTTCTTGTTTCACTTTTGGTTATATTCGCCCAGTTGGCAGGGTACATAGAGCTTTATAAGAAATATCTCACTCAGCAAGACGTAATATGTTTGCAGAATTTGTTTTAAAGAAAAATAATTGAAAGGAATGGGTTTATGATAATAACTTTATATAAGAGCATTTACGATGAACCGAATGATCCGGATGCAATGATTACTGAAGATGCCCAGAAAACGGGAAATTTCGGCGCAAGTTTATTGTCTGTGGAGAATAAAGAGAAAATTACAGATAGAATTACAGATGATGATAGCGGAACAAAGGCTTTTATCAATATGTCTTCTATCGGGAAATGTAGAAGATAGAACAGGATTACAAAGAATGTCACTTTTGGCGTAATCGGGCGGTTTTGGCGTACATTCCCGCTCAACAGTAAGAAAAATTACATTTGTAACACTAATGAATGGGAGAATTAACATGGAAGAAAACTCAATTTGCAGGGAAGTCTTGGCTACGTTACCTTTTACACATAGTTTTAGGATACGAAATTTAAACGTGGAAAAGGGAAGTACGTGTATGAAGATGACGACGTTAGTAGTGGTTTTTCTGGCGATGGGCGGACTGACCAGTTCTTTAATCGCCAGTGTTACCACATTCAATTCCAATGCGGCAGAGTTAAGAAAACTATCAAATAACTCCACCTACTACACATGGGGAATCACCTTTGACCTTCCAAAAGGGGAAACAATTACCGGCGCTACACTGACGTACTATAATATGGATGACCGGGCAACGGGGAAAGATAGCCGTTTATACACCCACCTTCTTGACAATCCCGCAGCAGGTATGAAAGTCAAAAAGGACAATCTGAGCAAAGGAGACAATTTCGCCGGGAAGGGAACGCTGGTCGGTACGTGGGCGAATAATCCGGGCAAAAGTTCACGCAACTTCAATTTAGTCTACGATTTCAGCGACCTTGGACTTTTGGATGAATTAGAGCAGTATGTCGGCACTTCAAACGGGAACAAACAATCCAACTTTGGTTTTGGGATTGACCCGGACGGAGGGTACCGCAACAAAAGGCTCCAGTTCGTTATTACGACCGGTATTATCGCCGATTCTGTGCCCGCGGTTGTTGTTCCCGCTCCAGGTGCAATACTGCTTGGTGGTATCGGCACTTGCCTTGTCGGCTGGCTGCGAAGACGGAAGACACTGTAAAAATACGAAGCTTG
>CAYTHV010000053.1:0-18252 GCA_964437685.1 uncultured Pirellulales bacterium
CCATCGGCTTTGACCGCCCCCTGAGCAGGTTTAGCCGCCGCCAGCCGGGATATAACCTGTCCGACTGCATTGTCTTTGCTTAAATCCATCAAAGCAACACAAACTTCCAGCCTGCGGTTCCGGCTATTAGCATCCAGAGCAACAACTATGTCAGCTCAGCAACTATCCGAAGCTGATGACCGCTGAAATTACCTTCCGGCGATTATTCTTCTTTTAAATATTCGCCGCCGGTCTTGGAATTTTCCTGGGTAAAGACTCTCGAGGAAAGCGTTACTTCCTTTGGAACCGAACGGCCATTTAAAATCTCCAGGGCGTTTAGAATCGCTTCTTTTCCGCCTGTGGGATATTCAAAACTGGCAGACATAATGCCCTGACTGACATAAACCTGTCCTTCCTGCGGCAGGCCGTCGATGCCGACAAACATAATGTCCTTTTCCCGTCCGGCAGCTTTTGCCGCAAGGTAGGCACCGTGAGCACCGGGATCATTGTGGGCATATACCAGGTCGATTTTTTCAAAACGAGCCAGCGCGGATTCCATTTCTTTGCGGGCATCCGGCTCAAGCCATTTCATATCCGCTTCAAATATAATTTCCAGACCAGCCCCTTCGATACCCTCGCGAAAACCAGCATGTCTGTCCTGTCCAGGGGTAGAGGTCATCAGGCCTTTAAGCTCGACAATTTTGCCTTTGCCGCCCAGTTTTTCAACAATCCATTTGCCCGCCACTTTGCCGATTTTTTTATTGTCGGCACCGATAAAACAGGTGTATTGATTGCCAAGAACACGCCGATCCAGAACGATCACCGGAATCCCTTTCTGATAGGCCTGCGCAACAACCGGCGTTAAAGGCTGGGCTTCCTTGGGCGAAATGATGATCAGGTCAACGCCGGCACTGACGAATTCTTCCACCTGAGAACGCTGCTTTAAGGTATCATTCTGGGCGTCCTTGCAAATCACTTTTATTTCCGGATGCTTCTCGGCTTCATTTTTCACATCCGCATTCATCTGGACACGCCATGGCTCGCCGAGATTGCACTGACTCATTCCAATTGTCCACTTGACGCCGCCCTCTTCTGGTTTATCAGGATTAGGAGCTTTCTTTGCACATCCGACAACCCATACGCAGCAACAAACAAATAACATGACCCATTTGAGCATCTTCTTCATTTTATTCCCTTTCCTTATTTGCGAGTTTTTTGCAGCAGAACGGCAGCGATGATAATCGCGCCGGTCAGCATCAATCGTTTATCTTCGCCAACGGCGTTGATACTCAGAATTTTTTCAAGGTAGCCTATAGTTAAAATCCCTATCAGGGTCAGCCATATTCCGCCACGCCCGCCTTTGAGGCTTGTTCCGCCGATGACCACCATGGCAATCGCGGAAAGCTCATAGGTAACGCCCGCTTCGGGGTCGCCCTGCAACTCCTGCGCCGCCTGACAAAGTCCGGCAACCGCACAAAACAAACCACTCATTCCGTAGGCAATCAATTTAACCAGTTTGACCGGTACGCCCGAAAGCCTTGCCGCTTCCTCATTGCTGCCGATGGCATAAATATATCGGCCCTGCCTGAGTTTGCGAAGCAGTATCCATGAAAGGATGATGCAGACAAATAAAATGATCGTTACGACGGAAATATTGTCGGCCAGCACTTTGGAATTCAGGAAATCAAATATCTCAGGAGCCTGAACGTATTCATAACTGCCGTCGGACTTCTGCACGGCGGTTGAGATTTTCTGGCCGCCGGAAACAAACTTCGCCACACCGCGGGCAAAAACCATCATTGCCAGCGTCGCGATAAACGGTTGGATGGAGAACTTTCCTATTAATGAGCCGGAGGTCATGCCGCACAAGGTTCCGAGAATCAAACAGACTGCGATCGCAAGCGGCATCGGCCAGCCCCAGTGGATTGTCATCAGCGAAAATCCTACCGCCGCCAGGCCGAGGATACTCCCGACGGACAGGTCAATGCCGCCGGCGATAATCACGATGGTCATCCCACAGGACAGGATTCCATAGACGGACACAGAACGAAGCATGTCTCTATGTGTATCCCACTTTAAAAACGCCCCGTCAGCGTTAAAGATAAACCCGAGCATCAAAACAATCAGCAAGGCACCCAGGGCCCTGGCCGAAGGGGTTGATATAAAACCAAATTTGTTTGCAGCCTTAATTTCCGCCATCAAGCATTCCTTTCACCTAATGCAGCGCTAAGTATTTTTTCCTGAGTCGCCTGCTCTGCCATAAATTCAGCAACGATTTGCCCCCTGTGCATCACGACAATTCGGTCGCTCATCGCCAAAAGCTCCGGCATTTCCGAGGTTATCAGCACAATGGCAATTCCCTGCTCAGTCCACTGGTTCATCAATTCATATATTTCATGTTTAGCCCCGACATCGACGCCCCGGGTCGGTTCATCCAGCAATAAGACTTTGGGCTGAGTTTCAATCCACTTGGCCATGACCACTTTTTGCTGGTTGCCGCCGGACAATGCTTCAACACTTTGAAAGATTGACGTGGCTTTCAGTCTTAAGCTCGCTGTGGTTTTTTTGATATTGGCCTGTTCTGCGCCGGGTCTTAGCCAGCCGCCGGGTGACAATCGCGGCAACGCGGCAAGCGTCGCATTGTCCACGATATTCATATCCATCACAAGACCATTGGCCTTCCTGTCATTGGTCAAAAGAGCCATGCCGCGGTTGATGGCGTTTGCGGGACAATCCGGAGTAAATGCCTGATCGTCAATTCGGATAGTGCCTTTGGCTTCGGTTCCATAGGTTCCAAAAATACCATTGAGCAGTTCACTGTTACCACTGCCCTGCAACCCGGCAATACCCAGAATTTCGCCCGCTTTTACCGAAAATGAAGCATCTTTTACCCGAGGCGAGGGATTGGCGGCGGTACCCGGAACAAAAGCCTGCTTGACTTCCAGCCGGACCTGGCTAATATGGGGGGTATGCCTTGGGAACTGCTGATCCACTTCACGGCCAACCATCCATTTTATCAATTCCTGCTGGGATAGCTTCGAGGCGGATTCTGTTCCAATATATCTGCCGTCTCGCAAAACCGTGATTCTGTCAGCAATTCTGTATATTTCTTCCATCTTATGCGAAATATACACCATGCCGCAGCCTTCGCTTTTGAGCTTTGCAATAATTTCAAAAAGCTTTTCGACCTCCGGCTCCGTCAGGGCACTGGTCGGTTCATCCATTACAATAATCTTTGCATTGAATGCCAGCGCCTTGGCAATTTCAATCATCTGCTGAACGCCTATCGGAAATTCCTCAACCGGCTGCTGCGGATCAATATCGAGTCCAAGGCTGCTGAAGACTTTTTTGCTATAGTCGTTCATTTCCGACTGGTTCAGCCATGAAAAACGGGAGCGCTCTTTTCCGAGAAAGATATTTTCCGCCGCACTTAAGGGGCCTATTAGAGAAAGTTCCTGATGGATGATGGATATGCCTACGGCACTTGCATCCTGAACAGACTTGAAATTGACTTTGCTGCCTTTGACTTTCAGTGAACCTGTATAATCTGTATAAACGCCGCTGAGAATTTTCATCAGCGTGCTTTTGCCGGCGCCATTTTCGCCCGCAAGGACATGAATTTCCCCGGCTCTTAAATCAAACTGAACATCTTCAAGGACTTTAACATCCGAAAATGCCTTGGTGATATTGCTCATCTCAAGCAGAGTATTATCATTTTTAGCTGTCATTGTTCCGCTTTCTATACAGAATAACCGCAAACACCGCTAAATCGAGAAACCGAGACCCGTAATCCACAACTGATATAAAATTAACGAGAATCTATATGAAACAAGCAGTATTGTCAAAAGAAAAAACAGCTAAACTTGATATACAATATGTGGTAAAAGTGCATCATAGATGTCTAAAATCATCACAAATGTATCGCGGAGATAAGAAAAAGAGATATAAAATCAATTTCTCAATGCTCTTATCGGCGCGGGCATTCGACCCTTACGCGCAATAAATCCAGGACTTGCAATTTTGACCGTCGGCATAATTGGAGCAGAGCCGAGAAGTCCGCCAAAATGAACAATTTGCCCGGCTCTTTTACCCGGCACAGGAATAATCCGAACGCTGGTGGTTTTGTTGTTGGCAACGCCTATGGCCAGTTCATCCGCGATAATAGCACTGATAACCTCGGCCGGAGTACTGCCGGGAACGGCAAACATATCCATCCCGACCGAACAGACACTGGTGAGGGCCTCAAGTTTATCCAGCGATAATGCGCCTTCTTTGACAGCGCGAATCATTCCGGCATCTTCGCTGACAGGAATGAATGTGCCGGACAGACCGCCGACATTGCCGGAAGCCATCGAGCCGCCTTTCTTGACGGCGTCGATTAATAACGCCAGGGCTGCGGTGCTGCCGGGACGGCCCATGCGGGAAACACCCATCGCCTCAATAATCTCGGCAACGGAATCGCCGGCGGCGGGCGTGGCGGCCAGTGAAATATCCACAATGCCAAACGGTACGCCCATCATGTGGGCAACCTCACGGCCAATCAATTCGCCGGCACGGGTGATTTTAAATACAGTTCGTTTAATAACTTCCGAAAGCTCTGTCAGATCACAGTCCGGATTTTGCTCGATGACGGTTTTCACCACGCCGGGACCAGAGATACCGATATTCAAAGAATAGTCCGGTTCACCCATCCCGTGATGAGCGCCGGCCATAAAGGGGTTGTCTTCGGGGACATTGGCAAAGACGGCGACTTTGGCGCAGCCGATGCCGGTTTTGCTGCGTTTGGCGAGGTCTTTGAGAATATGGCCAAATTGCTCAATAACCGTCATATTCATCCCGCTGAGCGTACTGGCAAGATTGAAAAACGCACAGACTCGTTTTGTCTGAGACAGCGCCGCAGGCAGCGACAGGATGAGATTTTCGTCGGAACTGGTGGCGCCTTTATGTACTAATGCCCCGAAGCCGCCGATAAAGTCGATATCCGCCTTGTCCGCAGCCGCGTCAAGCGTCTTGGCAACCCTGACCGCCGCAGCCTGAGTGCGCGGCAACGGCTCCAGTAAAATCGATACCGGCGTTACCGCAACACGGCGGTTGGTGATCGGAATACCAAATTTATGCTCGACCTGGTCGGCAATCGCATTGAGCTGTTTGCCTTTTTCACTAATCCGCTGATAAATACGGCCGCAAAAATGATCCAAATCACGATCCATGCAGTCTTTTAGATTCACCCCCAGCGTTACGGTACGAATATCAAAATGCTGACGCAGGGTCATATTGACGGTTTCAAAAATTTCTTCAACAGTAATACTCATAAACTCTCCGAACGGATAAAGATAAAATAAAAAGGATGATAAAGCCTTAGACCCGATGCATCATCTTGAAGATGTTTTCATGCTGGAAAGTGATGTTCAAGTCCATCTCTTTGGCGATTTTATTGAGCTGTTTATGAATTTCGGGCATATCCAGCGTCGCATCGGCGATGTCGCAGGCCAGGCTCATCACAAAATACTCATTCATAATCTTCTGGCTGACGTCAACAATATTGATATTCGCTTTGGACATCGCAACGGCAATGCGGGCGATAATGCCGACTTTATCTTTCCCGGTTACCGTCAAAATACAAATTTGAGAAGGCTTGTTTTTAACTTGTTTTGCCATATTGGTATCACTCCATATTGACTCTTTTTAATATTTATAGGTAAATCGCAGTGAGACTTTCCAACTGTTTTTCCCCGCGGACGATTTATCAATTGAAAGACGTTCACACTCTAATTCCGGCCATCGCTGCAATACTGCGGAAACAAATTTGCACAAATTCTCCATATCAATGGTTTTAATCGACATATCGGCGCTTTTGATCGTCTGCCCCGCCCGCTTGGTTGCTCCGCGAACCACCAGCGTATAGTCGCTGGGAGCGATGCCGAACTGCTTGGCAAAATCGCCGATGACATTGGTGTAATCAAAATCGGACGTCTTGCCTTTTTCATGCTGATACTGCAGCCGCTGCGGCTCAAGATTGATAATCTGCTCGAGGCTTTTCTGGCTTTCCTGAAAGTCGGTGTATGAGGCTTTATATCTGGCCTGCGACGAAGGATAGGCGACAAACCACGCATAGAACATCCACAGTGCCGCAATAGCGGGGACTGCTACCGTATAAACCATCGGATTTTTAAGCTGTTCTTTAATATCCATTATCCCTCCTTTGTTTTCAGGGTAATATTAAATTCATCACGGGCGCCATTGGCGTTAAAACGCTCTTCGACCACTTCAAGACGTTTATGACTTTTGATTGAATCAAATAAATCGCGGGTACTTTTGCGACTATCGGTATCGCCTATCAGCGTAATGCTGCGGTCGCTGATGGTGATTGTTTTCAGATTGACATCCACACTTGCCGGACTTTTATTGACCGCTTCGAGAATATAGGTCAGCCGGGCGGTAATCGCGTTTTCATCGATACCATACTGCTGAAGCTGTTTAACACGGGTCAGTTCCCGACGAAGTTTTGAGCCGATCGACTCGCTGGCCGGAGGTTTTGCTCCATACATCGCGGCGGAATAATCCGTACGAAGTTTTTTATCCCAGGCCGAAGCATAACCTTTGACACGCAGAGCTTTGACCTGAAAATACAAACCAATAACCAGAAACAGGATTGTTAGCGAAATGCTGACAATCTGAAAACTCCGTTGTAAAATCCGCTGACGGCCCCGATACGGCAAGAAGTCCCGGCGAAAGTCGGCTTTTCGGACTCGTCCGACCAGCCCCATTGCTGCCCCGCAGGCAAAGAGAAATCCATTGAATTGCCCCGCATTAGCCTCGTACGGAATCTCAAGGTTCAGCAACTTCTGGGCATCTAATTTCTCGATCGTCATGCTGGTCCGACGCCCCATGTCGATTGTATCAATGCCTTCAAGATGTCCGACCAGGATCAATTTTTTAATCGGACCGACATCCGTCATGGATGCCGAGGTCAAAATCGCCTGCCGAGCCAGAGCCGCGGTTTTATCCGCCTCTTCCGGCAGCAAAAATGTTCTGACTTTTGATGCCATCCCCGGATTGATCGGTGTAACCAGATAGCATGTCCGGTCAAAAATCAGCAGATACATCCGGCCTTTTTCCTCAAAATCCGGCGTCTTTTCCAACGCACGGGTCAGGCATACCGCATCCGGTTCCATCTGGGTTGGATCGATTCCCCCAGCCTGAACATCCAACAGCAAATCGGTCAGTATTTGCCGGCTTGCCGTATATAGTGTCACATCGGAACCACCCGGGCCGGACTGCGTAATCTCGTAGGTCACGGCCAGCGTCGAAGCGTCGGCGGCGGAGACTTCTTCTGCGTCAAAACGAATGGTGCTTTCGACCTGTTTGGCGTCGGCGAATTCGGAATGATGATAGTATTGACTGATCAGATTGCTGCGTACGGCAATCGCTGCCTGCTCAAAAAGACCCGCCTGATTTGCGGCCTGACGCGAGATAGCGGTCATTGCCGCAATTCCCTGTTCAGCGCTGTCGGCGGCGGAAACGAAGAAACACCGTATGCCCGAGGTAGAACCTTTGCCGGAAAGCACTGCGCAATACGCTCCTTCGGGCGTCAAATAGACTCCGAGTAACTCGTTTTGTTCCACGTGCATCACTCCTTATATTTAACGACCATACAGCACAATCAGCCGTTCCATCGTCTTGTTTTCTTTGATTACCGCCGCAGCCGCCGAAACTTTGGCATTTCCGCATCGGCTGGTTACTTTGATTAAAAAACAATTGCTTTTAACATCAATATACTGGGCGGCACGATCCAGCGAAGCGATGTCGCCATAGAGCCTGTCCCTCAAATCCTGAACCGACTTAAACGGCTCTTCCTTGCGGGCACGAATCACTCGATCCGCAATCTCGGCCGCATTACCGCCAAAATAAAAAGCCGCCTCGAGGACCTGTCGCGGAGCCGTATTGACATTGACTCGCTGACTGCCCCAGACAGCAAGATACTTCATCGGGCTCTCATCGTCAAATGCCATTTCCGGAAGCGGAACCGATAACGTATCGGTATTCAGCAGCGAACTATGAAACAACTTGGCAAAATCCGCCGCATGTCCTGCCGGCGAACGGACTTCCTGCTTTTCCGTCTGAGCGGCGGCCGGCTTCGTTCTTGCACGGCGAGACTTCGTTCGACTGGTCGAAAATCGAGAGGCTTGCTGCCCTGCCGGCTGCGGGGCTTGAGCTGATTTGGCAGGCAGCAGGACGGTGGATGGATTAATCTCAAACAACTTGTATTTACCCAGTTCATTGAGCTGCAAAACCAACTTTTCGACAGTCTCCTGATCAATCAACATCCACTCGGCGAAAGTATCCAGAGCCGCTCTGGCCTGTTCATTGGTATCAATATTGTCTGTTACCAGCCAGCTTAAGGGCATTTTTGCATTTTCATCTTCCACCGTAATCGTAATTTCGCTGTCGCCGATTTCCAGCTCCATCGGCTCTACCACATTGGGCCAGGCCGGACCATAGGGACCGGGAACAATAATCTGGTTGGGATCGACATACTGAATAGTATTGGCATCACTAACCCTATTCGGCTCATTGGAATCACTGGAACCGGCCATCTTCGAAATCAATTCCGAAAACAAGGACAGACTCTCTGTATCGGATAATTCCTCTTCTTCCGGCTCTTTAATGTATTTTTGAAGCTGTTCTTCAGTAGCCGTCTGGGCCCAGGCGTTTAGATACTCCAAATATTGGGGCTTATCCAGCCAGAACAAGTCCGAAAAATCCGCCGCGTCTTTGCGGTCGGCATAACTAATGGACTGCTCAGGCAAAATACTAAATATATATTTCAAAGAGGAATCTGCGCCATAGCGGGCTTTTTGATAATCCATAATATACTGCTGCCGCTGACGAACCTGCGCCACACGCAAAGACAAAATCGTGGTAATGACCGCCAGCGATACCAACACGACCAGCGTTATCGCCAGGGCGATGCCGGGACGATTGCTGTTTCTGCCAGGTTGTATGGTTTTATGTCTCATTTTTTTCTACAGTAAATCAAATTGATCCGATACATTTAATTCACATCGCTAAGGTGTTGCCTGACTGTTCGGATCTTCCTCTTTTGCATTTGGATCACTGGGATTATTAGGGTCATTCGCTTTTTCGTCAAAATCGTTGGGATCGACCTCAAAGGTCTTAGCAACAAATTTATAGGCTATCGGCCGCATCCTGTCGACCGCCACAGCACGAGAAACAACCGATGTTTCCGGCAGATAAAAAGAACCATCCTCAAGCTGAATCAGCGAAGCGAAGGAAAGACTCACCAATATCCCGTTCGGCATTTTTGTATCTGTCCATGCCGGCTGCGGTTCTTCTGCGCCCGTCAGCGCACCAATATAAAAATGCGTCAGACCCGTACAAATCGGCACAAATGCCTGGGCCATCGCCAATTCCCGTTTGCCCGCTTCGGTGTCTTTGTCTTCAACAAGCTTATTAACAACCTTATCTTCCATATTCACGCCGCTATGCGAACGGTATAAAACCAGCCGGTCGGTTTCTGAATCGTAGCGGGATTGCCAGACAACCCGCTCGTAAACATCGGCTTTGGGGGGCTTACCATTGCCATAATACTTGTTTTCAATAATCAATTGGGCGGAATTGTAGCCATTTTCGATCTTGTTGCGAAGACTGACTGTCGCGTCAAATCCCGGCGAGGCCAGCCGGTCGATATCTTCCGCAATCTTTTGCAGAATTTCTTCCGGCAGGCCATATTGATCCAGATTCGCATTGATCGCGGCGGCACTGGTGCGAACCCGGTTGAATATCAAAATCGTCGCCGACATAATCATCGCCGACAAAACCAGTACCGTGAGGATTTCTACCAGAGAAAATCCTTGAATACGGTACAGTTGAGTTCGGTATGGGCCGTCAATTCTCATTGCTGAAAGAAATCCTCCGGCAATAATTTCTTTATTTCATCTGGAATATCGGTTGTATCCACAGGATTTTTTTTGGGTGCAGTGTCTTCGGAGGATGAAGTATCGCCCTTTTTGGCTTCTGAATCCGGCGATTTGGCTTTCTTTTTCTTATCAGATGATTCGTCGTCACTGTTAAGATTCTCTGGATTATCGATATATTTTTCATAAAAATCCATATACTTGTCGTAATCCGTAACCCCAAGACGATAGAGAAAGTCGCTTTCATCCTGTTGAAGTTCCTCTATAAAGTCGAAATATCCCTCGTCAAAACCTTTGTCGGCGATATAATCCAGCCGACGGCGTTCAATCCGTTCGATAAAATCTTTATACGCATCAGCATCCAGATTTTCCTGTTCAAGAAATGCGGACGTAATTTCCCGCTGCTGAGCCAACTCCTTGCCGTATTCCGAGTCGGAAAACTGCGACATATATTCTTCCTGCCGCTTTTGCTGGTCGGCAACCTGCTTGATTTGCTGAGCCGTAAGCCCGTTTAACCAGCAGCTCAGCTCAATACTCTGCCGCTGCCCCTTACTGTCGGTATAGCTGGATGAACAGACGCCGCGAACCCACATCCGGTTGCTGATCGGCTCATAAAATGGCTCGACAATGGTTTGCCAATCCATATCAGGGTTGGTTTCGACAACCCCGTATTCAGACATATCCGAAACACCCGCGGAGGTCAGCAATTTCTCCATATTCTGCCGGGCAATCGCGAAAGCCTGTGTCTTCGCTTTCAAGTCAATCATCCCTTCAGTAATATTGCCCATCACCACCAGCGCCGAACTAATCAGCATCGATAAGACCAGCAATGCGGCAACCACCTCGACCAAGGTAAAGCCTGTTTTGGAATGGATTGTTGATTGCTTCATTGAAAAAGTTCTTCGTTCGTAGTTCATAGAAAAAAATCTGAAACCACAGATTTCGCAGATTGCAGAGATTATTTATTTTTCAGTTTTAAATTTTGTTTAAGATTTATAATTTAGTGCTTAGAATTTTCAGAATGGCATTTCACTTTCGGGCAATGGCGCCAAAAGCGGAACATCGCCCGGCAATAACTCAATGGGCTTACCAATCCGATAAATCACAATTGACCACGGTTGGCCGTCTTCATCAATCAGAACAACCTTGCCACCGCTTCGCCAGCCGCCATGGCCGGCAAGAAACTTCGCCTCATTTGTAATTACCCCCTCAGCCGGGTAGCGGGTATCGACCCCGTCATCAAACAAGACATAATCGATATCAAATCGTGGATCAAAGTAGCCGGTTTTGATGACCGCTTCATCCTCGGGAATTCCCTCGAAATCCAGTTGATTAAACTGCCGCAGCATCCACGTTTTTTCATCGAAATTCAAAATCACCGCATACCGGCGGTCGGATTGCTGAGCGGTATTGACCGCCGACTGAAATGCCTGTACCAGTGTCGCGGCTTTGCGTTTGAAATAACTTTTGCCGGAGATGGCGGAGAAACTAAACATTGCAATCGAGGTAATCATCGCGACAATCCCCAGCACCATCAGCACCTCGACGAGAACCAGCCCCGAACGCCGTCCACGATAAGGACAGAAATGAAACTTACTCCGTATCTGTGCTGAGTAAATCGGCATCATAGCCTTCGCCACCCTCTTTGCCATCGGCGCCCAAGCTGATGATCACAAATGGCTTGCCGCTCTCGGGGTTAAGCTGGTAAACAAAATCGTGTTTCCATGCATCTTTAGGTATCTTAGTACCTTCAAGATACCCGCTCTGCGACCAGCCTTCCACATCCGCGGGTTGTTCGATCAGTGCATTCAGCCCCTCTTCTTCGGTCGGCAACCGTCCGGTATCCATTTTGAACATATTGACCGACTCGTGAAGCGCTTTCATCGTCGCCTTCGTCGTAATCACGCGAGCCTTGTCCGTCTGGCCGAGAAAGTTTTTGGCCGCAATCGCCGCCAGCAACCCGATGATGACAATAACCGCCATCACTTCGACCAATGTAAAACCCCGACGAATCCGATTTTCTTGATCTGTTTTTTTGTTCATAATGACCTCTTTTCATGTATAGATTCATTTTCAATCATCAATTGTATATTTGATATTGGATATTGTAGATTGCAAAAACGAATCTGTTATTTCAATTTACAATATACAATTGTCAATCTACAATCAAAAGCTTCCCGACGAAAACTTAATCAGCGGCATCATGGTCGCATAGGCAATAACGCCAATAATCAGCGCCATAAAAACGATAATCACCGGTTCGATAGCGGCGCTAAGCCGCTCAATCACCAGATCGCTCGACGCATCCAGATTCTCACTGATCACCTTAAGCATCTGTTCCAATTCGCCGCTTTTTTCCCCAACGGCGACCATGTGGGCAACGGATGGATCGATCACGCCGCTGTCGCGCAGCGGAGTAGCAATATCCGCTCCTGCCAAAATTCGGTCGCGAGCCTGCTTGACGGCTTCATTCATAATCTGATTGCCCGTAACCTGTGCCACAACTCGCAGGGATTCTGCCATCGATAAGCCCGCCCCCAGCAGCGTCGCCAGCGTCGAAGCAAACCGCGACACAATGCGCTGCTTAACCAGCGGGCCAAAACCGGGCAGATTCAGGATCATCTTGTCGCGTAAATAGGCGCCTTTGGGCGTTTTCATAATCGTCCGATAAAGCCAGCCAATGCCGAATAAACCCAATAAAATCGGGATCACCCACCAACTGGTTAATACCTCGGAAAGACCTATCAACGCCCGCGTAATCCAGGGTAATTCCTGTCCCGTTTTCGTAATCTGCTCGGCAATTACCGGAATTACTTTGATCGTAATAATCAGCACCGCCCCAATCGAACCAAGAATCAGCAGCGCCGGGTAAATCATCACGGTCGTCATTTTCGCCTCAAGCCGCTGGCGTTTTTCCATAAACGCAGACGTCGTCGCAAGGCTCTTATCGAGCGTACCGGTTACTTCACCAACCCGCATCATACTGACATAAATCACATCAAAATACTGCCCATATTCGGTCAGCGTCTCGGCAAAGGATTCGCCGGAAACCACACGATCCCGAATATCGGTTACCGCAATCCGCAAACCCGGATCGGTTACCTGCGTTATCAGTACACCCAACGCATCGGTCAGTTTAATTCCCGCTGACAGCATCGTCGAAAGTTCTTTGGTAAACGCTGTAACAGCTCCCCGGTTACTTTTACCGAATATCCGAAATCGCTGCCGGTTTTCGACGGCGGCCATCTCCTTGATCTCCGTTGGATGCAGCCCCTTGGAGCGCAGATGCTTTCGCGCCGAAAACGCGCTTTCGGCGGTCAGAATGCCCTTTTCTGTTTTCTTCGAGGGCGAAATTGCGATGTAACTAAACCTTGGCATTGTAAATTGTAGATTGTAGATTGTAAATTGTAAATTTCTTTATACGCAGCACTATTTACCCGCATTCTTTCTGGCTGTTTGCTGTGAAGAAACAAAAATAGCCTTTAACTCTTTTGATTCCTGCAGCAATTCAGAAACAAGATTGTTTTTAACTATATTTTCATCAATTAGAAATTCTATCCAAAAAGCAGATTCATCTGCTTCTTCAATTGATATTGAAAGTTTTGAAATAAAAGTAGCCCTCGACTGAGCCGTACAGGTAGCTCGATAATTCGCGGCAACTGAAGTTGAACATCGAATCAATTGTCTGGAAACATGTTGTCCTAATGTATTTTTAGGCAAAGCCAACGCCAATTTTACACAGCGATGTGCAAACTGTTTAGTTCGAATTTTCAGGTCTTCTTTATTCATTCTACAATCTACATTCTACAATTTACAATCCTCTTACCCCGTGTCCGCCTGTGTGACGCGCAGCACTTCCGCAATCGTCGTCATCCCCGCCAGAATCTTGCGGGCGCCATCCATTCGCAGTGTCTGCATCCCCTGCTCGAGGGCTTTTTTCTTGATCACCCCGGCGCTTTGCCGCTGATAAACCATCTCCCGAATCTCTTCGGTAATGGTCATCAACTCATAAATTCCCGTTCGGCCGCGATAGCCCGTCTCAAAACATTTTGCACAGCCGGCGCCGAGATAAAACTTGGTAGCCCCCATGTTTTCGGCAATCCCCAGTTCCCGCAGTTCATGCGCAGGCGGCACATACGCCTGCTTGCAATCGGGACAAATACGCCGCACCAGACGCTGGGCAAGCGTACAAATCAGCGATGAACTGACCAGATACGGCTCGACGCCGAAATCCAGCAAACGGCTGATCGCTCCAGCCGCATCATTGGTATGCAGCGTCGAAAACACAAGGTGACCTGTCAGTGACGACTGAATCGCCATCGCCGCTGTTTCGCGGTCGCGGACTTCGCCGACCATAATCACATCCGGGTCCTGACGCAAGATATGCCGCAGCGAGTTGACGAACGTCATTCCCTTTTTGCTGGACACCTGCATCTGGCTGATCCCGGCGAGCTGATATTCAATCGGGTCTTCAACGGTCATGATATTTTTAACTTTTGAATCGATGCGATTTAGGCACGCATAAAGCGTCGTACTTTTTCCGGAACCAGTCGGGCCGGTTACAAAAATCACGCCGTGTGAGCGGTTGATCATCTTGTCGAAAACCTTGCGATCTTCTTCAAAAAAGCCCAATTCCTCCAGCGATAAAACGCCTGTGCTCTTATCAAGAATACGCAATACCGCCCGTTCGCCGTAACTGGTCGGCACGGTACTGACACGCAAATCGATTTCACGCTGGCCGATGCGAACGCTGCATCGTCCATCCTGCGGCATACGCCGTTCGGCGATATCCATCCCCGCCATCACTTTAATACGCGAGATAATCAGCGACAGCACATTGCGATTCAGCGACAGCGTATCATATAAAATACCGTCCACACGGTATCGCACCTGAATTTTTGTTTCATACGGGTGAATATGAATATCGCTGGCCCGCATTTGCAGGGCACGGAAAAGAATATCGTTCACTAAGCGAATCACCGGCGGACGATTGACCACATCCAGCAGGTCGTCGCTGCTTTGAGCCTCATCGACAAGCTGGTCTAAATTCTGCTGATCAAGTTCCTCGGCGACCTCCTCGATCACCGTATTTTTCTGCTCATACGCCACATCGATGGCCGCGGTAATCGCCGCCCGCGTCGCCAGCGCCGTCCGCACAGGCCGCCCCAGCAGCTTGGATACATTATCCACAATCGGCGTAGCCAGCGGCATTGCCACAACCACCGCCATATGACCGGCATCCGTCGGACGCTCAAGGCCGATCAGATAATGATGCTGTGCGTATGCCGCCGGTACCGTCTCGATAAACGATTTCGGCACGTCTTTGCTGGAAATTTCATCGATATACTCCATCCCCAGCGCCGCGGCAAACAACCGCAGCACGGCATCCTCGGTAAAATTCGGCGCCATCAGTAACATCTGATCGACCCGACGCTTATCCTCGATATGCTCATCGAAGTATCGCTTCAGGGCTCCGGCGTCAATAACCCCGGTATCCTGAGCAGTTTGTATTAACAATTCTTTCATATTTCTTTCTACAACTCTCCCTTTTTTCAAAAGAGAGTGCCGCAAAGCGGCCTGAGAACCTTGTTATTCCCACGTCTTTGGAACAAGCTCTCATTTCTCAACTTATCATTTCCGCAAAAGCAAGCGAGTACTGAATAACATCCGCATCACGAGTTGTCATTCCCTTACATCATTAGAACAAACTCAGCATTTCTCAACTTGTCATTCCCGCGCGTTTAGAACAAACTCAGCATTTCACAACTTGTCATTCCCGCGCAGTGCCTGTCCTCGCGCAGGCGGGGACGGGAATCCAGCGTTACTATTGCGACCAAAACCTCTACTCAATCTGCACCGTCACCGTCGGCGTATCCGATTGCGACTCTTTCTTCAGTTCTTCAATATACTCATCATTCTCCAGCACTTTTTTAGGATGGATAGGATTGGGTTTTAAACCCGGAACACTATCAAGATTCTGGAAACGGCTTTCCTCTTCTTCAAAAGCCTTGCGTTTTTTCTGCGATACCTTTTCAATATCCGACTGACCCGTCAGTTCATCGCCGGGCTTGATAATATTGGCTTTAACAAATACATATAATTTAGATTGTTTATCCGTCTGGTCAATCCCGCGGAATAGCAATCCAACCAAAGGAATATCGCCAAGGATAGGTACCTTTGTATTGGTCTTGCCCTGATTGACCTGTTCAATTCCGCCCAGAATGATCGTCGCGCCATCAGGAATCACTGACCATGTATCGATATTGCTTATAACCTGGTCATAGGGCTTGGGAATCGTTTCACCGCGAATCTCCACTTCATTTCCACTGGACAAATCAAAGTCCGTCCGATTCAACACAATTTCAAGCCCTAATATCTTTTCAGAGGAAATATGAGGCGTAATCGTCAGCGTAATATCTGATTTATACTCTTTGAAAGTAACATCTGTCGTTTGTATTGCCTCCCCTTGATCTTGTGACTGGATATTGGTTTTTTCTTCTGCAACATAAATCAATTTTTCAGCTTTGATAATGCCTTCCTCATTGTCTTTGACCAATAGCGAAGGCCTGGCTAAAACTCGTCCATAATTATTCTTATCAACAAGGTTGAGTAAGGCCTGAATATGACTGTCTGAATAATACGCCGCACCGGTACCTTTGGTTACGGTCGCTTCACCGACAGTGCCAGGCGAGAACGGTGTCACAATTGGGGTTAACTTAGTCATCGTGCCGCCATCAGGGAACCCGCCTTTCTTGAGAACAAAATCCAGATCAAAGGTGAACTGATCGTCTTTGGTAATCTCAACCAGCGTACAATCCAAAAGCACCTGGGGACGATATTGATCCAGTTCATGAATCAGATCCGAAATCCACTGCTGATTTTTCTTATTCGCATAGACAATCAGCGAATTGGATGCTTTGTCATCGATAATCTTGATTTTCTCCGCCTGCTGAATAGGCAAGTTGCTTTCGCCGCCTGTTGTCGGCTGCTGTGTCGTAACCAGACGTGGATCCTGTGCACCGGCAGTTGTTTTCTTTGCCGCGCGGTCGAGCGATTCCTGAATCAAACCCTCCAGCGTCGTTCGCAAATCCTCCGGTTTCTGATTTTCCAGCGGATAAACCACATACGGCGTACTGGCCTGATCAAGCTGCCGATCGACATAGGCAATCACCAGTGCAACCGAAGCATGCTGACGCGGCGTCGCATGAACCAGCAGGGAATTCGTGCTTTCAAGAATCGAAATTTTCGGCTCCGCCGCGGTCAAATCCTTTTCCGTTCCTTCGGCAGTAATCAGATTCGTCGCCGTGGATTGCTGCTCCACTCCGGGCTGTCCCTGCATCCCTTGCATATTCTGCATTGTGCGGTTTGTTCCAGTACCGTATTGTGAACCGTAACCCGAACCATAGCGTGAACCAGACCCCGTCGAACCGCCGTACATCGAATCTTTGGAGGTCGTAATACTGGACACCGACTGACTGGATATCACGCCCAGATCGCCAAGCGTCGTAACGACTTCCGAAGCGTCTATATTCTGAATTTCATATTCCTTGATCGTCCGCTGATCTTTTTGCTCAACGTCAATATACTTAATCACCAGTTCAATACGCTCATGCTGTTCGCTGGTGGCGTTAACCAGCAGTGAATTGGTATTGGGCCGAATCGAAATAAATGGCTGATCCCCACCAGCCTCGCCTGCCGCCCCAGCCACTTGCGCCAACGCCTGTTGCTGCTGCTGTTGTTGCGGCGTTACAGGCTGCCCCGGGGTACGGGACTGCGGCATTGTCGATGTCGTCGTTGTTTTTGAAGCGATGGAAACTTTTGCAAGCCCCAGCTCATTAAGAGCGCTAATCACCTCACCAGCGTCAACATTTTTGATATCATATTCCTTGACATACTGCAAATTATACTGCTTGACATCAAGACTGTCGATTAGAGAGTTGACCACTGTAATCTGTTCCTCGTTACCGATCATCAGCACACGGTTGGTTCGTTCATCCGCATCAAGATAAACCGTAATCTGATCCTGCGGCACGACCTGCTGCGGCAACTGCGGTTGAGGCTGAGGTTGTGCAGGCTGCCCCGGTGTTCGGACCGCCGGCACCGGCATTGCGGTTGGACTTGTGGAACCTACTGTAATATTTAAATTCTGCAGTTGGGACGCCAGTTTTTGCAGGCGCGGCAGTAATTCCGAAGCCTGCATATAATTAAGCTGGCGGTGCACATATTTTTTGATGCCCGGCGTATCAATAATGCGAATGACTTCTTCGATCTTGGGCATACGGTTGGCATAATCGGTAACAATCAGCGTATTGGTCTCCGGATTCAGAATAGGCGG
>CAYTHV010000054.1:0-14472 GCA_964437685.1 uncultured Pirellulales bacterium
GGCCAGATTGTCGATGTAGTCGGTATCAATCCCGCTGCCTTTGGTCAGGGTATTAGTTCCGACTTTTAAAACAATCCTTTTGGCGTTTGAAAAGTTTCTCATAGCTCAGAACGTCCAGTGCGTATCTAATTTTTTATGCGTATAGGACTTGGCCTTTGGGCCGCTGTAATCAGCGACAATTTGCCCCGATCCGGCCAGAAGCCATTTATAGACCACCAGCCCTTCGAGTCCGACCGGCCCGCGGGCGTGGAGTTTATTGGTGCTGATGCCGACCTCGGCGCCGAGTCCATAGCGGAAGCCGTCCGCAAAACGTGTGCTGGCATTCCAGAAGACATCGGCGGAATCCACCCGGCGGAGAAATGTCGCAGCGGCGGCTTTGTCAGCGGTGACAATCGCGTCCGTATGACCTGAGCCGTAGGTGTTGATATGGTCGATGGCCTCGGCCATACTTTCGACGGTTCGGATGGATAGAATGTAATCCAGATATTCCGTTTTCCAGTCCTGCTCCGTGGCAGGTTTAATATCAATAAACTGGCGAGTCTTTGGGCATCCGCGAAGTTCAACATTCAGATTTTCAAGGGCAGTTTTGACTTTTGGGAGAAATGCCGCAGCGATGTCCTGATGTACCAGCAGGGTTTCCGTCGCATTGCATACGGCGACATACTGGCACTTCGAGTCCACTGCGATTTTAACTGCCATATCGAGGTCTGCCGATTTATCGACATAGACATGACAAATTCCATCGGCGTGTCCCATAACCGGGATATGGGTGTTATCCATAATATGCCGGACAAATTCATTGCTGCCGCGCGGGATAAGCAGGTCGATGTACTCGTCCAGCGCAAGCATCGCCGCAACGTCCGAGCGTGTTTCCAGCAGTCCCAGCCAGCCATCGGGAATTTCGGCTTTGACAGAGGCATTTGTGATAATCTCGGCAAGAATTTTATTGGTGTGTATCGCTTCGGAGCCGCCTTTGAGCAGGACGGCGTTTCCGCTTTTCAGGCATAGTGACGAAATCTGGACTAATGCGTCCGGGCGGGATTCAAAGATCACGCCGATTACGCCGATAGGGCAACTGACCTTATATAGTTCCAGCCCGCGGTCCAACTCCATTGCCGACAGCGTCTTGCCTGCGGGGTCGTCCAGTTGAATCAGACTTTTTAACCCGTTGCAAACCTCGTCGAGTTTGTCGGCGTCGAATTTGAGCCGTTTGAGCAGGGGGGCGGCAAGACTGTTTTCCTTTGCATCTGCGATATCGGCGGCATTGGCGGCGAAGAGTTGATCTTTGCTGGCCAGCAATGCCAGACGCACGGCTTCAAGGGCGGCATTTTTCTGCTCCGTGCTGAGAGCCACCAAATCAATCGATGCCTTGCGTGCCTGTTGAGCTAAGTGTTGAATATCCATAGTTACCGCTCCATATCAATTCCATATTATATTGTTATTGGCGGTTTGTTCCAAAAAAATATTAATCAAGGTAGCGGGGGATTTACTTCTGTTTTCGGAATACAGCAACGACATTCTCCACTTCTACGACAAACAGCCGATTGTCTCCTTCGAAATCCACCGGGATTGCTCCTTTGGGATTAAACAAGACTTTATCGTATTGTCTCAGCGGGTATTCAGTGGACATCTCAACTTCCGCGGAAACCGCGACAATCCGTCCGGTGATGGTTGGAATCTCGATGTTATCCGGCAATTGAATACCGCCCTTGGTCTGTTTTTTGTCCTCGTCCTTACGGATCAGGACGCGTTTGCCGATGGGTTCGACAATTTCAAACACTTCTTTTGAGACAGAATCCGTCATCTCATTCCTCAATACAAATTAATATTAAAACAGTTATTCTTCCGCGGTTTCCGGGCTTGTTTTCCGCGTCGATTTCTTTTTAGCAGTCTTTTTTTCTTCCCCTGCGCCTAAAATTTCTTTTGCCTGCACCTCATCTTTCGGAGGCCACTGCCCTTTACTTTGCAGGTCTTTAAGCATGTCGAGTTTTTCCATCTTGACAATGGTTCGGCAGCGGGGGAATTTATTGCACCCCATAAATGGTCCGCGTTTGCTCTGACGGATGACCAATTCACCTTTGCCGCATTTATGGCAGATTACGCCTGTCGGTTCTGCCGGTTCTTTGGGCGGCTTGGGCTTGCCCTCTTTGTCGAGATTGACAATGGTTTTGCAATTTGGGTAGTCCGAGCAGCCGAGGAATGTTCCAAATCGTCCTCGTTTTTGTATCAGGGGTTTGCCGCACTTGGGGCATTGGTGCTCGGTAACAACCTCTTGTACCATTTTGCCTTCATTGTCGCAGGGACAGGCGAATTTGCATTCCGGGTATTTCGAACAGCTCAGGAATCGTCCGTTTTTACCAAGGCGATAGGCCATGTTGGCGCCGCACTTGGGACAGTTATATTCACTGGGCTGCATCTCGGCTTTAGCGTGAGTCATTTCCTGGGTAGCAACTTTAAGACTTTGGCTGAACGGGTCATAAAATTCCCTTAAGACCTTGATCCAATTCAGATGTTGTTCTTCGATCTTGTCGAGCTGTTCTTCCATGTGCCGGGTGAATGCGATATCCATAACCTGCGGGAAGAATTCGTCGAGCTTGTCGGTAACCACTTCGCCAATCGACGTGGAGTAGAATTTTTTATCTTTCTTCTCGACATATTGTCGATCCTGAATAGTCGATATAATCGATGCGTAGGTACTGGGTCGTCCAATTCCCTCTTTTTCAAGGGCCTTAACCAGCGAAGCTTCCGTATAGCGGGCGGGGGGCTTGGTAAAGTGCTGCTGAGCGTCGATACAGACCGGCTCGACAGCCTGTCCTATCTGCATTTCCGGCAGAACCGGCTCTTCGGTCGAGGTTTGCCAGACTTTGGTAAAGCCGTCAAAAACCTGCACGCGACCTGAGGCGCGGTATTGACATGGCCCAATAGACGTCTTTACTTCGATTTCCGCGCGGGTCGTGTCCCACAGAGATGCAGCCATCTGGCAGGCCACAAACCGCCGCCAAATCAAATCATACAATTTATACTGGTCATCAGTGAGGAATTGTCGGATATCATCCGGCACTAAATCCGGGTCGGTTGGACGAATTGCTTCGTGAGCCTGTTGGGCATCTTTGGATGACGAAAAGAAATTTGGTTTTTCCGGCAGGTAGTTTTTACCAAAACGCTGTTCAATAAAATGCCGCGAGGACTGAATGGCTTCGCCGGACAAATGCGTGCTGTCAGTACGCATATAGGTAATCAGACCCAGAGACCCCATCGAGCCCAGGTCGATACCTTCATATAATTGCTGTGCGAGCATCATGGTTTTGGATGCCGAAAAACCGAGCCGATTGGCGCCGGCCTGCTGCATGGTTGATGTAATAAAAGGGGCGCCCGGGCGCGACTGGACGCGATTGGTGGTAATGTTGGCAACCGTATACGCAGCGCCTTGCAGGGCATGCAAAACGGACATGGCCTGCTGTTCATTTTCAGCGTGAAAAGCCTGGCCGTTAACGCTGTGAAGTTCAGCTTTGAAGGCCGTATATTTGGCCAGCCACGCATTTTGCTCTGCGACGGTAGGCCCTTTGTCTTCGTCTTTATTGGAGCCGATGAACTTTTTCCACTGCTCGGCTAATTGTGGAGCGGGTTTGGTTGAAAAAACTGCGGGAATCAGCAGTATTCTTTTGGATCAAATGAACGAATTTCGCGTTCCCGCTGGACAATCAGCTTGACGGCGACGGATTGTACACGGCCTGCGGATAGGCCTTTGGCGACTTTTTTCCACAACAAGGGGCTGATTTGATAACCCACGATGCGGTCGAGAATTCGCCGTGCCTGCTGAGCCAGTACCCGGTGATAATCGACCTTGCCGGGATTGGTAAAAGCCTTTTGAATGTCGTTTTTGGTAATCGCATTAAAGACAACGCGAAAGGTATTCTCTTCTTTAAGTCCCAAAACCTCTGCCAGATGCCAGGCAATCGCCTCTCCTTCGCGGTCCAAGTCTGTTGCCAGATAGACCGAGCTGCACTTTTTCGCATTGGACTTCAGATCGGCGACCGTTTTTCTTCGGCTGGCCGTAATCTCGTACGTGGGCTCAAAATTATGCTCGATATCAATATTAATACCTTTTGACGGCAGATCTCGCACATGGCCCATAGAGGCCTTGACAATAAAATCCGGGCCGAGATATTTGTTGATTGTCTTGGCCTTGGCAGGCGACTCGACAATAACGAGCGATAGATTAGAATCTTTTTTTGCCATTCTCACACTATAATTAAGGATAATATGGAATTATTTACTCTTGATTAGAGAAACGAACCCAAACCTGACGAACCATACAGACCCCCACTCGGACTGTCAAGCAAAAACCATTCTTTTGAAAGTTCTCCGTTTTTTGTTCGTGGTTCTTAGACGGATGGAATTGCGACTTGATTTATCCTTGTACCCCTTCATTTCTTTGCCCCCTTTTTGTCATCAATTGCTTTCTTGTCTCGGTTATTCAATTATTAATGCTGATTGCTCAGCGGAGGAAAAAACACGTCCCTCTATATATAGGGGTGAAAATGCGACTTATGAAAATTTTTTTTGGGTTTTTTGGGATGTTGAGTTTTGTAAGTTATTGAGAAATAAAGATAAAAAAAATATCAAACTTTTTTGATTTTTTTGTAAGTAGAAAAAATTTGTAGGACATGGCATGTCTTGTTTCTGTAATAAGATGTGTCGGGCAGGCGCATATAGGAGAGATTGTGTATTGTAAAATGATTGGGAATGATGAACGTTCTGAGTTCGTGATCCGTAGTTCTTAGACAAGTAGGAAAATTTAAGGCTAAATATTTTATTCTGCAAAACTCCTTTAGTTTGTAGGACATTAAAATGCCTGATTTTAAACGCAATAATCTTGCTGACTCTTATTAGCTTTATCTACGTCAGCACGCGGATAATCCGGTTTGGTGGCAAGAATGGACTGAGGAAACCATTCAAGAGGCGATTGCCTGCCAGAAACCTATTTTTGTTTCGGTGGGTTATTCAACGTGTCATTGGTGTCATGTGATGGCCCATGAGGCCTTTTCGGATGTCGGTGTTGCGGTCTATCTAAACGACCATTTCGTATCAATCAAAGTGGATCGTGAGCAGCGCCCGGATATCGACCAATTTTTGATGGACTTCCTGACTCGCCAAAGCGGTTCGGGGGGCTGGCCGCTGAACGTTTTTTTAAAACCTGACCTGAAACCGATTTTTGCACTGACCTATGCTCCGGCTCAGTCGCGCGGTGCGATGAAAGGATTTCTTGAAATCGCTCATACTGTTTTTGATTATTATCAACAACACGCCGAAAACATTTCGATTTTTGAACCAACAGAACAGAAGCCGGCAATTGCTGTTGATGACAACCTGATCGGAAGCCTGTTAGCCAATTTTGACAGCGACTATGGCGGCTTCGGGGCAGCGATGAAGTTTCCGCCTCACACGACGCTCCTGTTTTTATTGTACGTCCTGAGCGTTGACGATACGCCGGAGGTTCGCAGGATGTGCCAGCAAACGCTGGATGCGATGCGTCGCGGCGGGCTGAACGACCACCTGCAGGGCGGTGTATTTCGATATTGTACTGACCGGCAGTGGACGATTCCGCATTTTGAAAAAATGCTCTACGACCAGGCGATGGCGATGTGGTGTTACAGTCTGGGGTTTCGACTCTTTGGTCAAACAGCCTGCAAGACCATGGCGGAAAAAATCATCTGTTGTCTTCATGAAAGCTTTTATCAGGATGGGCTGTTTATCACTGCACTGGACGCGGATACGGAACATCATGAAGGTGCAACCTATCTGTGGTCTTTTGATCAGCTCAAAAAGATTCTGAATGCCGATGAGTTTGAGCAATTTCAAAACACATATCGCATTGAAGAACGCGGAAATTTTGAAGGCAAAAATCATCTTATTCGAAAGACGGATGAGGCATTGAAACAGATCGAGGAAAAGCTGCTCGCAATTCGTCAAAAACGTCCCCAGCCTCAGGCCGATACGAAAATCCTGTGCGGTCTTAATGCGCTGGCCGCAGTATCCCTGATTCAATGTGCCCGCAGCTTGAACCAGCCTGCTCTTTTGCAGCAGGCAGATGCCATTATACGCCGTCTGCTGGAAATCTTCTGGGACGGCCAGAAGCTGGGGCATTCCTATTATGACCATCGTGTGCAAAATCAATCCTTTTTGTTTGATGCCGCCGCTGTGCTGCTGTCGCTGACGATGCTTTACGAGGATGATCCCAAATGGCAGGCAGAGATGGACACGATCGCGGCCTATCTTGAACGATTCAGGGAATCCGACAGGTGGATCGAATCGCGGGTCAATGATTTTCAGCCGATGCCCGCATCGTGGTTTGATCATCCCGCTCCGTCAAGCGTTTCCATGGCAGAACTGGCGTATGCGCGGTATTGCTGCCTGTCCGGGCAATCGCTGCCGCCGATACCTTACCGCCAGCCGTTTCAAAGCGATTTTTACAACATCTGTGCGATGTTGCGAAACGGATTATTTCACATCCTGACCTTAAAGACTCCCGCTGCGTGGGCGGATATTCCACCCAATACTGTACAGGTTCGGGGTGATACCCAAAGCGACTGTTTCAATGGGAAATGTACTCCGATATAGTTTGGCGGCCATCGCATATCAAAAAAGCTATATATTGTCTCTTATGTCTTGTTGTATCTTGCCACGCGGCGATTGTACCGAATTTCCCCTGAATTTGTCGGCTTGACATTTTGGATAAAATCGCTATTATTGCGATTTATTATTAGTTATGAAGGGTAAGTCTATACCCGGCATGGTATTTTGTATTGTACGACGGCTTGAAATAGAGCATAAGTAATTGCTATAACTCAAGTTAAGAAAAGGATTTATTGGAAACTCAATGGCACAGATAAAATTACCCAACGGGGCGACGATGGATGGCCCTGATGGAATGAGCGTGTATCAATTTGCCGAAAAGATCGGTGCGGGTCTGGCCCGTGCGGCTTTAGCGGCTAAAGTAAATGGTCAAATGGTTGACCTTTCTTACCCCGTTGTTGGGGAGGTAACACTTCAGATTATCACCAACAAAGATACAGAGGGAGTTGATACCCTGCGCCATAGCTGTGCGCATATTATGGCCGAGGCGATTTGTTCGCTGTGGCCGACGGCCAAGCTTGTTTATGGTCCGACGGTCGCGGATGGCTTTTATTATGATATTGACCTTGATACGACCATTCGCCCGGAAGATTTTGAGCGAATCGAAGCCAAAATGGCCGAAATCGTTAAAGCCGACAGGCCTTTTGCACGCATTGAAATGACTCGCGAGCAGGCCCGGCAAAAAATGGCCGGCGATGTCTATAAATTGGATAATATTGATCGCGCCGCCGGAGATGTAATCAGCTTTTATCAGCAGGGCGATGGTTTTATGGATTTGTGCCGTGGGCCGCATATTCCGCGTACCGGCGCAATAGACCCCAAAGCCTTTAAGATCATGTCTGTCGCCGGCGCGTATTGGCACGGCGACGCCAGCCAGAAAATGCTCCAGCGGATTTATGGCACGGTTTGGCGCAATAAAAAAGAATTGGATGAGCATCTGACTCGGATCGAAGAGGCCAGAAAGCGCGACCATCGCGTTATCGGTCGCCAGATGGACTTATTCAGCTTTCAGGATGAAGGTCCCGGATTTGCATTTCTGCATCCCAAGGGAATGATTATCTGGAACGAAATTATTGATTACTGGCGAAGTGTTCATCGCCGGTACGGGTATTCGGAAGTCAAGACGCCGATTATGCTTAATGAGTCGCTGTGGCATCGCAGCGGGCATTGGGATCATTATAAAGAAAATATGTATTTTACGACGGTTGACGAAATTACCTATGCCATCAAGCCAATGAATTGCCCCGGCGGATTGCTGATTTATAAATCCAATAAGCATTCGTATCGTGAGTTTCCGATGCGAGTTGCCGAACTGGGCCTGGTGCATCGCTATGAAGCCAGCGGGCAGATGCACGGGTTGGTGCGTGTTCGTCAGTTTACGCAGGATGATGCCCATATTTTCTGTGCTCCCGATCAGATTGAAAGTGAAGTGGTCGGTGTCATTAATCTGGTGCAGGAACTTTACGCGGCATTCGGATTTAAGGATTACCATATCGAACTTTCGACCAAGCCGGAAAAGCATATCGGCTCAGACGAAATATGGGACATCGCGACGCAGGCATTGGCGGGCGCCCTGAAACACAAGGGGCTGCAATACCAGATCAATGAAGGCGACGGCGCATTCTATGGGCCGAAGATCGATTTTCATATCAATGACTGCATCGGGCGTTCCTGGCAATTAGGGACGATTCAGCTTGACTTTTCGATGCCAATGCGGTTTGGGCTTGTTTATACCGACAAGGACAATACGGAAAAGACGCCGGTGATGCTCCATCGGGCGATTTTAGGTTCACTGGAACGGTTCCTGGGGATTTTAATCGAGCATTTCGCGGGCAATTTCCCGTTGTGGCTGGCTCCGGAACAGATGCGAATCATGCCCATCAGCGAAAAAACCAATGACTATGCTGTCAAGCTGGTTGACCGGCTCAAGCAGTGTGGATTGCGAGCGGTGCTGGACGATTCCAATGATAAAATTGGAGCAAAAATTGCGATTGCTCATACGGATCGCGTTCCATATATGCTGGTTGTCGGCCCCAAAGAAGCCGAGCAGGGCGCGGTCAATGTCCGAATGCGGCAAAGTCAGGATACAGTAACGCTGCCGATTGAGACATTTATCGCGGCAGCCAAAAATAAAATAGCGAGTCAATCGCAGACACTTGAATTGTAATCGGTTGTTCGGTGGTGAACAGCCGATAGAAAAAGTTGACCATTGATAAGGAAAGGTAACAGCTATCAGTACAGAAGGATTTCGCATTAACGAAAAAATTCGCATCAGCCCGATTCGGTTGATTGACGAAAACAACGGACAGGCCGGCATTGTATCGATACAGATGGCGCTGGATCGTGCTCGTGAAGTGGGGTTGGATTTGGTTGAAGTTTCGCCCAATACACAGCCGCCAGTGTGTCGTATTATGGATTATGGCAAGTTTCTTTACCAGCAAAAGCGTAAAGTTAAGCTAAGCCAGAAAAAGCAGCACGTCATGGAACTCAAAGAACTGCGGATTCGTCCAAAAATCGATATGCATGATCGCGATATCAAGATAAAACATGCCGAAG
Organism: uncultured Pirellulales bacterium; assembly: GCA_964437685.1. Taxonomy (GTDB): domain Bacteria; phylum Planctomycetota; class Phycisphaerae; order Sedimentisphaerales; family Anaerohalosphaeraceae; genus Anaeroglomus. The sequence continues at coordinate 9,193 of CAYTHV010000054.1, forward strand.
ATTTCCTGACTCGCGGCGACAAAGTGCAGTTTTCGATGCAGTTTCGGGGTCGTGAAATGATGTATGTTGACAGCGGCTATGAGGTAATGAACTTTATTGTCCAAACCCTGCAGCACTGTTCCAAGGTCGAGCGTCTTCCGGATTTGCAGGGCAAGCGGATGACACTCATCCTGGTTCCATTTAAAGCTTCGTCGGCTGCCGGGCAGGAACCTGCTCAGGGGGCAAATCCTTCGGGGTTAAATATTCCGCAGTCTGCGAAAAAGGCAGACAGTTAAAGGTCTTTTTTGTCTAAAACTGTAGTTTATTGTTGACCTTCCAGAGGGAAGCTGGTATAATAGTCCGCTTTCCCGGAATAGGGAGACTGTTTATATCTGTAACTTCTTAGAGAGGAATAGGTTATATGCCTAAGATGAAAACCCATAAAGGGTTGAAAAAACGCGTCAAGGTTACCGGAACCGGTAAAGTAAGACGTCAAAAATGTAATGGTGGGCACTTGCTGAGTAATAAAAGCTCTCGCAAACTTCGTGGTATCAAATCCACAGCGATTGTCGCAGGAGCCAAGGCGAAATATATTCGCCGCATGCTTGGTGAGTAATTCGTTCGGTTATGCAACGATGGTCCATACAAAAGGGGCCGTCAATCCCAGCTTCCCGGCTAACATCAGCTTGCCGCAGCGGGATTTAAAGATAAACAATTTATAGAAAGGAAAAGCTGGTATGCCAAGAGTACGTCAGGGACACGCACGGCACAAGTCCAAAAAGAGAGTTTTAAAGGCCGCAAAGGGGTTTTACGGACCGAGGAAAAATCAAATTCGTCTGGCCAAAGAAGCCGTGGTTCGGGCTAATGTGTACAGCCGTGTTGGCCGTCGCCAGAAAAAACGCCTTTTCCGCGAAATGTGGATTATTCGTCTTAACGCCGCTTGTCGCGCACGCGATATTTCCTATAGCCAGTTCATCAACGGCTGCAAGAAGGCCGCTATTGAACTGAACCGCAAGATGCTCAGTGAAATCGCGATTGCCGACCCGGCCGGTTTTGATCAGATTATCGAAAAAGCCAAGGCGAGTTTGAAGTAAGTTAAAACTGAATACTAAAAGCCAGCAACCGCCTTCGGCGAGAAGGATTCTTTCTCTTCCGAAGGCTGTTGTATTTTTGGGAATCACAGAGCTATGCTGGAGCAGTTTGAACAAATCGCGAATTCTGCAATGCAGGAGCTTGACACGGTAAAAACGGCAGACGAGCTTGAAGCCTACCGCATTAAATATCTTGGCCGTAAGGGGCTGGTTATTTCCATGCTCAGCCAGATAGGTTCTTTGCCGCCGGAACAAAAAAAAGAGGGCGGTCAGGTTGCCAATCGCATCAAACAGGAAGTCACCGCTGCATTTGAACAAAAAAAACAAACCCTTGGCGCCGATACCGTCAGGCAGGGGCCGTTGATGGATGTTACGCTTCCGGGAGAATCCATCGGTCGGGGGCGCAGCCATATCATCACACAGACCATTAGTGAATTGCTTGATATTTTTGGCCGTATGGGCTTCCAGATTGCGTATGGGCCGGAAGTGGAAGATGAGTGGCACAATTTTATCGCTTTGAATATTCCCGCCGAACATCCCGCCCGCGACCCGATGGATAATTTTTATGTCGGCGAATCGACATTGCTTCGCAGCCAGACCTCGACAATTCAGGTTCGCGCGATGGAAACACGCAAGCCGCCGATCCGGGTTGTCGCGCCGGGGCGTGTGTATCGGCCGGATGCCGTGGATGCGACGCACATGTTTATGTTTCACCAGTTGGAAGCCCTGGTCGTTGACAAAGGCGTAACCATGGTCGATTTGAAAACAACGATCAATCAGTTCATCCATATCTTTTTTGGCGCTGATACGAAATTTCGTTTTCGCCCCAGCTTCTTTCCTTTTACGGAACCGAGCTGTGAAGTGGATATTCTCTGGGTGGATAAGCATGGTCGTCAGGCGTGGATGGAAATCGGCGGCTGCGGCATGGTTGACCCCAATGTTTTTGATGCGGTGAATATCGATAGTGAAGTCTATACCGGCTGGGCGTTTGGATTCGGCATTGAACGTCTGGCAATGAAGAAATACGGCATTACGGATATCCGACTGCTGTTTGAAAATGATTTACGGTTTTTAAAGCAATTTTAGAACTTCAATCATAAAAAGGGGAACGATGTCACGAAAAGGCATTATTTTGGCGGGCGGCAGCGGAACGCGACTGTATCCGGCAACACGATCGGTCAGCAAACAGCTTCTGCCGATTTATGATAAACCGATGATTTATTACCCGCTGGCCACGCTCATGCTGGCAGGGATTCAGGAAATTCTGGTGATTTCCACGCCTCACGATACGCCGTTATTTCGTGACTTGCTGGGTGATGGCAGCCAATGGGGTATTTCTATTGAATACGCCGTTCAGCCGCGGCCGGAAGGTCTGGCACAGGCATTTATCATCGGCAAAGACTTTATTAACAATGGTCCGGCGTGTCTGATTCTTGGCGATAACATCTTTTATGGTCACGGGTTAATTCCTGCACTGCGAAACGCCAGTACCATTGACGATGGGGCGACGATTTTCGGGTATTGGGTTCGCGACCCGGAGCGGTATGGCGTTGTTGAATTTGATGCAAATGGCAAGGTTTTAAGTATCGAAGAAAAACCTGCCAAACCCAAATCCAATTATGCGGCGGTAGGGCTGTATTTCTATGACCGGCAGATTACTGAAATCGCCGCGTCCATTAAACCCTCGGCTCGCGGCGAATTGGAAATTACGGATGTCAACAAAGAATATCTCAAACGCGGCGGCCTTTGTGCAGAATTGCTCAGTCGCGGTATCGCCTGGCTGGATACGGGAACGCATGAATCCATGCTTCAGGCAAGCAATTTTGTTCAAACCGTTCAGCAGCGGCAGGGGTTGATGATCGCCTGTCCGGAAGAAATTGCGTTTCGAATGAAATGGATTGACGCCGAAAAAGTCCTGCAGCAAGCCGAACCGCTAAAGAAAAATGAATACGGCCAATACCTGATTCAGTTGGTCGAAGGGATGAACAAATGAATCGAATAGAAACCGATATCCCCGGCGTGTTCATACTTGAACCAAAAGTGTTCGGCGATGCACGGGGTTTTTTTATAGAAACCTTCAGTGTAAAACGCTATGAAGAGGCGGGAATTGTCGGTCCTTTTGTACAGGACAATGTGTCCTTTTCACAACGGGGTGTTTTGCGGGGTCTGCATTTCCAAAACCCCAATGGCCAGGGCAAATTAGTCGAAGTGCTTATCGGCGAGGTTTTTGATGTGGCGGTGGATATTCGCAAAGGATCGCCGACATTCGGCAAATGGGCTGGTGCGGTTTTGTCGGCGGACAATCACAGGCAGTTTTTTATCCCCACCGGCTTTGCTCATGGATTTTGTGTATTAAGTGAAACCGCCTTATTTCATTACAAATGTACCGATTATTACAGCCCGGCGAATGAAGGCGGATTATTGTGGAATGATCCGGATATTGGCATTAAATGGCCGATAACCAATCCTCAATTGTCGGCCAAAGATGCCGCATACGGGAGATTGAAAGATTTTCCGGCTGCGAAATTGCCGGTGTATGGAGAAGGAAAATAATATGAACGACAGGGTGGTTGTTCTGGGTGCAAGGGGGATGCTGGGTACGGATTTGATGGCCGAATTATCCCGTGCCCGGATTGATGCCGTGGGATATGATTTACCGGAAGTCAATATTGCCGATACTGCGGCGATAGAGCAGGCAATCAACGATGCTTGTGTCATCGTTAATTGTGCCGCCTATACCAATGTCGAAAAAGCGGAAAGTGAAAAAGAACTCGCCTTTCTTGTCAATGGTCAGGCGGTTGGTAAATTAGGTCAGCTTGCCAGAGTGAAAAATATCCCTGTGCTGCATATCAGTACGGATTTTGTCTTTGACGGTACGTCGGATAGACCCTATCGGGAAACCGATATTGCCAACCCGGTCAGTGCGTATGGAGCCAGTAAATATGCCGGCGAAAAGGCATTAGCGGTTTCAGGGTGCCGTGCCTGTATCATTCGTGTACAGTGGACCTATGGCAAAAACGGCACTAATTTTATTAAGAAATTACTCGATGCCGCCAGGGCAGGCAAGCCGCTTCGGGTAGTCGATGACCAGACTGGTTCGCCGACAGCGACAGCGGAGGTTGCCAAAATTCTGTCCCGGATGATCCAACTGTCGACATTTCCGGAGGGAACTTATCACCTTGCCGCCGGCGGATATGTCAGTCGATATGATATGGCCAAATTTCTGTTTGCCAACTTAAAGATGAATGTCGATTTAACCCCGTGTAAAACCAGTGATTTTCCATCCGCGGCCAAACGTCCTCTGAACAGTTGCTTTGATTGTACAAAGCTGGAAAAATTGCTGAATATTAAAATAGATTCATGGCAGACCATGCTTAAAAATTACCTGGAGACTTTATGAGAACGATTTTAGTTACCGGCGGCGCCGGATTTATCGGAAGCAATTTTGTACGCATGGTACTGACAGAATATTCTGATATACGGATTGTGAATTTGGATAACCTGACCTATGCGGGCAATCTGGAAAGTCTTGGCGAATACCTCAATCATCCAAACCATATTTTCGTCAAAGGTGACATCTGCGACAGCAAGCTGGTCAATGAGTTGGTGGTCAAGCACAAGATCGATGCAATTGTTAATTTTGCCGCCGAAAGTCATGTGGATCGCTCGCTCGTTGAGCCGGGAATTTTTATCCAAACCAATGTGGCGGGTACATTAAATCTATTAAAAATTGCCTTGGATCATAAATTAGAGCGTTTCCTGCAGGTTTCGACCGATGAAGTCTATGGCTCACTCGGTACGGAAGGTTTTTTCACTGAAACAACCCCGCTTAGTCCCAATTCCCCCTATTCCGCCAGCAAGGCTTCGGCGGATATGCTGGTCAAGGCATTCGGCCATAGCTGGAATTTGCGATACAACATCACACGATGTTCTAATAATTATGGGCAGTATCAGTTCCCCGAAAAAATGATTCCCTTGATGATCAACAATGCCCTTAATGACAAAGACCTGCCCATGTACGGCGACGGTCTTTATGTCCGCGACTGGCTGTATGTCTATGACCACTGCACGGCCATCTGGAAAGTTCTGATGCAGGCACAGCCGGGTACGATTTATAATGTCGGGGGTAACAACGAAAAAACCAATCTCGAAGTAGTCGGCATTATCCTGCAGCGTCTTGGCAAGCCTCAATCCCTGATTCGCTATGTCA
>CAYTHV010000054.1:14482-18065 GCA_964437685.1 uncultured Pirellulales bacterium
AAAGACCGTCCCGGACACGACCGCCGCTATGCGATTGATTCAAGCAAGATAATGAATGAATTAGGCTGGCGTCCTTCGGTTACATTCGAGCAGGGAATTGTCAAAACCATTGATTGGTATCTGGCCAACACTGCATGGCTAAACAATATTGTATCCGGACAATATCAACAATACTATCAAAGCATGTATAGCAATCGCTAATTCAAGTCCAATGTTCGACAGGGATTGTCTTGACCGGATGGCCTTTCTGGATTAGACTTTTCGCTTTCTATTGAAAGGCAGAACCAAGGAATGAGTAGTAACAAAACGACAGATTTGTCCGCATTTAAGCGGGTTTTAAGATATGTCTGGCCGCAGTGGCCAAGGCTTTTGGCATTATTTTTCTGGGCGGGCACAATTTCGTTGATGTTTTCAGCCAGTTTTCTAACCATTATCCCGTTGCTTAAGGTGATGATGGAGGAAGAAGGTCTGCATAGCTGGGTGGATCGCAAGGTCTGCAACTGGCGGTATGGACTTGATTTTTATGTTCCCGGGCGCAATGACCTTGTAAATAAATCCGCGGAAGCGACGCAGTATCTGTTAATTAACCGTGTTGAAGATGTCGAATGGAGCAAAGCTTCAGGTTTGCAATTGGGCGACCAGATATTTAGTGTTCATCTTGGCGAAAATACAGAGCAGGCCGCCTCGATTAATCAGATGCTCGAGACGTTGGCGAGTCCTGATCCCTGTCAGCCGCTTTTCATCTCCGTTCATCGTCCTGATGCACAAGGGCGTTTGGAAACGCTGAATCTTTCGCTTCAAACGCCAGCCAAGCCATTTTATGCGGATTTGGCACAATGGCCCATCAGCTTCATCCCTCGCTCAGAGAGCAAGGATGTGATGCTTCCGGCGATGTTCGTTGTGATTATTGGGCTGACTCTGGTTACGATTGTCCGATGCTGGGCACGATATTATCAATCTTATCTTGCGGAAAAAATTGTATCCATTGCAAATACAAAACTTCGTGAAGATGTATTTCGGCATGTGATGTATATGCCGGTGGGATTCTTTTCCTCGCGTGGAACCAGCGATACGACCAGCCGAATTCTGGGCGATGTGGCCCAGAGCGGCAAGGGTATTAAAGTGTTGTTTGGCAAGACGATTCGCGAGCCGCTGGTGGCGATGGGCGCGATGGGAGCGGCATTTGCGATTAACTGGAAACTATCGCTGATCTTCCTGACTTCCGCCCCGGCTGTCATCGGTATTATTGCCATCTTCGGAAAAAAAATGAAAAAAGCGATGAAAAAGTCGCTGGTTTCTACTGCTCAAATGCTCGGACGGATTCAGGAAGCCATGAACGCGCTTCGCGTGGTCAAGGTGTATAACCGTCAGCAATGGGAAGTTGAAGAATATGAAAAGAAAAACAGAGCGTTGCTGAAATATACATTGCGGATGTCGAAAATTGATGCCGCCACCAGCCCGACCATGGATGCGATGGGGATGGTTACCGCCGGCGGGGTGATTCTGCTTGGCGTGGTCTGGGTCAATAATCAGTATGAGGGCATGCAGTCCAGCTCATTCTTTACCCTGTTGGCTTGTCTTGGGGCAGCTGCCGAGTCTGTCCGCAAGGTCAGTGATGTCTGGAATATGGTTCAGCAGTCCAACGCCGCCGCCGAGCGTGTTTTTGCCGTAATCGATGAGCCGCTGGAAAAAGAAGCTCCGGATGCGTATGAATTAAGTCCGCTGCGCGATACGATTGAGTTTCGCGATATTACGTTCACCTATCCGGGGGCGTCGGCGCCGTCGTTGTGCGGGATCAGCTTAAAAATCCCTGCCGGTCAAACCGTGGCGGTTGTCGGATCCAATGGTTCCGGCAAGACAACCCTGGTCAATCTCCTGCCGCGATTTTATGATTCCGACAGCGGGAAAATCCTGATTGACGACAAAGATATCAGTAAAGTCACGCTCCGCAGTCTCCGCGACCAGATTGGCATGGTAACGCAGAGCGTGATGACCTTTAATGATACGGTAGCCAATAACATTGCTTACGGTAAGCCGGATGCGACACGGGACGAAGTGATCGCCGCGGCCAAACGCGCGTATGCTCACGAATTTATTGTTACATTGCCGAACGGCTATGATTCGATGATCGGCGAACTGAGTAGCGGCTTTAGCGGCGGCCAGCTTCAGCGTATCGTCATTGCACGGGCGATCTTGAAAAACCCCAAAATCCTGATTTTTGATGAGGCGATGAGCCAGATCGATGCCGAAAGCGAGGCCAAAATCCACGCGGCTCTCGGCGATATTATGAAAAACCGTACCTGTTTCCTGATTGCTCACCGGTTTAGCACGGTTATTTCTGCGGATCGAATTGTCGTTGTGGACAAGGGCCGCATCGTCGCCGACGGCAAGCATCAGGAGTTGATCAAAACCTGTCAGGTCTATAAAAATCTCTACGAAACGCAATTGATGACGCCGCAGTAATGGCGTGCTTTAGCCGGATGGATTCGGGACATATGGATAATGTGCAGCAGGCAAAAACGACGCTATGTGTGGTCAACTATAAGACGCTTGACCTGACCCGGCTTTGCCTTCGCAGTATCCGCAAGTTCACCCGTCCGCCGTATGAAGTGATTGTTGTCGATAACAATTCGCAGGATGCCTCGACGGACTATTTGCGTTCGCTCACGTGGATTCGTCTGATTGAGCGAACGGACAAAACCAATGACAGCAGCGGCGGCTATGCTCACGCTGCGGCGCTGGATATGGCTCTGGCGCAAACGCAGACAGAGTTTTTTGGCTCGCTGCATTCGGATACCTTTGTCCGGCGGGAGAATTGGCTGGGCGAATTGCTGGCGTTTTTCGCCGAAGACCCGAAAATAGCCTGCGTCGGCGGCGGCAAAGTGGAACTATCGTCCGGCTGGCAGGATTGCTTCAAAAAACTGACCGATTTTAAGACCTTAAAACGAAAGCTGTTACAAACGCCCGATCCGCTGGGTATGCATCGTTACTATAACCGTACCGTGTGCAGCATCTACCGAACAGATGTTTTGAAAAAAGAAAACCTGTCGTTTCTGATGGATCGCGAAAAGGGCCTGACCGTCGGCAAAAAATTGTATTTTGAGCTGGTTGATCGCGGCTATAAAACAGTCGAGTTGTCCGACCGTATTATGCGGCAATATCTATACCATCTGGCCCATGCGACGCAAGTGGTCAATGCCGGACAGTATCAATTGAGGCCGCGGACGATCAAAAAAATCAGCCGCCTGATCGACCAGATTATGCAGTCCGAACCCGTTCGACAAATTTTGGCGGATGATTCGCTGGATAGAGGAAGATGAACAAAAAGATAAGCAATATTGTATTTACCAAAAACCGCCCGCTGCAATTGCACGGTTATTTGGAAAGTCTGCGGCGATTTTTTCCATCCGAGGCAATACAGACCTATATCCTCTATAAGCCCGAATTGTTTGACGCTGAGTACGAGACCTGTTTTCGGTCATTTCCGGATTGCCGGGTGATTCGGGAGACGAATTTTCACAAAGACTTTGTACGGCTGTTCGAGTCGCTCAAGACCGAGTATATCCTTTTTGGTATTGATGAT
>CAYTHV010000055.1:0-18001 GCA_964437685.1 uncultured Pirellulales bacterium
ATGAAATTACAAGACATATCGCCGTGGAAATAGCGAGTATCCAATTGAACAGCTTGTTGTGAAAGTGAGGCATACCGCCTATTTTCCCGATTATCATGCGTACACGTTCTTTTTCCTGCTGAAAGTTCTCAAGCTCTTTCTTTAAGTCCTCGAATTCCTGCTCAAAATTAGCTCTATTGCTGTTCGAATCCGTCATGAATGCTCCTTTCAGAATTACTGTTAAATTAAAGGGTTATCGTTTTGTGCCTGTGGCTGTGGCATTCGATATTGACTGCTACCGGCAGCGAGGCAATGTGGCAGGGGGCGGTTTCAATAAACAGCGCCAGTGCGGTGGTGTCGCCGCCCAAGCCCTGTGGTCCAAGGCCGGAGGCGTTGACCGCCGTAAGCAGGTCTTTTTCCATCTGGGCATAGAATGGATCCGGGTGTTCGGAACCAATCTTACGCAAGAGAGCTTTTTTACTGAGCAGGCAGCATTGTTCAAAATCACCGCCAAGGCCGACGCCAACCACCAGCGGCGGACAGGCATTGGCTCCCGCGGTTGCAGCGACTTCTGTGATCCAGCGGCCAATCACTTCTTTTTTTTCTGTGGGGTTGAACATTTTAAACTGGCTTTTGTTTTCGCAGCCGCCGCCTTTGGCCATAAGCGTGATATGCAGGCGGTCGCCGGGGATGATGGATAAATGAATTACCGCGGGCGTATTTGTGCCTGTATTTTTCCGGGTATTGAGCGGCTCGGCGACGACGCTTTTACGCAGGAAACCATCCTGATAGCCCTGTGTGACACCTTCGTTGATTGCACTGATTAATGTCGCGTCCAGTCGGTCATGCGGCGGAGCAATGGCGACTTGTGAGCCTAATTCGATAAATAGGACGGCCAGCCCCGTATCCTGACAGAGTGGAATTTGTTCAGTCTCGGCGATGCGGTAGTTTTCAATCAATTGTTCAAGAAGGTATTTGGCGCGGGGATTGGAATCCTTTTGAGCTGCGGCCTCAAGAGCCTGTTTGACATCGGCCGGCAGTTGGTGCGCGGCTTTGATCGCCAGGTCTTTGACCGCTTCGACAATCGTATGGTACGGGATATTTTTGGTAATCATCCGTTAATCCTCTTCTTCGGGGGAAACCCATTTTGTCTTATCGAGCAACCGGGCGGCGGCAACGTACGTCTTACGTCCCTCTTCGATATATTTGCGTTCGTAATTCGACCCGACCATTTCGCCTTCCATTGTGCCGGCAGGGCGGATAAAGTCGATTCGTTCCATCGCGCCGCAGGCAACAGCACGATCCAGTGTCTGGATCATCTGATTATAATAGCCCTCGTGGTCGGTTGCCAGATTTATTATCCCCTCACTGGTCAGGGTGCGCAGCAGATGCGTTAGATTTTGATTGCAGAAAAAACGCCGTTTATTATGATATCTTTTCGGCCAGGGGTCGGGAAAGTAGATATGGTATTGCGCAATTGACGCATCAGGGAAAAAATCGGCGACCAATTCAGATGCGTCGGCACGAATCATACGGACATTGGTTATACCCCATCGCCCCATCCGATCGACGGTGAAGCGATAGAATTTATTCGCCCACTCAATACCGAAGTAGTCGATTTCGGGATGCGCCTTTGCTTCGGCAAGCAAAAATGCCCCTTTGCCGGAACCGATTTCAATATGTACCGGGGCGGAGCGTCCGAAAAGGTGTTCAAAATCAATACTGCCGTCGAGGTCTTCGAACTGGACGGCTATTTCCGGGTAATCTTTTATTTTCCGAATTTGCATTACAGGCTCTATAAAATTAATTATATTTCTCAATAGGGTCTTAAGACCCCCTTAATTACACATATTATGCATCTTAAACTAATAATGTGGATTTTGCAGAAAATTTAGGTAAAGTCAAGGATTGGATGGTTCGATACGACAAATAAGCAGAACTTTGTCTAATTAACAGACGTAAGAAGACATAGCAAGACGATTATTGTCGTATTAATGAGGCTTATATGATCAGGCCAGCTCTGACATTACGAAGAAAACGGGTACTGGTGGATGTGGATGTCCAGCAGGACTTTTTCCTTGCGGATGGTAAGGCTTGCATTCGAAACCACCGACGTGTTCTGGCGAATATTCGCCGAACTGTGGCGTGGGCACGAGTGGAACGAATTCACCAGATTTCGATTAACCTTGTTTTTGATCCGAATCGCCTCGGTCACAGCAGTGTCGGTAAAGGCAATGGCGACAGTAAATTATGTGTTGTCGGGACCGAGGGAATTCGCAAAATTCACTATACTCTGCGTTCTCAACGCATGGATTTTGACGACGATGCCGGGACGGATTTGCCGCGTCAGCTTCTGGATAACTATGACCAGATTATTTTGTATCGTCATACCGAAGACCCATTCGAACAGCCGCGTATTGATCGGCTTTTGAGCGAGACGCGTGCGACCGAATATATTGTTATCGGGGGGCTTCTTGAAGGGGCTGTCAAGTCGCTGGTTCTGGGTTTATTGATGCGGCGGCGTGCGGTTACGTTGTTGATTGATGCTGTCGGGAATCATGATAAAGCCGCTGGGGATGTTGCGATGCGGCAAATGCAGGCCAAAGGCGCTAAAATCATCGAAAGCAAGTCCTTGTGCGGCAGTTCCCATCTGCGTGTGGTGAATGCCTGTACCTGTGACCGCTGCCGAGGCAGACTTCAGCAAAAAGCCGGCCTTGAGGAAAGCATACTTTAAGCACTCTTTTTTGTTTTCAATGTTTATCCAGACTTTTTATCCGCATCCACAAAGACGGATATATACATACTTTCCTAATTTTTGTTGTGTTGGGGTGTTTTATTCTTTTAACCTTATTCTTAGCATAAGGTTAGCTCTGAAATGGAAGGATCCGCGTGTGAAATAAAATAGCCGGTGAATTTTGGGGTTATGGTTGCAAAAGCAGGGGGGCTTGTTATAATCCCAATCGCGGTGTGAAAATGGATTTATGATGATTTCGAGGATAATTTGCAGTTTTTAGTATATCAGAATGGACAGTTGGCCAAGGATTTTGTTCTTTCGGCAGCGTATATGTTCGGGATGGATATGGTGCCGATCCGGCATGTTGAATCCATCACGTTCAAAGACGGCGTCATTGACTGTGTCCGCAAGGATGAGGATGCAGCCGGTCTATCCCTGCTTTGGTCGATAGAAGGCATCGGCAAGTTCCTGATGCCCACGACACGACTGCCAGAGCGGCAGGAACCTTATATCCTCAATGTGGAGCTGGCCCGGGCTCGCTTGATGCAGGTTACTCTCAAGCGTGAGGATTGGGCGTTGTTTGAGGAGACCGACAAATTTGCCGATCAGGCACATGAGGCTCAAAACCTGTTTATCGCGTCATTACAGCATATTTCTGATCCGGCCAAAGCATCTGCCCTGGCCGATCAGGCCCTGCAAAAAGCGATGGCTTTTTCAGATAAACTGTCCTTGCGCTACGCGGAACAATATTTAGCTTTGCGTCTCAAAGGCCGTGGACTGGGCCGGCACAGTATAGGGTGCAGCATTGATTTAACGCGAATTTCAGATGAAAACTATCGCAAACCCTTAATGGAGATGTTTTCTTTTGTTAACGTTCCGGTGAATTGGCAAGCGATTGAGACCGAGCCGAAAAAGTACGATTTTTCGGCGATTGATCGATGTATGGATCATCTGGCGGATAAGCATCTGGCGATAAGTTGCGGGCCGCTGTTGTGTTTTGAGTACGGGATGACGCCGATCTGGATGCAGAAATCCAAGATGGAATTTGAGAAGATTCGTGAACAGGCGTATGAATTTATTCACAAGATTGTAACTCGGTATGGTAAATATGTCCATTTCTGGCGGGTGATCTGCGGGATGAATGCGCGGAATTGTTTTGGGTTTACTTATGAACAAATGATTGAAATGACACGGACGGCGTGTCTTGCAGCCAGAGCTGCCGATGCCAAAAGCCGCCGGATCATTGAAATTATGTATCCTTGGGGTGAGTATTATGCGCTGGATAAGCAAACAATGCCGCCGCTGGTCTATGTGGATGTGATTATCCAAAGCGGAATCAGTTTTGATGCTTTTGGGCTGCAACTGGAATTCGGATGGGATCAGCCCGGAATGCATCTGCGCGATTTGATGCAGATATCGTCGCGTCTGGATTGTTTTCTGCCGGTCAACAAAGCGCTCCATATTACCGCTACGGCAGTGCCGGGACACAGCGAACAAGACAATCCGGGCGGCCAGTGGAAAGCGGATTGGTCTGAAGCGACGCAGGCGGAATGGATCGAGCAGTTTTATAAAATTGCTCTGGGCAGACCTTATGTTTCATCTGTAAGTTATTCGCAGTTTGCCGAAGGCGGCGAAAAAGCAATGGCCGGCGCAGGATTGCTGAATGAGAACTTGGCTCCTCGAAAAGCATTTATGACAATGGGCAAGTTCCAAAAGGCGATAGCCAAATCACTCGGCGAAGCTAAGTAGTGTTGTGATGCTTTACCTAATTATTTGTAATCAATCGCAATGATTCAATCCAAAACAGAGATTCAGGTTGGGGCGAGCGAGGCGGGGCATGTCCTGTCGGATCGAGTTGATGCAATCCGTTTTTTTCTTTTTTCCGGTTTTATTGGGATCGGGATATTCTGCGCATTATTGACTTTTTGCGGTTTGAGGGTGGACAATCCGCCGCCATTGGATACAATTAATCCAAATACAGACCCGGTGCCAAGTTTAGTGCGTCTTCCGGCAATTGGGCTATCCCGTGCCATCGCGATTGTCGAGTACCGGCAATCGCATTGTCGGAAGGGCTTGGCATTTCAAAAACCGGAAGATTTGGATGCGGTTAGCGGATTGGGCCCTAAGACGATAGAGAAAATGAAACCCTGGTTGTCGATGAGTGATATTGAGCAATCATCGGCGGAGAATAAGCAATAATGGCGGATTGGGAGATTAAAAAGACGTTGGGGCGATGTTTCGGCACGGAACGCGAGCTGGCTGTGGGCGAAGAGTATTTTGCCGCGCTGGTACAGACCAAACAGGGGCTGGAACGGCGGGATTATTGTGCCGCCTACTGGGAAAGCAGCAAGCCTGAGGTATATTGTTTCTGGAAAAGCCATATTTCCAATCCCGAACTGAAAAAGAAGCTGTTTATTGACGATGCGATGCTGTTGGCGTTTTTTGACCGGCTGGCAAACGAAACCGAACCGGAAAAGCTTAATTTCCGGTTTGTGCTGACGCTGATTTTGATGCGCAAACGCAAGCTGAAATATGATTCGTCGCGAAATGAGGATGACAAAGAAATCTGGACGATGCGTGTCGTCGGCGAAGACCGCTTTGAGGATGTAGTGAACCCCCATCTGAATGAAGACCAGATTCAGCAGTTGTCCGAGCAGATGGGTCAGATATTACAGACAAGTATGGAGTGAAAGTGAAAGAGAAAATTTATAATTTTCGATTTTCGATTTTCAATTACACTGTTTGTTTAACCGGATTGTTCTGTTGGGTTAGTTTTTCCGGCTGCGGCATTCCCAGGCATGAGACAACACCGCTTTGTCCGGGCAAGACGACCGCTGCTGAGGTGATTGCGGCTTTGCGGGATAAACAAACCGCGTCGCTGTCGCTGGTCTGTGCAGTCGATTGCAAGTTGGAATTTACAGATCCGGATGGCAAGCCAAAAAAAGAGACTTTCGGCGGGAAACTGTTTTTTATTGATCCGGAAAAACTTTGCATTGGCGGCGAAAAGTTCGGCCCGATTCGCATCGGGGTCAATGCGGAAGAATTCTGGATGTATTTTAAGCCCATTGACACGGCGTGGTTTGGATTGCGAAGCAATACCTCCGATTGTGCCGACAAAAGCGGCTTTAACCCATCGTCGATGGTGTATCTGACGGAGGCATTCGGGCGTATTGACCGGAATGCGGATTGGACGCTGACGAATGACCCCGGATATGATCTTTTAACGGCGGTCAACGGTCGCGGAGTCAAGCGGGTTTATATTAACTGCTGTACGAATCAGATTGAACGCATTGAGTACTGCGATCAAGTGCGAAATCAGGTTATTTTGGTCGCTTCGGCGGATTTGAGTGATTACAAAACAATTGACGGTGTCGGCGAAGTTCCGAGTGTGATTCAATTGCGGCATTTTCGCTTTGGCCAAACCGATACCATGTTTCAATTGAAGCTGTCGGCGATCAAAGCGTTTATACCGACGGCAGTGCAGCAGGAAAAACTGTTTGTTCGTCCTGAACCAAAGGGATATGAAAAAATATTTCGCCTGAATAATCAGTGCGATTTTATAAGAGAATAATTTTTATAAGGAATGGTTATGTCGCGTGAACCTCTGCATCGGCGAATCGGAAAAGGCACGTTATTACTTGACGGCGCGATGGGAACACAATTGTTCGAACGCGGCATCGAGCCGGGCGGCTGCAATGAAAAGCTCTGCCTGGATCGGCCGGAGGTCGTTACCGCGGTTCACCAGGCGTATCTTGATGCCGGATGCAACTCGATATTGACCAATTCATTCGGCGCCAACGCGATTTCACTGGCTCGCCACGGAGTCGGCGCCGATCAGATCCATTCGATTAATGTTGCCGCTGCCCAGCTTGCCCGTAAAGCGGCCGGCGAAGATCGCTATGTATTCGGCGATATCGGGCCGACGGGCGATTTTCTGGCTCCGCTTGGAACACTGACGGAAGTGGATCTGCAGGCGGCGTTTGCCGCCCAGGCCAAAGCCCTCGATGAAGGCGGCGTGGATGGATTTATTATTGAAACAATGACCGCGTTGGATGAATTGGTAGTTGCCGTAAAAGCCATTAAAAGCGTCAGCACCAGGCCGGTACTGGCGTCGATGTCGTTCGACCCGGTGCCGGATGCTCCCAAGACAATGATGGGAGTATCGCCGCGAATGATGGTCGATAAATTACTTTCCAGCGGCGTTCACGCGGAAGGATTTAATTGCGGCACATTAGATATGAATGGCTATCTTGCACTGGCCGAGGCATTTCGGTCGGCGCTGTTTGGTACCAATATCCGCTGGCTGGCCGAGCCAAACGCGGGCAAACCGGAACTGCGGGATGGCAAGGCGGTCTATACGCTTTCGCCGGAAGAATACGCCAAGACGCTGGTTGAAATTCGCAATATTGGTTGCTCTATCATCGGCGGCTGCTGCGGAACATCCCCGGCCCATCTGGCGGCCGCGGCAAAAGCAATGAAATAAAAATTCTAAGTTCCATACAAATCCAACATTAAAAAAAAGCTCTCCATCCGGGGAGTCTTTTTTTAACTGTTTGTAAAACAATCAGATATGTAACCTTTGTCCAGTGACTCCTTGGGAAACGAAAAATATTAAATTATTTTCGTTGACAAATACATGATAATCATGTAATAATAATCAAATAACAATATGTTAACCATAGAAAGGAGTGCGACAATGAACAGTTTTATAGAAAAGAACAAGAAGTTTTTAAAATTTTATTATGCAGCTCTTCGGCTTTCAGGATGGTTCTTACTGACTCTTGGATTGGGTGGTTATGGTATTACATTGCTTATCGTACAAAATCTTGGTGTTAAAGCGATGGGGATTGCATCGTTGAATATGCCGATAAGTTCTTTAGATTTTATTTTCTTTGGCCTTTTAGGTCTTGGTATTGCTCAGTTAATTCGATATCTTTTTGATGAAAATTGTAAATCAGGTTTTATTCTAAAGCATGGTGCAAAGTTTCTCTATGCTTACGTCATTTTGATGTTCGCTATAATGGCATTAAGAATTCTTTTCACATCTGGGTATATGAAGAGTTCAGATTTTCAGAATGCTCAAAGTCTTTTTGTGGTGACTTCCATTGCCTCAATTATCTTATTTGCAGCTAAGACTTTGATTTTGATTGGATTAGCTCAGTTTCTCAAACGCATCACGCCTATCATCGAAGAACACAAATCGCTGGTCTAAAGGAGGCAGGATATGATTAATATACGATTGGATTATATTCTTTTAGATCGGCGGATGAAGCTGAAAGATGTCGCAGATATTACAGGTATTGCGATGAATAATCTTTCGGTACTTAAGACCAATAAGGCGCGTGCGATTCGTTTTTCAACTTTAGAAGCGCTCTGTAAAGCCCTTAACTGTTCGCCGGGAGATTTAATCGAGTATGTCCCAGAGAAAGGATCAACATCGGAAAAAAAACCTCCGACCGACGATTAGGTGTTTACTTCGAGAACTTTTAATGCCTTGTCAAAAACCCATTGTTCATCCGCATCATCCGAGATATCTATCCAATGGACATTGCGGAAGGTCTTGAACCAGGTACGCTGGGCCTTGGCGAGTTTGCGGGTGTTGATTTTGATTCTTTCAACTGCCTCATCAAAACTCATTTTGCCTTCCAGATGGTCGATGATTTCCGCATAACCAATGGCGACACGAGCCTGCGGGCTAAGCGGTTTCGGCTCTGCCAAAAGGGATTTAACCTCATCGAGCAAGCCTTTTTCTACCATTTTTTTGACGCGAAGATTAATGCGTTTGCTTTCTATTTCTTTATTGCGTCTTAGGCCGACAACAAACCAATCGCTTGCCGCCGGCGCCGACACTGACCATTGCTGTTGCAGCTCGGAAATAGGTTTGCCGGTCAGTTCATACACTTCCAAGGCCCGCAAAATGCGTTTTTCATCATTGGGGTGAATGCGATTACCTGCCTCGGGGTCAATGGCTGCCATCCGGCGGTGCAGTTCGGGCAGGCCGAGAGTCTGCGTTTCGGCTTTAAGTCGCTCGCGGATTGCCGTATCTGACGGCGGGGCGTCGAACAGCCCATAGAGCATCGCCTTGATATACATCGCCGTACCGCCGGAAGCGATCACAGTTTTGCCGCGTGAACGAATATCTTGTGCCGCGGTATCCGCCAATTCAAGAAACCGATCCACACTGAATGCGTCGCTTGGTTCAACCACATCGATCAGATGATATGGAACCCGCTGTCGCCGCTCAAAGGGCGGCTTGGCCGTTCCGACATCCATTCGGCGATAGACTTTCATCGAGTCGATGCTGATGATTTCAGCATCGAAATGTTTGGCCAGCTCAAATGCCAGCGTTCCTTTGCCAACGGCGGTAACGCCAAGCAATAACAGGTTCGATTTCGGAGTCATTGATTCAGTCGCAAATTCAGGTCAAAAAAGACCAATTGAGGCGATAAAAATTTCATTTCAGACTGTCCGCCAGCCTAAAAGTTTGTATAATACCCACTTTGCTGAATAAATCCAGCAATGAATAGAGATGAAGGCGAAATTGGATGAATTCTATAGATTTTACGGGTGAACTTAATCGCAAAGTTGTGATGACCGACAACGCGATCCGGCGGATTCTGGATGACCAGACGGAGATTCCCTCTCGGCTCAGAGAGGCGATGGCGTATATGCTGTTTAGCCCCGGCAAGAAAATCCGTTCGGCGATAGTGTTATGGTGCTGCGAGTTGACCGGCGGACAAATCAACGATGCGGCTTTGACTGCGGCCGCGGCGATAGAGATGGTGCATACGTATTCGCTGATTCATGATGATTTGCCTGCTATGGACGATGACGATATGCGGCGGGGCCAGCCCAGTTGCCATAAACAGTTTGATGAGGCGGTCGCGATATTGGCGGGCGATGCTTTGCTGACACTGGCGTTTGAAGTGTTATCGACGCGGGTCGAGGATGCGGAGATGGCGGTACGGATGGTGCGGATTTTATCCAATGCCGCAGGTGCCGCGGGGATGATTGCCGGGCAGGTCGATGATCTGCTGGCGGAAAAGACCGTCGGGAATATGGACCTTTTGCGGCGTATTCATATTAATAAGACGTCGCGGATGTTTGCCGCCGCAACAGGACTTGGCGCCATTGCCGGCGGAGCGAATAGTCAGCAGCTTGGAGCCTTGCTGGAATATGGTATCAAGCTGGGACTCTGTTTCCAGATTGCCGATGATATTCTGGATGTGACCGCTGAGACAAAAGAACTTGGAAAGACCGCCGGCAAAGATCAGCAGCAGGGGAAATTGACATATCCTTCGCTGGTTGGACTGGATGAATCGAAAAAAATCGCAGAGCAGCTTACTCAGCAGGCGGTCGAGACGTTAAGTTGTTTTAACAGCCGTGCCGATCTTCTGAGGCAATTGGCAGAACGGATGTTGAATCGAAAGAGTTGATAGGTAAACACAGACTCTGAAAGATTCCTTTTCAGGCAAAAAATATTACGATGGCAAAGATATTAGATACGATTTGTGGGCCGGCGGATATCAAGCCGCTTTCGGCGGAACAATTAAACCGGCTTGCCGAAGAAATCCGTGAGTTGATTACTCTTTCGGTCAGCCGTACAGGCGGGCATCTGGCCAGCAACCTTGGCGTTGTCGATTTGACCCTGGCACTGCATTATGTGTTTGACTTCGCCAAAGACCGTTTGCTGTGGGATGTTGGCCATCAATGTTACGCCCATAAGATACTGACCGGCCGCAGGGATAAGTTTGATCAATTGCGGCAGGAAGCCGGGCTGAGCGGATTTCCTAATCCCGCCGAAAGTCTGTATGATGTTTTTTCGGTTGGGCACGCCGGAACATCGATCTCGACATCACTGGGAATGGCGATGGGCGCCCAGTATAAGGGAACCGATGAAAAAATCGTTGCCCTGGTCGGCGATGCCAGCATTGTCAATGGGCTTTCATTTGAAGCTTTGAACAATCTGGGATTGGTCAAGCGGCAAATGCTGATTGTGCTGAACGATAATTCAATGGCGATTGATGTCACTCAGGGCGCCGTCGCAAAATTCCTGGCCGGCGTTCGTCTCAGCCATACCTATGAAGATATTCGCAGGACGACCAATCGCATCCTGGATCACATGCCGGTCTTTGGCCGCAAGGTGGAAGGTGCTCTTGAGAATTTTAAGAAAACGCTGCGTATGGCGATTTCGCCGAGCCGATTGTTTGAAAGTCTTAATATCCCTTATTTCGGCCCGGTGGATGGGCACGATATTCAGTCGATGATTCGCCTGTTTACCGCGCTGAAGGATTTAGACAGGCCGGTCATCCTGCATGTTTATACCAAAAAAGGCAAAGGGTTTACGCCCGCCGATGATAACCCGCGGAAGTATCACAGTACCGGGCCGTTTGAACTGAATGGTGAATCCGGCGTGAATACGGCATCAGGGAAGCGGTCATTTACGGAAGCGTTCGGCGATGCGATAGCCTCGCTGGGAGCGCGGGATAATAAGGTCATTGCCATTACCGCCGCGATGCCGGATGGAACAGGCTTGAATAAGTTTCGCAAAGCGTTTCCAAATCGCTATATTGATGTCGGGATTGCTGAAAGTATCGCCGTGGATATTGCTGCGGGATTGGCAAAGCAGGGCTTTAAGCCATTTGTGTGCATTTATTCCACATTTCTGCAGCGCGGCATCGACCAGATTTTCCAGGAAGCATCGCTGCAAAATCTGCCGGTCGTCTTTTGTATCGATCGTGCGGGGACCGTAGGCAGCGATGGGCCGACTCATCATGGGATGCTGGATATCGGCTATATGCGGATGATGCCGAATATGGAAGTACTTTGTCCCGCGGACAGTCAGGAAATCGGATTGGCTCTGGATTATGCGGCCAACGCATCCGGCCCTGTTGCCGTCCGCTATCCCAAAGAAGAAATTGCTGAAAGCGGACTGGATTCGTCGCTGGCCTTACCTTTCGTAAAGGGCAAGTCCGTCTTTGTACGCAAGGGAACTGCCAGGGTCGCTATTGTTTCCGTCGGGTCGGTTTTGTCGGAAGTTTTAATTGCCGATGGACTGCTCAGACAGGAAGGGATTGAGGTGGATATCGTCAATGCCCGATTTGCCAAACCCATTGATCCGGCGATTGTAGAGTTATTAGCTCAAGATAAAACCCTGATTCTTGCGGAAGATCATAACCTGACTTGCGGCTTTGGCTCTGCGGTGTTGGAAGCGGCGGCGCAATATGCGGCTGCGTCCGGTAATATCGCAACACGGAAAGCTGTTGGCAGGGCGGTTCTCCTTGCCGGGCCGGACGAATTTATCCCTGCTGCCGCTCGTGTAAGACAGCTTGAATGGATGGGGCTGACTGCGGAAAAGATCGTAGAGACGGTAAAAACGATTATCCGGCAAACCATAATGTCATTTTAGAAAAAGTCTAAAGTGAAAAGAATATGGCGAAACCCAGGCTCATTTTGTTTGCCGACCCCAAAAGGCCTAAAGCGATAGAGGCTCTTGAGCAATTTTTGCGCTTTGCGAGCAGTAAAGCTGAAATTTTAACCAATTGTCTTGAAGGCGATTGTCCAATTGACACCCTTCGCATGGCTGAATTTGCGATTGTTTTTGGCGGCGATGGGACGATTCTTGGTGCCGCCCGGCAGCTTTGTGAGACAGAAGTACCGGTCATTGGTGTTAATGTGGGCAAACTGGGTTTTTTGGCGGAATTTAGCCTTAAGGAACTGGAACATCTTTTTGAGCGTATTATAATTGATAGAGACTTACTGGTTGAACATCGGATGGTCTTGCGTTGCAAGTTGCTGCGCAGGGGTGAGCTTATTGTGGACGCTAAAGCGGTTAACGATGTGGTTATTGCCGCAGGCTCTCCGTTTAATATAATAGAATTAAAGATCGAAGTTGGCGGACAATTTCTGGCCGACTGTCTGGGCGACGGGCTTATTGTTTCGACGCCGACAGGTTCAACAGCGTATAATCTATCGGCGGGCGGGCCAATTCTGGCTGCGGATCTATCCGCGGTGGTATTAACGCCGGTATGCCCGCATTCGCTGAGTTTTCGCCCGATTGTCGTGGATGCCAAAAGCAAAATCCAAATCCATGCAATGCGAGCCAATGAAAATACGACATTGCTTCTGGATGGACATTTGCGGCAGGAGCTTTGTGTGAACGATGAGGTCGTCGTGGAAAAACATCACGGCAAGTTTTTGGTGGTTCATAATCCGCTGCGTACTCAATGGGATACGCTGGCAACGAAATTAAAGTGGGCCGAAAAGCCCAGATATAGCGATGAAAAAGAAAAGTAAGGGAGTAATTCAAATGAAACGGCTTACTTTAGTATTATTATTGATTATTGCCGTAGCGGCGAGTGTAACGGGTGCGGGTTCTTATACGACTCCGCCCGGCGGTTCGGCCACAGGTGTTCCCAGTTCGACACAGAACAGCCTGGTTCCCAACACCCCATCGACCGCCAGCGGAGAAACCGTCTTTCTTAGAAATTCTTCCGGCCAATCATTTCGCGGTGTTGTGCCTTACGGCTCATCATTTTATTATGATCGCAGTTCGGGCTCATCTGTTCGACGTTTGTCACAGGCGCCATCTTCTTCTTCGAACGTTGCCGGGGCTTCCAATTATTATGATCCGCGAACAGGTATTCGAATGGATCGTTCAACCTCTCCGGTTACCGGGTCCAATTCGATGGTCAATCCTTTTGCTCCATCCAATTTGCCGCAGACAAACAATACACAGTACAGCCAGCAGCCCAGGCCTATATCGAGTCGCCCGGATGATTTAACGCGCGATTTAAATCGTCGAATCAATCCTGATTTATTGACCGATAATTCTAAAACCAAAACGGATATTAATGCCCTGGCTAAAGAGGCTCGTCAAAAGCCCGATCAGCCGGTTGATCCTTCGCTGCTTTTGCCGACGACCCCGGATTCTGAAATCAACAGCAATCTTCGTCAGTATTCTCCCGAACAGAAGGAAATGCTGAATCGGTATGAGCAGGTTAAAAATAAGATGCTCGAGGAATTGCGTAAAAACGAACTGGAAACGGCTCGGAAAAAATCAGAAGAAGCAGACGCACCGAAGGAAGCCGATGAGCTTGAGGAACGCTCAAGATCGGGCCGAAGCTCTGGTTCGGGCAGTTCTTCTTCCGAAAAATTGGGTTACTCGTCCAGTCCGATTACCGATAGAACGATGGACTATTTAGCCGCCGCGGAAGAATATCTCAATCAGGGCAGATTTTATAAAGCGGCTGATACCTATGCGTTAGCGGCGGTCTGGCAGCCAGAAAATGCTCTGGCGTATGCCGGGCAGTCCTGGGCATTGTTCGGAGCCGGTGAATATATGAGCAGTGCTTATTATCTTAGCAAGGCCATTGCCGTAAACCCGAAAATAGCGGAGCAAAAAATAAATATTTCAGTACTCCTGCGGGATCGTGATGTATTTGAAAATCGCCTGCTTGAAATCGCCGGGTCGCAGGAACGCAGCAAAAGCGGCGAACTGGCGTTTTTGGTGGCGTATATTCTCTGGCAGGACGGCAAGACTCAGCGGGCACAGGATATGATTACGCTGGCCGCGGAACTGATGCCGCAGGATGAAGCGGTGAAAACGCTGCTGGCTGTAATTACTGCTCCGCCGGCTGCGGAATCGCCCGCGACTGAAACAACCGTGACAGATTCGAACCAAATCGGCAAATAGAGTACAGAACCGGGGATGGACAGATAAGTGATAGCGTTTTTGCCGAATGAGGGGATGGATGCCGAGCAACTGCTGGGGGAAGATGGTTTAGTCGCCGCCAGGTGGAATGATTTTGAAAGTCGTCCGCAGCAGTTGGAAATGGCGCGTGCGGTTCAGCAGGCTTTACGTCAGCGCAAACGGCTTGCGGTGGAAGCAGGCACCGGCGTAGGAAAAAGTTTTGCGTATCTTTCGGGCGCCATCGATCAGGCTTTGCAAAAAAAAGGCCCTGTGATCATCAGCACGTATACGATCAATCTTCAGCAGCAGCTTTATAACAAGGACCTGCCGTTTTTATCCGAATTAGTCGCTCAGGGATTTACGTTTCGTCTTGCACTGGGCCGCAATAATTATCTTTGCCGTCGTCGGCTGGATTATGCCCGCAAACGCCAGTGGAGTTTGTTTGATGACGGCGGCGAGGAATTGTTCCGTGTGGAAGCGTGGGCGGCCAAAACCGAAGAAGGCGTTATAAGTGAATTGGATTTTCTGCCGTCGCCGACGGTCTGGCAGGCAGTTCAGAGCGAACACGGCAACTGCCGCGGACGCAAGTGTCAGCATTTTTCAGGTTGTTTTTATCAGCGTGCCCGCCGCAAACTCGAAACCGCCGACATCATTGTCGTAAATCACGCCCTGTTGTTCAGCGATCTGGTGATTAAGACCGAGGGTGCATCCGGTCTGCTGCCGGAATTTAAATGCGTCATTATCGACGAAGCTCACAATATTGAGCACGTTGCCGAAGATCAATTCGGCATTCGCATCAGCCAATCGATGCTGTTGTACATGCTCGACAATCTCTATAACCAGCGAAAAGGCAAGGGCTTGCTGCTTCAGGTCAAAGATTCCGAAGATTGTCAGGCTCTCGTGCGAAATTGCAAAATCGCCGTGCGGATGTATTTTACGCAAATACAGGCATGGCTGGATAAACGCCCCGATACCGCGACCGCCCGCTGTGAGCCGGGGTTTGTAAAAGATACGCTGACCGCCGAAATTCGCCGATTGCGTCTGGCTTTGCAGAAATTAGCTAAAACTCTCGACGAAGAAGACGACGAGCGGTTCGAGATTCAGCAGGCTGCGATGCGATGTCTGGAGGTAGAGCAGGAACTGACCGAGTTTATGGCCCAAAGCCGTGAGGGCTTTATCTATTGGATCGAGAGCGAGCAATCCCGTGCCGGTCGCATCACCGTGCGCAGCGCCCCGATAGATGTCGCGCCATACATCCGCGGGACATTATTCGAGGCATGTGAAGCGGTTGTTGTTACCAGCGCTACGCTCAGTTGCACGGCGGAAGAAGATGGCTTTTCCTACTTCGCATCCCGCATTGGTTTGCAGGATTATCAGTCGCTCAAGGTCGGCTCGCCGTTTGATTACCAGCGGCAGGTGCGGCTGTATCTTCAGGCCAATATGCCCGACCCGAACGACAAAACGTATATCGAGCGGGCTGCCGTGGCCATACAAAAATATCTGATCCAAAGCGACGGCCGCGCGTTTGTTTTATTCACCAGCTTCCACATGCTCCAGCAGGTCGCCGAGCGGCTGCGTGACTGGATGGCCCAGCAGGATATGGAAATGCTTGTTCAGGGCGAAGGCATGGATCGCATCCGGCTGCTGGAGTTATTTAAGCAGGATATCCGCAGCGTCTTATTCGGCACCGAAAGTTTCTGGCAGGGCGTGGATGTCCCCGGAGAGTCGCTGTCCAATGTGATTATTGTGCGGCTGCCGTTTGCCGTTCCGAGTCATCCGTTGATTGAAGGGCGGATCGAAGCCATTAAAGCCAAGGGCGGCAACCCGTTCTATTCGTATCAGCTCCCGATGGCGATTATTAAATTCAAGCAGGGTTTCGGCCGCCTGATTCGCAATAAAACGGATATGGGTATGGTCGTCGTATTGGACAGCCGCGTTGTATCCAAACCCTATGGCCGACTTTTTCTTGACGCCATCCCACAGTGTCAGGTAGAAATAGTCAAATAGTCTGTTTTGTAAAGTTTTTTAAGCCCCGGCGGGGAGGCACAAAATATGGAATTTATTATAGAACAAAGCTGAAATTTTAAAAAGGTTTCTAATGAATTGGTTTTCAATGCTTTTAACCGTCTCCGGATTGTGTTTGCTTGAGACGATCAGCAGTATTGACAATGCCATTATTAACGCTGAAGTGTTGGGCACAATGAGCCAAAAAGCCCGGCGTTGGTTTTTATTTCAGGTTTGATGCTTTTACTCTGCGAACTCCAGTTCCTCTGCATCCTCCAGCCATTCTTCTGTCTGCTTGAGATACTCGACAAAGGATTCGGAGGTATTTGACCAGAATGTAATGTCGATATTGGGCCGAAGCCGCAGGGCGTCCCGCAGTGTATCGGCCAGGTAACGGCACTGGGGCGGATTGGATGGCGCCATCTTTGAATCCGGCCAGCAGACTTCCCACCACGTATTCATGAATTTCTCGCGGCATTCCTCGGATAAACCTATTGACTTTGGCTCCCGCGGATTACCGCCGGGGAAAATATCTTTAATTCCCATGATAAGATCAAGCTTATCTGCCAATCCATGACAATGCAGATTGTCAATAAGAGTTTCAAACGGCATTAATGACGAATAGAGTCGCATAGTACATTCTCCGTAATTATATCAACGAATTCTTTTCTTATATCGTATGAACTTCTGTTAAGAGGATATTGGAAAGATGTCAGATAACAGTGAAAAATGTTCCGCAAGCCTGTGCATCCTAACACAAAACTAACCCTACGCTAACGTGAACCATAAATCTGCATGTTATTGTTTGGATATGGAGTGTTTATTTGAAAAGGCGTGTGTGAAAGAAACAAAAGAGAATGCTGGTTGCTGGTATGGGCGGGACATTTTTGTATTGAGCGATTTGCATATCGGCGACGGCTCCGTCAAAGACAACCTGCTCAAAGGCGACAACCTGTCGCTTCTATATAAGCTGTTGGACAAAATCGAGCGGTCGAATGGCAAGCTGGTGATACTGGGGGACTTGTTCGAATTGTGGCGATATAAGTCCGAAGCGGTTTTCGGGCGATGGCAGCCTCTGCTGGATCGTCTTGGCCGAATGGATACCGTGTATGTACCGGGCAATCATGATGGGCAGCTATGGCAGCAGCGGGATTACTGGCGGCGGCAGCATCCTTTTTTTGATTCTCTCCGAAAACCGTTTATCATTTCTATCGGCGGCAAACATTTTAAGTTCATGCATGGCCATGAAATTGACCCGATGATTTCTGAAACGATGGACAAACTGCGGCCGGTTTTATGTATGTTGGTTGGGCCGCTGGAATTGGGAACCAGCAATTGCCTGGTTACCTCGGATGGGGTAACCGATACCCTTCTGGAAGTGGGAGAACGTTTTCTTCATCTGTGGCGCCGGATGACGCGGCAATGGAATCGAGCGGTCTATGAGCATCTGGGCATATCGGAGGATGGCTGGCGCAGGATGATTCGGCCCATGCGAACCCGGAATATGATCGCCCGTTATTTTCTAGAACAGCAGCAGGGGGTTTACGATGTCACCATTACAGGCCATACGCATCAGGCTGGACGATTCAGAA
>CAYTHV010000056.1:0-17984 GCA_964437685.1 uncultured Pirellulales bacterium
CCACGGCCTTATTTTCGACGAGCTTCTGCCGTATAAGCTGTTCAGAGCTTCTGGCATCCGCCGCCGAATTGGCCATGACAAACCCCGCCCTGCCGGTAGGCTTTAGCGAACTGTAAAATATTTGAATCCAGAGGTAATTGGAATTGTCGGTATTGGGCAGACCAAAGGGAAACCGCTTATCGTCAATCAGCTTGGTCTTATCAACCTTTTTCATATTAAACGGCGGATTGGCCATACAGAAATCAAACCGGCCGATGGAGTTGTGCAGGTCGTTATAGAACGTGTTGGTTTCGCGGATATCGCCGGATAGCCCGTGAACGGCAAGGTTCATCTTGGCAAGGTTGACCGTTTCGCCGGTCTTTTCCTGCCCGAAGATGGAAAGCTCCGAGCCGGGATTTTTCTTGTGTTCGGCGATAAATTCGCCGCTCTGGACAAACATCCCCCCCGACCCGCAGGCCGGGTCATAAATTCTGCCATGAAATGGCTCAATAATCTCGACAATCAGACGGACAAGACACGTCGGCGTAAAAAACTCTCCGCCCTTTTGCCCTTCAGCCATGGCAAACTTACCGAGGAAATACTCATAGATTCTACCGAATGCGTCTGTGGTAATATCGGCCGGCAGAGAATTGATGGTCTTTAATAATTCGATAAGCAGGGAGTTATCAAGCTGAGTATAATTTTTCGGCAGCGTCCCGGCAATATCAGGATTCTCATTCTCGATATCCTTCATCGCGTTATTCAGTGCCTTGCCGAGATTGGTACCCTCCGGAAGTTTGATCAGTTCGGCAAACCTGGCCTGCAGCGGCAGATAAAGAACATTGGCCGCCTGATAATCAGTTTTCCCGACACTTCTGCGGCTGTTGGCTTTCTCTTTTTCGATTTTTTCCTGTGCCCGGGTGAATTTGACATCGGCGTATTTAAGAAAGATCAGCCCCAGTACCGGCGGTGCAAACTGAGATGGTTTCAAGCCCGAATTCGCCCACAGATGATTCGCCGCATCCCAAAGTTTATTCTCGAAGCCAAGAATCGCCCCGTTTCCCTCTTTTACCATCTTAGCAATCCCTTTGAAAAGAAGCTTCATTCACGTTGTCAGTAATCACAGTTAGCCCATCCAACTTTCACGACTCCTTAAATCCTTATTCTTGCAAAATCTCCAAATAATTAACACCCTTCATTTGTTGCCTATACTATCCATATTCTGTCGGAAAGGCAAGAATGGTTTTCAGATTCAATGGAACGGTTTATGACCACAGGACATGAAACCAAGACTTGAGATTAGCGAGAATATAAGCCCAATATGCTTAAAAAACTTGATTCTGCACAAATTCTGCACAAAAATAAATACTGATAATTCATTTAATAGTTTTTAAGCAAAACAAAAACCTATGTAATACATTTCATTACATAGGTTTATATTAATGGGCGGTGCAGGACTCGAACCTGCGACCTCACGGGTGTGATCCGTGCGCTCTAACCAACTGAGCTAAACGCCCTTAGAAAGTTTACATATATGAACTATTCCCAAATTTGTCAAGGATTTCCTGTTTCCTGCGGCAAATTTCAGACAATGAGCCAAAAACATAATTCAAAATAATGTCCTATAATATAATCTATATCAATCAAATAAACTCCTTTCGCATCTTAAATTATGCCTATTTCCATCGGAGAATTTGCAAAAAAACTAATTATTTGTTATAATCAGCTCCATAATTAGGGTTCGCTTGTGCGACATTGCCATGGCTGACCCGGCTGGGGACACTAATAACTTAAAATCTGGGGGTGTATTATGGATCAATCGAATTTTGAAGACAAATTGACTGAACTGCTGAGTACGGCTGGCGACCTTCCGACGCCTCAACGGGAAAAGATTCTATTTTTAGCCCGTCGAAGCAATGAAACCTACAAAGTACTACAGGACAAAATCGCCGCGTTACAAAATTCGTTGGATTACTTGCGGGTTGGGGTCAAATATATGATCTTTGATCTTGAGGCAACCCGCCGGGAAAATGCTCAGTTACGCAAGCAACTCGAACAGATGCGAGGTCCGAACAACCCGCGAGAGTCAGATAATAACCCGAATTTTGAGTAATCCGACTGCCAACGATGTGGTTCTATATTGGCTTTATGTGAAACCACACCTTTTTAGTTAAACATAAAACAGGCCCCAACAGGGTCTGTTTTGTTTTATTTTCATATAACGAGATATTTTACATCTAATTTATATATAAATAATTTTCTTTACCTCAATATCCCTAAAATGCTATACTTTACCTTGGAAATAATTTTTGCAAAAAGGATACAATTATTATGAAGGAGCAAATCAAAAATGCTGTTGAGATGTTCAAAAATGGGTATTCCTGCTCTCAGGCTGTCGTCGCGGCGTATGCTGAAGAGTTTGGTATTGACAGGAACGTCGCATTAAAAATCTCAGCCGGGCTTGGGGGCGGCCTTGGCAGAAGCGGTAACGTTTGTGGTGCGGTAACCGGGGCAACACTAATTCTTGGGATCAAATTTGGAACCACCGATCCAACAGACAAATCCGGAAAATTTGAATGCTATAAAAAAGTGCAGACATTCTGCGATGAATTCAAGACCCGCACCGGCTCGTTGATCTGCCGGGAACTGCTTGGCTTCGATTTCAATACTCCAGAAGGAATGATTCATTCCAAGCAGCCTGGAGCATTTGAACATTGCCCGGAATTTGTTCAAATTGCCTCCGAGATTCTCGATTCAATGCTGGAAAAAGTCTGATTTTAGATTCCCAGACAATTTCTGCATAACAATGTATTCAATATACATATAGTCTTTTTTTGTTCATTCTGTTTTCAAAGTAAACCTCGATTGCCTGGCCGTCTGCAAAAATCGGGATTTTATGAAAATTTTATTCAATAAAAGGTTGCAAAATTTGAATAAAAGCATATACTTCTTTGTCTTTCGTATTCGAGAAGTATTATAAGAGTCTGTTCAGGGTTAACCCCTGCTGAACGAAACAGGAGTTAAATATGTCAAGAGTATGCTTTTTTACAGGTAAGAAAACAACGTCAGGAAGCAGCATTTCCCGACGCGGTAAAGCGAAATATCTGGGCGGTATTGGCCGCAAGATTACCGGCATCAGCAAACGGAAGTTCAAGCCGAATGTGCAGAATGTTCGCGCGGTGGTTAATGGCAAGGTCACTCGCATCAAGGCTTCAGCCAAGGCTATCAAAATGGGCTTGGTCGTTAAGCCGCCAAAGCGGAACTATAAACCCGCTCAACAGGCCGCAAACTAACAAACAATGGTTTTAAAATATTAAAAAGGCAAGTCCTTTGTGGGGCTTGCCTTTTTTA
Source organism: uncultured Pirellulales bacterium (assembly GCA_964437685.1). GTDB lineage: Bacteria > Planctomycetota > Phycisphaerae > Sedimentisphaerales > Anaerohalosphaeraceae > Anaeroglomus. Next base: position 3,331 of record CAYTHV010000056.1, read on the forward strand.
TTTAGCCAAAATTAATATGTACCGCGACTAATGTGTCATAACGCTTGAAATACGGAATACTGGAAGCAGCAGCGCGATGGCAATCGTACCAATAATCACACCCATTCCCAAAATCATCACCGGCTCAATCAAGCTGGTCGCTGTGCGGATTGAATCTTTCAGTTTTTTATCCAGAAAAATAGAAACTTTATCGCATACCCGGCCAATCTGCCCGGATTTCTCGCCGGCACGAAGCATCTGAACAATGCCCGGCGCGATTAATTCATTATAGGGTGCCAGCATAATTGCATCAGAAAGCTGGTAGCCATCCCGAATTCGCGCATAGACACTGTTCCACATCGTTTGAAAAAAATAATTGTCACACGATGTTCGCATAACATCTATCGCATCCAGTAAGCTAACACCGGTATTGACCATTGTCGCCAGAATACGCATACTTCGCGTCAGTACCGCATCAATAAACATAATATTAAAAATCGGCATATGGATTTTCAGCCAGTCAATGGTCTTTTGCCCCATAGGCGTCTTATTCCATGCGGAAAACGCAAAAACACTTAATATGCACGAAGTAACCGCAGAAGCAAAAAACATCGGTTCCGACAATAAGGTACTAAGGTCTACCAGCACCTGTGTCAGCTTCGGCAGCGCCGCACCCCGCGATTCATATATTCGTGAAAATCGCGGCAGAACAAAGAACATCAGCGATCCTGTAGCGCCAATCGCCGTCAGTAGCATCACAATCGGATAGACCATCGCACCTTTGATTTGTTTGCGTGTTTCCGAATCGCCGCTCAGATAGCCGGCCAGCACTTCCAGCATCTGGGACATCCGCCCGGAGGCCTCGGACGCTTTGACCATGCTGATATACATAGGGCTGAAAATTCGCGGATAGATTGACAGCGCCGCTGAAAAACTTTCGCCATTTTCGAGCCGCTCGGCAATATCTTCAATAACCTCTCGAAAACCGCCCGGCTTCATCTGCTCTGCAATTGCCGAAATGCCTTCACTCAGGACAACCCCACTATCCAGCATCACTGAAAGCTGAGTCGTCAAAAGGATCAAATCCTGCGACTTCGCCCGCATATTGGAAACCAGCGGCGTTCTTGCCGATACCGGGACCTGAAAACTCTTGCCCTGGCTATCCGCACGATTTCGTGCAGCTCGCTCAGAAGCAGGTGAAGTATATACAGCCATTCTGGAATCCTTTATTCACTGACATTCGCAACACGCAGGATTTCATCAATTGTCGTAATGCCCGCGGCAATTTTGTCAACACCATCGATATGCAGCGGCGTCATTCCACTACCCGTCGCCGCGGCACGCAGCGCTTTGAGGGTTGACCCCTCTACAATGAGGTCATGAACCCGATCATCCGGAACAAATAGCTCATGTATCGCGATACGTCCAACATAACCTGAATTACGGCATTTCTTACAGCCGATGCCGCGGAAAAATTTAGGCGAACTGCCCGTCCATTTTTCCACAATCTTTCGAATCGCAGGCAGGGGTTCATATTCTTCCTTGCAATTCGGGCATATCTTTCGTACCAGACGTTGAGCCAGTACCCCAATCAGCGAAGCGCTGACCAGATAAGGTGCAACTCCCAAATCCACTAACCGGGTAATCGCTCCCGGGGCATCATTGGTATGCAGCGTCGAAAGCACCAGGTGCCCCGTCAGCGCCGCCTGAACCGCAATGGTCGCCGTTTCCCGGTCACGAATTTCACCAACCATCACAATATCCGGGTCCTGACGCAACAGGCTCCGCAGAGCACCGGAAAAATTAAAACCCGCCGTTTCGTGAACCTGAAATTGATTAATCCCGGTGATATTGCATTCTACGGGGTCTTCGACAGTACAGATATTGACTTGCTCGCTATTCAATTCGGCCAATGCCGCGTAAAGAGTCGTATTTTTGCCGGAACCGGTCGGCCCGGTTACCAGAACAATACCATTGGGAACATTGATGATCTTGCGAAACTTTTGAAGATTGTCCCAGGAAAATCCGAGCGATTCAAGATTCGTCAGAATTCGCCGGACATCAATAATACGAATAACCACTTTCTCGCCGTAGACGCCGGGCATTACCGAAACACGTAAATCAATCGGGCGTGACTGCATCAAAATATGTATGCTGCCGTCCTGCGGTAAACGACGCTGGGCAATATCCAGTTCGGCCATAATTTTGATACGCGACACAATCGCCGCATGCATCTGATATGGCGGACGCATCTTCTCATACAACAAACCATCGACACGATATCGAATACGAAGTTTCTTGTCGTCCGGCTCAATATGAATATCGCTGGCGTTTTCACTTACCGCATTGTAAAGCAGATAATTTACAAGCTTGACGACCGGCGACTGCCCGGCGACCTCTTCAAGGTCGGAAATATCTTCGGGCATCGTCTCAATCATCGCAAAGTCGCCCAGCGCGGCATCATCGATAATATCGTCGATCACAAAAACATTTGCCGCAGGCATATAGGTCTGCAATGTCGCACGAATATCGTGAGCGGTTGCGCATACCACCTGTACCCGGCAGCCCGCAAGGCGTTCAATTTCGTCCAGCAGGAACACATTTGATGGTTCGCTGACCGCTACCGTTAACGTATTACGAACTTTATACAACGGCAGTACGATATGTTCTTCAAGAAAATCACGAGACAGCAGTTCTACCACCGCCGCATCACATAGTTTGGGACTAATTGCCGCATAAGGTACGCCATAGGCTTCCGCCAGCGCGGAGGCAATCTGGTTTTCGGTACAATAGCCCAGTTCCACCAGAAGTTCGCCAAGCAGTTTCTTGTGTCCCGAATCACGCTGACAAGACAGGGCATTTTCAATCTGCTCAGCGGTAACAATCGACCGACTCAGCAGCACCTGTCCTAATTGCAGTTTTCGATTGGTTGTAATATCTGTCATCGTGATTCAACTATCTTACTTAGATTTCGCCTTTTCATTTTATTATGCAAAACTTTTAACCGCTTCCACCGGGTCGGCATAAATATCCAGGCCCTCCAGAAGACGTGTGATTTCAAGAATTTTTCGGCAGGTCTCATCCAGACCCGCCAGTTTCATTTGCCTCAGATTATCCTGGCAGCGGTCGTTTAAATCCAGCAGCGCAGTCAGGGTTTCGCTGTCCAGCATGACAACCTTACTCATATCCAGAACCAAACCTTCGATTTTCGACCCGGACAATACGGCGCTAACCACATCCTCAAATGATTTGATCGCCTCGCGGGTAAATTCACCCTGCAGGCTTAACACCGCTACGGTATTATAATTTTGCACGTCAATTTTCATCGCAATAGTGCCCCAACCGCCGTCGCTCCATACTCAGTAAAGTTGCTGTAATCCCAGCTTTCAATAAATCCGTCCTGAATAATACTCCATAATTTATTAATATCACTGTCCAGAAATACCTGAACAATTTCCGGGTCAAACTGTGTGCCGCTGGCCTTCGCAATTTCATCGATTGTGCGTTTAAGACTCAGTGCATCCCGATAGACACGTTTGGATGTCATCGCATCAAAGGTATCCGCCAGGGCGATAATTCTGCCTGACAGCGGAATGTCTGTTCCCGCCAATCCCTGAGGGTACCCCTTGCCGTCATACCGTTCATGATGGTGCAGTACACCGGGGACAATTGCCTGCATCTGTGAGATTTCTGATAAGATCGACGCTCCGATACGCGGGTGCGCCATAATGACCCCGCGTTCCTCATCGGTCAGCTTGCCCTGCTTTCGCAATACGGTTTCAGCAACGCCAATCTTTCCAATATCGTGCAGTAAACCAGCCAGATAAACATAGTGAATTAAATCGGGTGAAACCGTCCGGGCCTGACATAAATGTTCGACAATCCACCGAGAGATAAACGCCACGCGATCCGAATGACCCCGCGTATACTGGTCTTTAGCATCAATACTATTTGTCAGCGCCTTGAGCGAACCGATAAATAATTCTTTCATATCCGAAAACAGCCGTCCATTTTCGATAAATACCGCACACTCATTGGCAACGGAATTAAATAGTTTAATATCCGTACTGTCGAAATCCGGCTTATTTAATACATTTGTCGCAGCCAGCACCCCGATCAGCCGCTCTCCGCTTCGAAGACCAACCGCCAGAACATTTTTCACATTGTCAGGCCACATATATTTAAACGGCCCATAGACGCTGCTGTCCACCATCGCTTCTTTGCCTTCGGACAGCTCTGCGGTCAGGTGAACCTGAAGCACTTCAGCCAGATTTGAATCAATGGTAACATATCCGCATCCGGCCGTCAGCGACAGGTGTTTCGTCCCATCAATTTTTTTATCCAGGTAAATTGCCAGCCCTTCAACGCTTACCAGTTGCCCCAGTTGATCGCAGGCATATTGCAAAAACTCCGCATTACTCTGCGTCACTTTCATGTGCATGCTCAAATTATAGAGCAGCATAATTTGCTCATAGGTCTGCGACAATTCTGTCGTCAGTTTTTCAATCCGACCGCTCTGGATTTCAACCGATTCAAATTCAGCGGCAAAACCATTCAATAAGTCTGTTATCTCATCTCCGGGTTTGTCGGGACGGACAAGAATTTCAAGTAATTCCTGCTCATTAATTAAATGCCTGCTGCAAAATTCCGTTAGTTTGGGATCGACAGTTGCTTCAGGCCGCCCGCTATTCATAAAAACTGCTGCAACCGCCCGCCCGGAATCGTTCAGCAGCCGCATACAAATCGAAGGATTCGACCGGCAAACCTGAACCCCGGTAAACGGCGAAGCAAATGCATCACGAGCCAACTGAGCCAGTATATCGATTTCACTGTTAAAACATCCGGCGTCCGCCTGAAAAATACAACTCGGACGTTCGTCAAATACGGCAAGATTTATTCCCTGCCGATTTACACGATGCGCAAAGCGATTTAGCAACGCCATTTGGGCAGAAGATAAACTATATTGTACGGTACTATTCATCCGTTAATAATCCTAAATGTCTAAAACTCCAGTGCCGAATTAATTACAAGTTACACTTGTGCGGTTTGCTTGAGAACGTCTTCAACCGTCCCAAGCACCTCGCGTGGACTAAAGGGTTTGCTCAGACATACCGAAATACCCAATTTCTGCTTTTGCTCATCGTCAATAGCAAATCCCCGGGCCGTCAGCATGATCACCGGTATCTGCGCCGTATCAGGATTGGATCGCATTTTCTCAATCAGTTCCAATCCGCTCAATTTCGGCATCTGGTAATCGGTGATCACAATATCCGGCTTCTGTTCACACGCCAGTGTATAAGCATCCGCGCCATTATCGGCGGTAATCACATTAAATCCATTATTTCGCAGCTTAATCGCGACAACCTGCACGATATGGAATTCATCATCTACAACCATCGCTTTTCGATCTGCCATCGCTAATTCTCCCACACATTGTTTAATCCACTCAATTAAGACGCAGCGCCAACAGCTGAATCGGCCAGTGACAGGATAAACCCAAAGGTACTGCCCTGTCCCTGTTTACTGCGTACAAACACTTTACCGCCATGTATTGTTTCGACGATTTGCCGGACGAGATTAAGCCCTAAACCAGTGCCTTTAGCAAAATTTTTATTGGCCTCTACCCGATAGAATTTTCCAAATAATTTTCCAATGTCCTCTTCCGGAATACCAATTCCAGTATCGGTTACCGACAACATAATTGTCCGATCCACTTCATTTAAATCAATCGCCACATGAACCTGTCCTTCAGCCGGGGTATATTTCACGGCATTGCTGAGCAGATTGACGACCGCCTGCATAATCATATCCTTGTCGGCGGATATCTGGTCGCAGACTATCGGCGGCGGAACATGCATCGTGATATTCTTTTCCTGGGCATAGCTGCGAATCATCTCAACCGCATCCCGAATAATCAGTGCAAGGCTGTGATTCTGCTTATTCACCTTCATCATTCCCGATTCAATCCGGGAAATATTCAAAATCTCCTCTATCAGACGATTGAGCCGCTGAGCCTGCCCCTGAATAATTTCACAGAATTGATGTACCGCCGCTTCATCCTCGGCTTCGCCGTCAATCAGCATTTCCGCATAAGCATTGATGGAAGCCAGCGGCGTCTTCAACTCATGTGAAACATGACTGACAAATTCATTTTTGGCCTGCGATGCCTCTTTTTCACGCGTCATATCGTGAAGCACCGCCACGATCGACGCAACCTGGCCATTGTCGTCAAATACACATGACAGCAGGCAATCAAAATACGCGGGTTTATCCTGCACAGGAATCGTCAGATCGTAACGCACGCAGCGGACTTTACTGCCGGCGGTTTTGGCAATCAGCTCGGCCAGGCCGGATTGTCCAAGAATTTCATTAACGGGTCTGGACAAGGCAGTGTCGCCATGAAATCCAAAAATTGCCTCTGCCGCAGGATTGCTCAGCGTAAGGCGTTCCTGGGAATCCACCACGATTACCGCATCATGAATACTATTCAGAATAGCCTCAACACCCGCTTTTCGGCGACGCAGCAATTGAATCTGCAAATTCAGATCTTGAATAGTCTGTCGTGTCTGAAACAGCGGTTCAGACATTTTTTTGATATGCTGGTCCACTGCCTGTGAAATGGTCTTAACCTCCGCTGAGTGACAGGAAATGATCTTCGGGCTTTCCGCCGCGAAGGATTCGCCCAGCAATCTCAAATCCGACTGAATCTGAAACGTCCCGTAGAAAATAATCGCCGTACAGACAAGGCCCAGAATCCCTCCGGCCAGCAAAACCGGATATGCAACCGAAATCATTCCAGCCGCGATGCAGCATCCGCATGCCGCCGCCAGCCCTATAAAACACATTCGTATTGTATAATATGTCGTCATGCTTCAGTTTATCATTTCCGCATTGTTTTTGTATAGGATTGAACTACTTTGTTTCATTCAGAAATATCGACACCAGCGGGCTTTCCGGGGCGGTCAGAGTCGCTTTATCAAATGCCGCCTGAGCCTGTTTGGTGCGACCCAGTTTCAAATAACATCGGCCCACCATAAAGGTCGCAAAACTGCCGGCTTTGTCATCCGTAACAAGTTTGTTAAACGATTCCAGCGCAGTCAGATATTTGCCATCCAGATAATCCGCACAGCCAAGAACAAGCCGGGCTTCGTCACAATCATTCTTTAGTGACAATGTTTTCTGAGCCGCATACCGGGCGCGTTTAAGGTTGGAAACGCCCAATGCCGATTGTGCTATACCCAGCCAGATGTCGGGGTCGTCGCGCCGTAAAACGCTGAGTTTATCATAGCTGTCCAGTGCGGTACGGAATCGAGCGGCATTGAAAGAACAACTTGCCAGTCGCTGCAGATAATTCTCTGTTTCAGATGCATCCGCCACAGCCATCGCTTTTTCATAGGTATCGGCAGCGCTCGCCCAATTGCCGCTTGAAATATAGAGCATCGCCAGGGATTGCAGCGCTTTGGTATTCTTTGGATCAGCCGCCGCAGCACGCTGATAGAGCCGAATCGCTTTATCCGTATTGCCGGCACGACTGGCCAGTGCAGCAGCAGTCATCAACAATGTGGAATCTGAAGGCTTGATTGATAATTTGGCATCGAGCAAACTTGCCGCATCATCCGAACGTCCCAGCACATCAAGCGTATTTGTAACTGCAAGGATGCATTCGGTGTTGATAGGGGCCAGATCGAGGGCCTTTTGATAGTAATCCAGCGCAACAGTGTGATCGTCACCGGACTGGGCAATGACGCCCATTCCAAAGAATGCCTCGCCGGTAGGTTCATTCAGCGCAATGGCTTTTTCAAAGTTTACTTGAGCTTCGGTGAGATTTCGCTGAGCAATCAATACCCGCCCCATCAGACTCAAGGCGGCGGCATTTTCCGCATCTTCAGCAATCAATTCCTGCAAAGCCTTACGAGCATCCTCAGTTTGTCCGTTATCCAATTGCCCGCGTATGACCGTCAGTTTGACCGGAGATGATTTTCCTTGATAATTCTCAAGGAACGCTTTTTTCTTGGTATCCGTCTCATTCTGACAGCCGCACAATCCCGCAACGATTGCCAGAATCAGACCGCGGTAAAGGGTTTGATTGATGGTCCTCATAATTCTATCTCCTGTCAATTCATCCTGAATTGTCGATCAAAGCGTTACGCCGGTCCAACCGACGCAACGCTTTGATTATAACTTTAATTCTTACACCGGGCAGTGTTACAGCTTATGTTACCGACGCTGCCACTTGCCAGACTGTTCTTTTTCAAGATTACCAACCATAATCCGCTCGATCTGATTGTATTTATCAGGCTGTTTTTCCTTGATGATCTTTTCTTCAAGACGAATTGGATCGAGATAAGTACGGTCGATGCCATACTGTTTCTGTTTCTCAAGCTCAGCCAAAGCAGCGTCAGCATTGCCTTCGCTATACAGTTTAACCGCGTTGGCATAACGGGCTTCGTCAATCTTGGCACGGCTAAGCCATGTAATATTTTGACGTGCCCTGTAGGCAAGCCGTTCCACATCCTGCATACGGGTTGCACCATCGGCCTGTTCAGGCTCGCTGATGATGTGAGGTGTTACCAGGACGATCAGTTCCACACGTTCTGACTTATCGTTGACGCCTTTGAATAAATAACCGATAATCGGCAAATCACCAAGAAGAGGCGTCTGTGAACGGCCAAGAGTTGTTTTCTCTTTAAACAGCCCGCCAAGAACAATCGTTTTGCCGTCCCGAACCATCACATTGGTCGTTACTTCAGTGGTCTTTTCATTGGGCAGTACAAAACCGCCGTCAACTTTTACTGAAGGCGTACTTTGTTTGGGGTTAATCTCCATACGAATCAAACCATTGTCGCAAACATAAGGACGGAAAGACAGTCGTGTGCCGCCTTCGAGAAACTCAACCTGCTGAGTTGCGCCTTCCGCACCAATCTCGGATGTGGTAATATAACCAACCCGGTCGCCGATCATCACCATACCGGCTTGTTTATTCAAAGCCAATATCTTGGGGTTAGCCAGCAGGGTCGTATCCGTAATCGAATCCAGCGCCTTGATAAATACTTTGACATTATCCGTGAGAATACCAACACTCAAACCACTCGTAATACCCTCTGTAAAACCACCCTGATTGAAGCCTTCCTGACCCGCGGCAAATAAATCAGAACTGCTCGTTGAAACCAATCCATTGAATGAATCAAAGTCGATACCAAACTGAGTCGTTTCATCCAATGAGGCTTCCATCACGGTTACATCAATCAATACCTGGGGAGGAGCCACATCCACCTTGGCGATCATTTCACGGATAGCTTTGATATTTTCGGGATAGTCTGAAATAACAATCATATCGCGATTGGCAAGTGTATCGCCGCCTTTGCCGACTTCCATATCCTTGGCCGCCGCGGTGGTAATACCAATCTGTCCCATTTCACTGAGCAGTGGTTTAGCTAACTTGCCGGCTTCTTCCGCGTTGATATAAAAGAGTGTAATCGCTTCGCGATCCAGTCGCGTCTTGTCGGCTTTGTATTCTTCCAGCGTATAAACACGAATAAAGTTGCCGTTCATATCATACTTATTGGTGCCGAGAATGGCCTGAAGAGCTTCTTCGAAAGTCACATCATAGAGTGTGCCGACGGTCACATTGCCCGCGACCTTGGCCGAAGGGATAATGTTTTTCTGATACATCTGCGCCAGCATTTTCAGGGCATCCGCAATTGGCATATCTTTTTTAAATGCAATCGTCTGAAGTGACCCGGCCGAAGCCATTACAGGCGCAACCTCCTGGGCTTCAACCATTTCGGATTCAATTGCTTCAGTCATCGGTAACGGCTGCTCAACCGCCGCGGGAGGCTGGTTGGCTTCTTCCGCAGCAAACGCCATCGCCGTCAGCATCAGCGCCGCGATCAAACCGATCGTGGTCAAAATACGATTCCTGGTTTTGTCATTGGTTCTTGGACACATACAACACCTTACCTTTCTCATTGTCCCAATTCATAATCGGGCATTTTCGTGACAATTTTATATTCCTGCCAGGCCAGTTCGACCTGTTTGGATTCGATTGATTTGACTTCCAGATTATATTTTTCTTTCCCCAGGATTACGGTAATTATTGAACCTTCAGAAACTACAACGCCATTCAGGCTCGCCTTGTCGGGTTGTCCTTTTGAATTTTGTATAATGGCGTCCAATACGACCGCTTTGGTTAAATCCGATACCAGGTAGCGCTGCCGATTGTCGTCCCCTCCGTTTCGAGAAGTTTGTCCGGTAGGCCGTGCCTGGTTCCAGTCAAACGCTTTCCATTGACTGTCCGCACTGAATACGTCGGTTGCGATTCGGTCATGCCGGCCGGCAACTACCGGCAGCGTAACGGCACAAATCTGAACCGCAGACTTGGTTGTATCACTTTCGACCTGGCTGTCAGGAGTTCCCGCGTTTGCTGCCGCAGGTCCCACTTTTGAACGCAGCAGTACACGTCCCCACAGAATAACCATCGCAGCTACAAGCACAACAGCCGCAATCGTCTTTGGCTCAATTCTCTGTGCCGAATTCGATACGCCGCCGGAATAGGATTTCTTGTTGATCAGCTTCATTGCATTATAAAATATGACAAATCTTTCTTAACTTGGTTTTCCAGAATCTATCGTCCGATAAAACACCTTTGCTTTGGCCGACAGCGTCAATTGTCCCGTATAATCTCTATCGTTTGTCAAATCCATCTGTTCAATTCGCACCAGCCGCTCCATCTGCTCCAGCGACCCGATAAAGGCAAACATATCCGATAATTTCCCATTGCATTGAATCTCCAGTGACACGGAACAAACCTCGCCCTCTCGCGATTCTTCGCCGGGCTTGACCTGCTGACCCTGGAGATTATGCCGACTCATCAGTTCTGCAATTTCCTGCCACAACGCCGCAAAATGCCGATTTTCGGGAATACTTCGCTCGCTCTTTTCCGCAATCGGCTTCAGTTTCGCAACCTTATCTTCCACCGCCGACAGTTGCTCGGCACAGGTTCGAACCTGATCCATCGTCAGTGACTGCCGATGCAGCGACTGGCTGATTACATATTTCTGCCAGACGATTGGAACATAACCAAACACTGTCAGCAGGGCAAATGCCAGCAATGCCACTGCCATAATCCAGATTTTTTTCTTATTCAGTTCCATGCTTAATCTTTGTCCTTATTGTATGACTTCAAAATCAGCCAATACGCACCGGACTTCAAACTCCGAAACCTCAAAATCGCGCACTTTGGCGTTTTTGGAATAACCCGGTATGACCCGACAGAAGTACTCCGACTGCTCCAGCGCCGCGATTAATTCAGCGACGGTTGAACCATTCAGGGCAATACCCTGGAGAATTACTTCAGTCTGCAGCAGACCCGGCGTTGCCGAATTTGCCGTCGATCCCGACAATTGCACGCGATTCTGCTTCTGACCGGCAACTTTATCGCGACTTGACAAGTCCGGCGGAACAGTCCGAATTGTCAATTTATTCAGAATAACATTTGGACTGATGCAATGCGTCAATTCCGCCAGCGCTGCCGTATAAGGTGTACGGGGACGGACCGCCTCAAGAATTTTAACGTCTTTCTGTAATTCGCTTAATTCCGCCTGGAGTTCCTGGAATCGCTGAATCTTGGATATCCCCGAGTCAAATTCAGACCGCATCACCGACAATTCCGCCCTTGCCAGCGTCAGGCTTCGTCCCGCCGCCATAAAACCGCATGCGATAGCCACAATAACAAGTCCGATCATCACACACTGTCTCTGGTGCCACAATTTACGATTGCGGCCGGCCCGATACCATTGCGGAATAAAATCAAGTTCTGTCATACGCTAACCGATTCCGTTTCCGTTTCAGCCTCTGCCAATTCCCGGGGCGGAACATTCCACCCGCGTAATGCAAGTCCTACTGCCGCCGTCCATTCACACATTTGCTGATTTTGCCGGCGATCAACGCCGCCATGCAGCAAATTGATGCCTCGAAGCGGTTCAGCAAGCCGAATCTCAACGCCAAGCTGTCGCCTCAGCGAATTGATCAGGATGCTTTCATACGCCTCGCCTCCGGTAAAAATCGCTTCCGCCGGACGCTGCCCGCGAAAGGTTACTGCATAATATTTAAAACAAAGCGAGATTTCCCGCGCCAGATGCTCAATACTTGGACGCATCGCGTCGGTAATGGCTCGCAGGGTATCCGCATCAAGGCCCTCTATGTCCGAGGTACGCATCTTGGTCCGAAGCAATGATGCCTCAGCCATACCCAATCCGAGGGATGACGCAACGTCTTCGGTCATCTTTCGTCCTGCGACGGGAATTTGTTTGATAAAAATGATATGCTGGCCTTTGCCGATGATCACGGTTGTAAACTGGCTGCCCAAATCGACCAGTACACTGACTAACTCACGATCTTCACGGCGCCTTAGCGACATTTGAATACTTCGGAATAGTGCGCACGGAACAACATCCAGCAGTGTCGGAGTTAGCCCCGCATCTTCCAACAGCGACAAGTGGTCGGCGATCACCTGGCGTTCAACACCGAAAAAAAGAGTTTCATTTTTGGTTTGTTCGCCTTGAAATACCGAACCGGCATTCATATAACGCAGTTCATCCGTTTCGGCATGAAGTCCCAGACGCGATGCAACTTCCGTCCGCATATAGTTTTCGATTTCCACCGAATCATCCGTATCCAGGCGAAGGCTTTTAATCTTAACAACATCCCCCGGAAGACAACTAATAACCTGACGTCCGACAAAATTCCCCTGGGAATACATCCGCTGAATTGATGAAACAATATAATCTCGCAACTGCGCCGGATCTTGCAGCCCCGGATCAATCGGCGAGTCCTCTACAGCCAGAACCTTGACATCGCTCCCATCCCGACACAACTGGATCATCTTGATCGAGCAGTGTCCGATATCCAGGCCTATCGGCCCAATCTTGTCTTTTTTATTAAACAGTTTCAGCATCACTCACCGCATGTTCTAATCATTTCATATCGCCGCATCTACGGCGTATTATCAATAATGACATAACCTGTCGCCGCTTCTACTTTGACATACAGCTTAAACGCCCCATTTTTATCCTGAATCGTAATGATCCCGCTGTTTAAAGGCGTCACGGCACCGATACCGGCACAGGGAGCGCCGAGATAATTAAATGTAACCGCATCATCCGCATCGCCGTCAAAATCGGCACTATCGATATCCACCTGGCTCAGTCGCGAATCCGCATCGATATCCATCGTGAAGTCCTGATTGGTCAAAGGATTCTTAATCAATGGATTGGCTGCACCGTCATATTCCTGTATCGCGTATGATTCCGACGCAGGATCAAAAACAACCGTGTAGTTTTTCTGCCGTGTAATCGCCAGTCCGCGTGCATAATCCAAATCTGCGGCGATGGTATTTGCCGCCGAACGCACTTGCATATCCGCTGCGCTGGACAAGGCAGGCACTACGATCATTGCCGCTACCGCAAGGATCACAACCACAATCAGAATCTCGATCATTGTGAAACCCGCGGTCTTTACGTTTTGAAATTTCTCTTTTTTCATTGTTTCTCTCGCTTTTTACAGGTCGCATCAGGGGATGATACATTTAACCCCGCAGATGTTTCGACATTTGACTTGGCCGGCTTAACCGGCTTTATTATGAAAATAGGATTGGGAAAGAGGTTCATGTGTCGGGCTTGACACGACCCGGGAATACCGTACCGAAGTGAGAAAAGAAAAATTGTGGCGTTTTCAGCATTGAAAACAAGGAATGGAAACAACTTAAATCGATATAACCATTACAGTCGCTATAATCGCTACCTATGGACAAAAAAGTTTCCGCTGCGGCAAATGCCGGCGGATACAATTCCATACCCCCTTGTTTTATCAGGACAATAGCCATACGTCCTCTTACAAAGGTGGAGTAAACGTAAAATTAAAACTCAAAAAATAGACTTTTTATTTCTTGTATTCCTGTATTCTTAATTTCTCCTTATCCGGCTAAACACTGTTTTTCCATTATTGGGATCATGGATTATCCGACCTTCCAACACACTGCGGGCTTGTTTTGTCATTCCGCTCAAAGCATATCCTTCGCATGCAAAAGGATAGACATAAAGCCCCGCCGTAAGGTTGGGATCGCCAATAGACAGGTCATAATACAGATTTGAGCCCACATCCAATTGCAACCCGCTTTCCGACCAGTTCCCCGGAGAAGCATTGGGTTCGGATGCCTGGATCATCGCCCTTGCGTGTTCCAGCCCGGCCCAGGCAACATAATCGCTCTGTGTGCGCAGCGCCATATTATGTCCGCATGCCATCGCCATATCAGCCCGATGCAGATACCCCATCGAGATGACGACGATTGCCATGACAATAAACAGCACCGACAGCATCGCCATCCCGCCGCATTTATGTTTTTGCATTTTTTTTCGCATTCTATTCAATCTTAAATTTTAGCGATCCCTCTTTTCCGGGGAGACTATCACGCAGCGACGAGGGGGTGTTATACCTTTCATGCCGCGGGCATTCCTATTTCAATCTGCAATTTACAATATACAATTTAAAATCGTCAATCCTTTCCCCTCAGCGTCCCGCAAATCGAATAGGTTTGCAAAACGCCGTTTTCGACCATATCCCATTTAACAACAATACTTCGCATAGAGGAAAGGGTGGTGTCATCCGGATAAAACCGT
>CAYTHV010000057.1:0-10191 GCA_964437685.1 uncultured Pirellulales bacterium
TTTCAGGAGTTTTTGTGATCGAATCTAATTCCATCATTGATAGTGCCCGCAAGGCCGCAACATGGCTTGCGTATCGCCGCGCTGCCGGTCAGATTAAGTCTGCCTTCAAGTCCGGCGGAGCAGCATTCCGAGCCCGCGTAAAAACCGCCTTTATCGGTTCATTTACCTTAGATCCGCTTATCGATTTTACCGTAGTTGAAGCTGCCGCCTGTTCCATTGGGCTTGAAACCTATATCGCTCCCTACGGCCAGTTCACTCAGGAAATTCTAAACCCCGACAGCGGCCTTTACGCCTTTGCATCGCAGGTTACAATTGCGATGGTTCAGGCTGAATCGTTGTCGGATAATCCCCTTGAAGCTGCTGAACGGCTGATTGCCCTTGCCGCCCATTGGAAAGAACGTGGAACCGGTATTCTCGCAATTGGGACATTCATCACCGAACCGGCTTGGCCATTGCACATCCTGCAAATTCCGCGGGATACCAATTTGAGGATCGCCAATCAGCGGCTCAAAGAACATTTTGCCGACGATTCAAAAGTCCAGATTTGCGATATCGATGCTCTTGCTTCGTATGTCGGCTATTCCAGAGCCTTATCGCCCGAGATGATGGCGATGGCACGCAATCCATTTTCCGAAGAATTTATGGCTGTACTGGCCAGAAAACTAGTTTCCTGTCTGAATGCCTCGGTTGGAATGATACGAAAATGTCTGGTTCTCGATTGCGACAACACCCTGTGGGGTGGGGTCATCGGCGAAGATGGAATGGATGGAATTCACATCGGTCCCGATTGGCCTGGCCGTGAATATCTGGAGTTTCAAAAGGCCATCCTCGAATTGGTTGATCAGGGTGTCATTCTGGCCATCAACAGCAAAAATAATCCCGCTGATGTGATGCAGGTCTTAAATGAGCATCCGCACATGCTGCTGCGTGAAAAGCATTTTGCCTCCATTCAGGCCAACTGGAATCCAAAGCCGCAAAATATGGAAGCCATCGCCAAAGAAATCAACATCGGCTTGGACAGCCTCGTCTTTATTGACGACAATCCCGCTGAACGCCAGTTAGTTCGGCAGATGATGCCGCAGGTTGAAACGTTGGAAATGCCTTCCAGTCCGGCATTATTTGCCCGCACGCTGCGGGAAACCAATTGTTTTGCCCGTCCGTTTCTGACCGAAGAGGACAAAAATCGTGGGCAGATTTACGCCGACCAGCGCAAACGCGACCAGTTTCAGCAATCCTGTGCAAGTCTGGAAGATTTTCTCAAATCGCTGGAGATGAAAGCCTCGATACGGCTTGCCGCCAAAGAAGACCTCAAGCGTGTTGCGCAGCTAACCCAGCGAACTAATCAGTTTAACCTGACGGCTCGTCGTTATACGGAAGCGGATATTGCGAAAAAGATGCAAAGCTCGGACTGGCGAATTTATGTCTTGGGCCTCAAGGATAAATTTGGCGACAATGGAACCGTCGGACTTGCCATGGTGCAATCGCAGCCGGATTGCTGGTGTATTGACACCTTTTTGATGAGTTGTCGGGTCATCGGACGTCAGGCCGAGGATGCCTTGGTCGATAGAATCTGCAGCGATGCGGCCCGGCAGGGGGCATCCTATATACAAGCGGAATATATCAAGACCGCCAAAAATCAGATTGCTTCTCCATTTTGGCCCCGCTTGGGATTTGAGCAAATCAGCACAGATGAAAACACAACCATCTTTCAAAAAACGCTAATCCACTTTCAGCCCCAAATTTTCAACTATATACAAATATCCTAACCCATGAAAAAATGAATTAAAAAATGCTTCCTGCTCTTCCTGCCCGTCATGGTGAAAAAGTAAAAATAGAAAATTCCAATGTTCTTGCGTACTTGGGTTCTTAAGTTCTTGTGTTCTTGATATGTAAATCCCGTTAATCCTGTCTAATTTTGCGAGTTAAAAATGCGTGACCGTCTCGAAAACATCTTCAAAGAATCATTTGGCGTTGACCGCCTGGATGATTCCATGTCAATTGATAACGTTCAGGGCTGGGATTCCATGGCCCATGTAGGATTGATTCTGACTTTGCAAAAAGAATTCGGCGTTGCTATCTCACCTGCAGACGCCATAGAACTTACGGATATAAAAGGAATCCTCCGGTTTCTGACTGACCATGGCATCCAATAAATAAGTAAAGAACACAGAAATAAAAAATCAGCGTAATCTGTGAAATCTGTGGTTCCCGCCCTCTGTGTCAAAAAAACTGTGAATTCCGTTAATCCTGTCTAAAAATTGAAAATGGAAAATTGATAAAACATGTACGATGAAAAATCATCTCAACTCCCGTTTTTAACACCTGAATTAGGTTCAGTAATTGGCGTCATCAAACAGCGTCCGGAAGATTTCTTTGTCGAGGAGGTCCCGATCTATCAGCCTTCCGGCGAGGGTACGCACATCTATGCGCTGATTGAAAAAACAGGGCTATCCACCCATGATGCCATTGCGCGGATTGCCGCGGCGTTGGGTGTGCGGCGGATGGATATCGGCTATGCCGGCCGCAAAGATGCCCAGGCGGTCACTCGACAGTGGATTTCCATTGAACATATCGACCCCGACAAAGTTGCTGCGATGGATAGCCCACAGATTAAAGTGCTTAAAATCGATCGCCATGGCAACAAGCTCAAAGTTGGCCATCTCCGTGCCAATCGATTTGCCCTGCGGATGCGGAATCTCTCGACTTCGCCCGCTCAGGCCCAGGCGATTGCTCAAGAGATTATGGACGTGCTGATGCGTCGGGGTGTGCCGAATTATTTTGGCCCCCAGCGGTTCGGCGGGCGTGCCGATAGCGACAAGCTCGGCTTGATGCTGATTAAAAACGATACGACAGAATTCTGCCGCCTGTTTCTCGGCGATCCGACAAATGAAACCTATCCCCGTCTGATCGAAGCCCGTCAGTTGTATGAACAGGGTGAATATGAAAAAGCTCTTGATTGCTGGCCGCGTCCCTATTTCGACCACCGCCGCATGCTCAAAGAGATGGCTCGGACGAATGGCAACTGCAAACGTGCTTCACGTGCCCTCGATGATGCGATGAAAAATCTGCTGGTCTCGGCATGGCAGTCGGCGATATTTAATGATATTCTCGCTGCCCGAATGCCGCGTATTGATACCATTCTCAAAGGCGACATGGCGATGAAGCATGACAACGGCGCGTGTTTTGCGGTTGAAGATGCTCAGGTCGAACAGCCTCGATGTGAGCGATTTGAAATCAGTCCGACCGGTCCCTTGTTTGGCGTGCGGACGACACGACTGACCGACGCAGCGGGCGATATTGAAAATCCGTTCTTAGAGCAGACGGCCTTGACTGAAGACGATTTCCGCCGCATCAAAAACTTTGGTGCCCGCGGCGGCAGACGCGCCTTGCGTTTTCAGCCCCGCGGCGTACGTATTGAAACCGGCGCCGACTATCGCGGCGACTATCTGGAAATGGCATTTGAATTAGATAGCGGATGCTACGCGACAACTCTCCTGCGGGAAATTACTAAAACCGACATCAGTTGAAACATGATGCCCATGAAGATAATGAAGAAAATAAATTAAAAATCTCTTCCTGTTTTTCATGTCCTTCATGGTAGAATTCTATCCTCTGTGTTTCTCTGTGTCCTCGGTGGCAAAAAAAATAGAAAATAGAAAATAGAAAATGGAAAATGGAAAATGTAAAATGGAAAATGGAAATTTTTTTAAATCCTGGCTTCAGGCTGCCCGACCGTTTTCATTCACCGCATCAATGACGCCGGTTCTTCTTGGCGCAGCATGGGCTGTCTATAAACAAACTCCCGCAAAATGGCTTTTGCTGCCATGGATTATGATTGCCTCGCTCGCCATTCATGCAGCGACCAATATGATCAACGATTATATCGACTATCGCAAAGGTGTTGACAAAAAGTCTTCATTTGGCGGCAGTCGCGTGATTGTCGAAGACAAACTGTCGGCAAAGCAGGTTCTTATTAGCGGACTGATTTTGTTTGCCTTCACCGCGGTCATCGGACTTTTATTTATTTACCTCCGCGGCTGGCCGATTTTGGTTTTAGGAGTAGTTGGGATACTGGGCGGTCTTTTTTATACTCCCTGCAAGTATTATGGACTGGGTGACATCATGGTCTTTGTATTGATGGGGCCGCTGATGGTCATCGGCTCTTTTTTTGTCCTGACCGGAACATATCACCATTCTGTATTATGGGTTTCGATGCCGATTGGTTGTCTGGTTGCCGCAATTCTTAGCGGCAACAACCTTCGGGACATTTTATACGACAATCAGGCAGGTATTCGAACAACGGCGGGGGTTCTCGGCCATCGCCTTGCGAGGATTGAATACAGTACCTTGAACGTGTCGGCATTTATCATTGTCGGTGTTCTGATTGCATTGAAAATACTGCCGAATCTGTCGCTGGTTACCATTCTGACATTACCGCTGGCAATCAAACTCATTCGACAGGTATTCTGTGGTAAATCGGACGAAATGGCGACAATTGATGCTCAGACCGCCCAGTTACATTTGGCATTCGGCGTCTTATTCATCGGCTCATTATTGGGTGAGGCGATATGGCGATCTGGCCGGTAATTATTTTTCCTTCTTGCCGATAGGATAATTTAATTACCCAATTTTACAAAATTTACAGTTTTCGGCATCATATAGCCGATTTTAGTATTGGAAATTGATAAAATAGTCTCTCTTCCGCAACGTAAAAGAAGTTCGATACGAGCGGGAAAGGGACATTTTGTATTTATTGAGGCATAAATGAATTCTATTGCTGGAAAAAAGTATCATTTTATCGGGGTTGGCGGCATTGGAACCAGCGGACTGGCGAAGGTGCTGATGAAGCAGGGAGCGACCATTAGTGGTTCGGATATGGGTGATAGTGTCGTTTTACAAGACCTTGCCAAATGCGGCGTCACCGTTTCCATTGGGCATCGCGCTGAAAATATGCCCGATAATGTCGATGCTGTCATTATTAGTGCTGCGATTCCGGCGACCAATCCGGAACTGACACGGGCAGGGGAAAAAGGCAAAAAAATCTATAAATACGCTGCGATGTTGGGCAATGTATTTGATCAGTTCGCCGGCATTGCCATCTGCGGAACCCACGGCAAAAGTACCACCAGCGCCTGGACAGCGTATGTTCTGGAGCAGGCAGGTCTAAATCCCAGCTTTATCATCGGCGCCGACATCCCCCAGCTTTGCGGGTCCAGCGGGGTTGGCTCAAGCAATTGGTTTGTCGCCGAAGCGTGCGAATATGATCGAAGTTTCCTCAATCTCCACCCGCAAATCGCGGTAATGCTGAATATCGAGGCAGATCATCTGGATTATTACCGGGATGAGGATGAAATCGTTGAAGCGTTTGCCGATTTCTCCCGCAATATTCGTCCCGGCGGCATCTTGGTCGCTAACGGCCGCGATAAAAACGTCCTCCGAATTCTGCGACGGCCGGGGTTAGCCGCAAAAGTGGTCACTTATGGTCTTGATTTGTCCTGTCAATATACCGCCATCAATACCAATCTGGTTGATGGGCTTTTCAATTTTGATATCCTATATAATGGTAAACTCTTCGGGAAAACACGGATTTCGTTGCCGGGCCTGCATAATGTGGAAAATGCCCTTGCCGTAACGGCGGTTTTGGCCGAAGCCGGGTTGCCGCCGACACGGATTTGTGAATTATTGCCGGGTTTTACAGGTACGGATCGGCGGCTGATGTTCAAGGGGAAGATAGGCGACATTACGGTGATGGATGATTACGCCCACCACCCCACGGAAATACGTGCCTCGCTGGCTGGCATTCGCCAGCGGTACCAGCCAAAGCGGCTCTGGTGTATATTCCAGCCGCATCAGTACAGCCGAACCCGTTTTTTACTTGATGATTTTGCCGAAAGCTTTAAGCTGGCGGATATTACGATTGTGCCTGAGATTTATTTCGTTCGGGATACCGCCGAGAGCAAAAGCCAGGTCAATGCCGAATCACTTGTTCAAAGAATTGTCCAAAGTGGCAGTCAGGCCTTGTTTATTAATGATTTTGGTGGTATTCTGGAACATCTGAAAGAAAACGTACAATCCGGCGACCTGGTCGTTACAATGGGAGCCGGTACAATATGGAAGGTTGCAGATGACTATCTTTGCTGGCTTGGAAAGCATTGTTAAAAAGGGTTGTCCGCTTGCGGACTATTCCTGGTATCGGCTGGGGGGACCCGCCGACTGGCTGATCTGTCCGACAAGCGTCGAACAGCTTCAGGATGTCCTGCGTCGATGCAGCGACAACAACCTGAATATGCGAATTTTGGGCAATGGCTCAAATCTGCTGATTAGCGATGAAGGCGTTCGCGGGGTGGTCATCAAGCTCGAAGGCGAAGCATTCCGGCAGTACACGTTTGATGGGGCAACGCTCAAAACCGCCGCCGGTGCGGACTTGCAGCGGCTGATTCAGGAATCGGTCAAAAGAGGTCTCGGCGGTCTCGAATCCCTGGCCGGAATCCCCGGCACCATTGGCGGAGCGATCAAAATGAACGCCGGCGGACGTTTCGGCGACATTGGAACATGCGTGCAGAGCGTCCAGATGATGGATGCGCAGGGTGCGACATTTGAAAAAGTCAAACCTGAACTGGTATTTGATTATCGGTATGTCAACATTACCGGCAGAATCATTCTTGGCGCAACGCTTCACCTGACTGAAGGCGATTCCGAGGAATTGCTCAAAACGGTCAAAGAAGTCTGGATTTATAAGAAAAACACCCAGCCGCTGGATACGCGCAATGCCGGGTGTATCTTCAAAAATCCGCGCGGTATGTCGGCTGGTGCATTGATCGACCGGGCCGGATTAAAAGGCACCAAAATCGGCGGTGCGATCATTAGCGAAAAACACGCCAACTTTATTACAACCGTCAAAGGCTGTACAAGCGCCGACGTCAAAGCATTAATCGAAAAAATCCGTCAGGCCATTAGCGAGCAGTTTGACATTGAATTGGCTCTGGAAATCGAAATTTGGTAAAAACGGAATCAAAAAGTTAAACATGGGAAATCGTCTTGGAGAAAGACTTCTGAATTCTGACTCCGGACTTCCGGCGTTTCAATAAAAAATGACAAAACAAATAAACGACTTTAAAATTGCCGTCCTTTGCGGCGGAGTCGGGTCGGAGCGAGCGGTCAGCCTGCTTAGCGGAGACAATATCTACAACTCGCTCAAGCGCGGCGGATTCAAAGCAATCCTGCACGATATTAATCCCGATGATTTATCGATTTTGGATGACAAGACGATTGATGTTTTTTTTCTTGCCCTCCACGGCCAGTTTGGCGAAGACGGCCAGTTGCAATCGATATTGGAACAAAAGCAGCTTGCCTTTACCGGTTCTGGTTCGAAGGCCAGCCGCCAGTCGTTTGATAAAGTCGCGACCAAAGAAGTCTGCCGCAAAGCCGGGCTAACCCTGGCAAAGCAGATTGTCTTAAATGGCACAGAAAATATTGAAAATCTCACTTCTCAGCTTAAGGCGATGGCGCAAAAATATGTAGTCAAACCCATCCGGCAGGGCAGCAGCGTTGGTGTGGAGATTCATACCGACCCGCGGCAGGCCGCCGAAGCTGCGATGCGTTGCTATACGACGTATGGTGATTGTATGATCGAGCAGTTTATTGCCGGGCGTGAAATGACGGTTGGCTTGCTGGATGGCAAGGCGTTGCCCGTCCTGGAGATTCGCCCCAAAAAGAAATTTTATGATTATCAGGCCAAGTACGAAGACAATGCGACGGAGTATTTGTTTGATACCATTTCAGATACGGCCATTGTCCAGCGGCTGCAAAAAGATGGCGAAACGACATTTGCCGCATTGGGTTGCAGGCATCTGGGAAGGGTGGATTTTATCCTGACCGACGATGGTGTCCCGTTTCTGTTGGAAATAAATACACTGCCGGGCTTTACGAGCCATTCGCTCTTGCCGATGGCAGCCAAAAAAGCGGGCATTGGCGTTGAAGAATTATGCAAACGCATCGTCCTTGCGGCCTGGAATGACAAAATAAAAAAGTAGGGCAGGCTATGCCCACGCGGAAAAAAATGCCATGATGTCCATGAAGAAAAAAATATAAACAGGAATATTCCATAACTAAGAACTATGAACCAAGAACTAAAAACTCATTTTATCTCTTCCTGTTCTTTATGTCCTTCATGGTGAAATTATTATCTCTATGTTTCTCTGTGCCCTCTGTGGCAGAAAAATAAAATAAGAAAAATTCCACAAACTAAGAACTAAGAATTAAGAACTAAAAAAAGTGGCTAAGAAAAAAATAAAAAAACCGGGAAGTGGCAAAAGCTGGCGAGAGTGGTTCTCCTGGGGCAAACGTCGGGAAAGTCGTTCCGCTCTGGCCGAACGGCGGGAACAGTTCTGGCGGCGGATGAAAATTGCCGGCCTGAGTATCTTTCTGCCGTTGTTGCCGGCCGGGCTTGTTGTTGGTTTTTTCTATATGGAAAAGTACGTCCAGGCCCAGCGTGCAGCAGAACCGGTGTACGGTTCTCTGATGTTCGTTAATGCCCCGGATTGGGCATATAGTGAAGCAATGAAAAAGAAGTTGGCCGCCAGTGCCGGCAGCGGACAATTTGAATTGAAAGAAGGCATTGCTCAAAACATTGCTGAAAACCTGTCGGAGCTGGCATGGTTATATGATGTTAATGTTCGAACCACCAGTCACAATGTGCTGGTTAGCGCATCGTATCGTCACCCGGAAGCCGTTGTCAAATCATCTAAAGGCCAGACCTTTTTTGTTGGTCTTCCCGTTCCGGGCGATCCGCTGATTGGAGCGGATACTGATGATAATGAAAATACGATTTTCGTTCTGGATTATGTGGAGATTAACAAGCCTCCTAAAATTGAGATCACCGGCTTTGCCGAAACGACTAAGCTTGCTCCCGGGACGATATGGTATTCATCTGACGTAACCGCCGCACTGAAACTCATTGCGGCGTTAAGGGGTATGGATGCGAAAATCTGCCCCGAAAAACCCCTCTGTGACGAGATCGCTTCAATTGATGTCAGCAATTTTAACGGCAAAAAAAGCTCATCCGCCCCGCATATTACTTTGCTTCTCAAGGACGGCAGCACACAGGTTAACTGGGGCGCGGCGATGGGGCGATCGACCAGTTTCATCGAAGCGTCAGATATTGAAAAGCTGACCACGTTCTATACCTATTATGAATCGATGAAAAAGGACTTGCAAAATAAATCCAAATACATCGAATTGCGCTACCCCAAAGCCGGCATCCCCCGCCCGGAATAAACTCTCATTTCTGCTTATGCAGGAGTAAGCGGACTTGCCCCCCTCTTATCCTCTCAATAGTTCCTGTCTCTCCCAAACAAGCTATTTTGGCATAAAATTCTTATGCTCATCTCTGGTAATATTTATTTTTTATTTTTAAAATAAATATACCTGAAAAGAATAAACAAATAGAGCCGGGCTCTGGTATATATGAAACATACATGTCCCAGGGACTGCCATTAATGGATTTGGAAAAATAAAATTCGGTTCCGTTGTTGCTTATCATAGGACCCGACAAGGCGGCTCCTGGAGAATCAAAAAATGATAACTGTTCCAGGTTGCTAAAATTTTCAGTTAAATTATTCCTGTGTGCTTTGAAGAGCTGGGATATTCCATTTCGATTTGATGAAAAATAGATACTCATCGCATCTGGGGAAAGAAACATATCACTTTCGCCAAAACTGCTATTGATCGCATTTTGATATACAAAATGACTAAAAGGCAAAGAATTATTTGTACGTGTTCCAATTACAATATCGTGGCTGCCCAATCCGCCATTGCCATTTGTAATGGTAAACGCAATAGTTAATTCATCGGCACTGAGAGTGGGACATGAAACTTGGCCAAGAGCATTTAGTTCCATCACATTATTGCCGGCTTGCCATGTATTACCGGTAGAAGTTCTTTCGCCGTATTTTATTCTCCATACAGAACCGGGTTCTGTCCGCAAATAGTACATACGTAAATTATCGGATGACACCCACGGTCGTCCGATGTGTCCCCCTGAGTAGTTTAACGAACTTATCTCTTGAACATTTGAAAAGGAGCCGCTCGGCTGAGTACGAGTCGCTTGATAAACCCTGCTATAATAAAAAGTATCTGTACTGTTTCTTAGAAAGTATAACGATAATCCATCGCTGGATAAAAAAGGCAGGG
>CAYTHV010000057.1:10201-17961 GCA_964437685.1 uncultured Pirellulales bacterium
TTAAGTTCACTGATAGGAACAGGTGCAGTCCACCCAAATACGATAGTGGAAAATACAGAAAAACACACAAGTACTGAAATAAATTTTTTAAACATAATCTCTTTCCTTTCCTCAAAATAATCCCGTGCCCCCAAGGCCTCGTACCTCTATTTTATAGCAAAACCCTGCGACAAATTTTAGCAAAATCTATCGAGAATGTCAAGTAATTCCAATAAATAACAAGAATTATTGATATATAATGAGGATTTTTAAATTGCTCGTGGTAACACAGATTTTTTTCGTAGCTATGAATTTGTAGCAACTATTTACGACTTCTTATGCGCAAATAGCGCAGATTACGCTAACACTATTATGCTATTAGCCCGAAAAATAAAAAATTTTTTCTCCTTATTTTATAATGACTTACGAATTTTAACCCCCTTTAAAATTCGGAATTTTCGAATCAAAAACGCACAATCGGGCCTATATACGGGGGGCAATTAAGTGAAAAGTAAAAATGAAAAAGGAAAAAAAATAGAAAAAATGAAGGAGAATAGAAATGGAGAAAAATAAAGTAAAGCCCAAGTCCCTTGGCTGGCATCTGGTGTCTGGAATGTCTTGCAAAGCCGCTTATAAACGGCTACAATACCCCCTCTGTTTGTACATAACTATTAGTTTTAGGATATAATTATGACAGTTGACGTTGCTCGACAAGTTGAAATTCTCAAGCGTGGCGCCGTGGAGGTTTATCGCGAAGATGAACTGGCCCAGCGGATTACCGAACGGGCCAAGCAGGGTAAATCCCTGCGGGCCAAACTCGGTATGGACCCGACCGCTCCGGAT
This sequence comes from uncultured Pirellulales bacterium, assembly GCA_964437685.1. Classification (GTDB taxonomy): domain Bacteria; phylum Planctomycetota; class Phycisphaerae; order Sedimentisphaerales; family Anaerohalosphaeraceae; genus Anaeroglomus. The sequence continues at coordinate 11,024 of CAYTHV010000057.1, forward strand.
ATTCATCTGGGGCATACCGTGGTTTTGCGTAAACTTCGCCAATTTCAGGATTTAGGACATAAGGCCGTGCTGATTATCGGCGACTACACCGCCCGTATTGGCGACCCAACCGGGCAAAACACCACCCGTCCCATGCTTAGTCCCGAACAGATTAAAAAGAACGCCGAGACCTATTTCCAGCAGGCCGGCAAGATTCTCGATATGTCTCCGGCCAAAGTCGAGGTTCGGTTCAACAGCGAATGGCTGGCGGATTTGAAGCTGGCCGATATCATCAAGCTGACCGCCTCGATGACTGTCGCCAGGATGCTCGAGCGTGATACGTTTGAAATTCGCTATAAAAAGGGCGAACCTATCGGTATTCACGAGTTTCTCTATCCGCTGATGCAGGGCTACGATTCTGTTGCCATCGAAAGTGATGTCGAGCTGGGCGGCACGGACCAGACCTTTAACAACCTTGTCGGCCGTGACTTGCAGCGTATTGCCAACCAGCCGGCACAGATTGTAATTACCATGCCGATTCTGGTCGGTCTCGACGGCGTACAGAAAATGAGCAAGTCCAAAGGCAACTACATCGGCGTTACCGACAGCCCGTCCGATATGTTCGGCAAGACGATGAGCATCCCCGACAATCTGATGGAAAATTATTTCACGCTGCTGACGAATGTGCCAACGGATCAAATTAAAGAGCTGACCGATCCGAATAAAACGCATCCCAAGCAGGCCAAAGTCCAGCTTGGCAAGATGATTGTCGAACAATTCTACGACAAGCAGGCCGCCGAAGATGCTGCGGCGGGTTTCGAAAAAGTCTTCGCGCAAAATCAATTGCCCGATGAGATGGCGGAGGTAACGGTTACCGCCGAGCCGACCACCGCGGCCAAATTGCTTTTGCATTGCAAACTCGTCGATAGCGGCGGCGAAGGCAAACGCATGATTCAGCAGGGCGGCGTCAAAATCAACGAAGCAAAAGTTGCCGACCCCAATGAGATGGTCACGCCTGCTGACGGAATGATTGTCCAGGTCGGAAAACGAAAATTCGCAAAACTTAAAATAGGATAAAACAGCAATATGAAATTGCCGGAAATAAAAGACACAAAACGATATATGGGCTTGTATGTGGTAGATTTTGGCGACCACAGCGGTGTGGGGTTTACTGCCCATGAGGTGGCCGAACTGCTGGAAAGCGAAAAGTTTGTCCACATCAAGGTCTATAAAATTCACAATGCCCGTCCCGACGGCACAATGGAATTAAAAGGCGTCCGCAACGAGACATTCCAGCTTGAAACCGGAATGTTCTTTTACGCCGCGGATGAAAAAACCGCCTGCGACGATTTTAAGCGGCTCACGGCAATTGCTGTAGTCAGCGCCGCACCTGTGCGGGCTAAAGTGTCTGTTGCGAAGTTGTCCGAAAAAGAATATGTGACCGCGCTGATTTATCCGGCTGAGTATGACGACGAGTTTAGCCGCTGGCTGCTGGATAACGCCTATCGCACCGCCGGTGCTGTGCAGGGCGGAGCGGGGTATGTTGAGCGGTACTATGATGCGCAAAAGGAAATTCTCGACCAGCGCCAGCTTTGGGCAGCCAATTCATTTACGCAATTAACCGGGGCGGAACTTCTGGCCGCAACCCGCCTTGCGATGGTTCGATAAGAGGATTATGGTGAAGTTGTTATCTCAAAAATCCGGTAAAACGAGTCGCTTGGGGTTTTGGGCGGGATTAGCTTTAAGTTGGCTGACGGCGGGGAAGCCTGCTGTGACGCAGAGTGATGTTCGCAAGCTGGATTTTTTGACGTCCTCGCAAAAATTTGGGTTACGGTTTACAGAGCGGCTTCGGGATGTATTTCGATTTCGCTGGCTGACTCGCAAGTGAACCCCTTTAAATTACTGTGAAAGAAACGATAAACAGAAGACTGAAATATTGCATTCGAGTGCGGACATAGATTTGCCGCCTCTGAGTTGCTGATTTTAGGATTACATAAAATGATTCTCAAACAAACTCCGCCTGATGGCGTAATACGCTGTCTGGCGGCTGAATCCGTAGATACAAAAGATCTGCTGCTTTGTACCACAACCGACATTGATAACTTTGGCGTTTACAACCAGCGCTGGCTGGCGGTAACCAAAGACCGCATTTTTGTTCTCACAGATGGTGAGTCGCCGATGGTGGAGTTGCGCCTGGATATTGACAAGGCGACCGAATTTCGCTGTCACGGCACCATCGGCTCGGGTCTTTTGCAGGCCCGCGTGGACGGATTCTTCATAGACATTCTCCGCTACAGCAATCGGCTGGCCGACCTGTTCGGTAAAGTCGCGCGCAAGCTGGACCACTACCTCAAAGGCCACCCTATCGTCATTTATCCCGAAGACGATCAAGACCAGCGCCGCTGCCCGGCCTGCGGGCTGATGCTCCAATTTGTCGGCGATACCTGTCCCCGGTGTGTCAATCGGGGCGCGGTGCTGAGCCGGATGTGGGTGCTGATGCGGCCGTACTGGATGGCGGCTCTGGTGGTGATGGGGCTTCTGGTTGTCGGTATCTGTCTTGACCTTGTTACGCCGCGGCTGACCTGCTATCTGGTTGACCAGGTTCTTCCCGGTTCGAAAGAAGCGGCACAGAAATTTCAGTCCGAGCCGGTTGTTTTGACAAAGCATATTAAAATGCTGCTGGAGGTTGTGGCGATACTGGCGGTGGTGCAGGTCTTGCGAATGGGCGTCAATATGGTCAATGGCCGTCTTGGCAGCCGCATTGGGACGGCGATTACCAGCGATATGCGTGGTCGGCTTGTTGAGCATCTGCAAAAACTCAGCGTGGCATTTTATGACCGTCAGCAAGTCGGCTCACTGGTTGGCCGTGTTGCTTACGACACCGAAGCGCTGCATGGTTTTGTCAACCAGCTTACCGGCGGATTTCTCTTTCAGCTTTTGATGCTCATCGGCGTCGGCGTGATGATGTTTACCATCAATGTTAAACTGGCTCTGTACACGCTGATTCCTGCGCCGCTGGTGATCGCGGGCAGTTTGATTTTCTGGCGGTACATTTATCCCCGCTATTATAAATTCTGGGACGCCGGCAGCAAACAGGCCGGTATGCTGTCCGGCATTCTGTCGGGTATTCGTGTGGTCAAGGCGTTCAGCCAGGAAAATCGTGAAGTGTCGCGTTTTTCCAAAGCGAGCGATTACCTGACCCATTCCCGCCGCAATGTGGATTACGCGGTGAACACCTTTAACCCGATGATGAGTATTATCTTTCAATTCGGCGGCTGGATTGTCTGGTACATCGGCGGCCGAGATGTACTTGGCGGCAAGATGACCCTTGGCCAATTGATGGCATTCTTTGGCTATTTAGCGATGTTCTACGGCCCGCTTGGCACACTTTCGCAGTTTACCAACTGGCTGACGCAATTTGCGACCCAGGCACACCGCATTTTTGAAATTCTGGATAGCCCCATTGAAATTATGGACCCGGCCAGTCCTCAGCATGTTAAGCCCATGAAAGGGCAGCTTGAATTTAAAAATGTATCATTCGGTTACAATCGCCATACGCCGGTGCTGCGGGATGTTGATCTTGCGATTGCTCCGGGTGAAATGGTTGGTATTGTCGGCCGCAGCGGTTCAGGCAAAACCACGCTGGTCAATTTGCTTTGCCGTTTTTATGATGTGGATGAAGGCGAAGTGAAAGTCGATGGGGTTGATGTTCGGACAGTTTGTCTGGATGAATTGCGCAGTCAGATCGGCGTGGTCTTGCAGGAGCCATTTCTTTTCCGTGGAAGCATCTGGGAAAATCTAACCTATGGCAAACCTGAGGCTTTGTTTGACGAGGTGGTAGCGGCTTCCAAAGCGGGTAACTGTCACGATTTTGTGATGCGTACCGCGCATGGTTACGATACCTGGCTCGGCGAACGCGGAGCGGGACTTTCCGGCGGCGAACGGCAGCGAATCAGTATTGCCCGTGTGCTGCTGACCGATCCGCGCGTGCTGATTCTCGACGAGGCGACCAGCAGCGTCGATGCCGAAAGCGAAGCGGCGATACAGGATGCTCTGGCCGAAGTGATTAAAGGCCGGACGACGATTGCGATTGCCCATCGCCTCAGTACTCTGCGGCGTGCGACGCGCATTGTCGTTGTCGATCAGGGACGCATTGCCGAATGCGGCACGCATCAGGAACTGATTGACCAAAATGGCATCTATGCCCGCTTGCTGCGAATTCAGGGACAAAAGCATACGCCCAGCATCGAGCATCTGAGCGTTGAAGCCAAGCTTGCTCAGGAAAATGAACTGCCAACTCAAAGCAGTGGAACGCTTCCGCCAATCAAAGGGCATCATCCGCGATGGCTGACGCCGGAGGTTGCGGTCATCCATACCGGCAATCTCGGTGCGCTGCATGTGACGATCCGGGATGAGGCGATTTACGGCGGGGTTTTTGCGGTGCGGTGTCTGCCGGTGCGTTTCCCGCGACAGTACATTTCACTGCGATATCTGGATAGTGAAAAACACGAGCTTGAGGTGGGGCTGATTCGCGATATTGACCAGTGGCCGACCAAGGCACAGGAATTGATCGGGCAATCGCTGACCAAGCGTTATTTTCTGCATACGATTACGGGCATCCGCCGGATCGAGGTTTTCAGCGGACATCTGAGTCTGGATGTGGAAACCGACCTTGGGCCGGTGGAATTTGTGATGCGGTGGCAGGGCGACCGCGCCTATAATTACGGCCACGGCGGAAAACTTTTGATTGATACGGACGAAAACCGCTACCTGATTCCGGATATACAAAAATTGTCGGAGTCGGAACGCCGGCTTTTCCTGCGGTATATTTATTGGTAGTTGGGAAAGTTCTTAGTTCTTAGTTCGTAGAAAATAACAGAAACCACAGATTTCGCAGATGACGCTGATTTTCAGTTTTTCATTTTGAATTTTTTGCCACAGAGTTCACAGAGAAAAAAGCTAACAACCTACAGCAGACAGCGAGCAGCTTTGGAATTTTTCCAATTTTATTTTTTACCATGAAGCCCTTGAAGAACAGGAAGAGATAAAATGAGTTTTTAGTTCCTGGTTCGTAGTTCTTAGTGATGGAATATTCCTGTTTATATTTTTTTCCGCGTGGGCATAGCCCACCCTTGCTGTTCCCTATGTATGCCCTAAAAAAGTGTCTGACCCTTTTAATTTTCCTAATTTTCCTTTTCCTATTTTCCAATTATGGCCATTTTAAATAATACCGCATTGACAAAGGTTTTCCCAACTTCTTTTCTACTTCTCTTCTATATAGGGGCAACTTTATATTAATTTTATCATCAAGTAGTATTTCAAATGGGCAATTTTCTGTCTTACTAAAAATTGAAATTGTCTCGAGTCGATTTCCTCGAAAGTCAAAACCCAACACATAAGTTTCTAAGTATTCACCTGGTCCTTCTATTGAAAAACTATCAATCATAGAATCAAGTGAAAAAGATGGTTCCCCTCCCATCTGTACAACTTGTTCCCTTGTAATCGTATCAAGACCATATTGGTTTTCTTGATAGATTATCTTTATATTACTATTTGCGTTATCGTTCGGCCAAATTGAAACTTCACAAAATATGACATTGGTAAGTCCCTTTCTTACACCTCCAAACGTAATGCCTTCATGGTAGTAGGTTGCACTGCACGAATAATGGTCATTCCTTATTTTTATAAAGAGTACAAATAATATAAGAAACAACACAAAAAATACTACTCTATTTATATAAATAGACCTCTGCATAATATTAGGGGCAGTCACCTTTTTCTACACCTTTCAACTGATTTTCTTTTCTTAAAATAGTTGCCCAATTTTTATTTTTTCAGACTATCGTTTAATTTCAATTTTATCGTTTCAATGCTGTTCCTGTTGTCGTGTTTCATTTAGATCCAGATTTTATCAGAGCATCGCTCTTTTTCAATTTTATTCCGCGTGGGCATAGCCCACCCTACAAAAAACTTGCCCAACCTACCCGGCTTTGAAATCCGCATCCTCAATATACCCATTTCATCAATATATATGCTCATGACCTTTTTACTGCGCCCTATTTTAAAACATTACACATTCGATATACACAGCAAGTTCTTCATCTTCCTTCGATACAACAACTCTTACAAATATCTGATGACCATCTGCTAAATACTGCTTTGTCAAGATGACATCCAGTGGCTTCCACCAACTTGTCGAATCGGCTAACGATCCATTGAGTGTACTTTTGTCGTTTGGTCTCGAAAGCATATCCTGCTTAAAACTTTCGTAAAACGAGGCTGGCACAACAACTTTGGCCACCCAATGTGGATCAATTAACCTCTCAAGCTCAAAAAAATGTTCCAGCCTGGAGTTATCCGGAAAAGTCAGCTTAGTGTCTTTTTTAATCCGATCCATCTGCTCTTTTACAGACTGCTTCCCATTCCGATCCTGACACGACATTGTACAGGTAAGTACAAGAAGGATGACAATAATATTAGGGACAGTCACCATTTTCTACACCTTTCAACTGTTTTTTTTTCTTAAAATAGTTGCCCAACTTCTATTTTCTCAGGCTCTTATTTAATTTTGCCATTTCAATGCTGTTCCTGTTGTCGTGTTTCATTTAGATCCAGATTTTATCAGAGTATCACTCTTTTTCAATTTTTTTCCGCGTGGGCAAAGCCTACCCCAAAGTTTTATGCGAAGAGGGCTTCGACAAATTCATCGGGGTCGAATTCGGCGATGTCTTCGGGTTGCTCGCCGAGGCCGACGAATTTGACGGGGATGTCGAGCATGTCTTTGATGGCGATGACGATGCCGCCGCGGGCGGTGCCGTCGAGCTTGGCCAGAAAGATGCCGGTGACTTTGACGGTTTCGGTGAATATTTTGGCCTGCATGATGGCGTTCTGGCCGGTGGTCGCGTCGAGGACGAGCAGGACTTCGTGCGGGGCGTCGGGAATCTGTTTGACGATGACGC
>CAYTHV010000058.1:0-17922 GCA_964437685.1 uncultured Pirellulales bacterium
TGATTGCCCTGTATCCGCCTTTATTTTTCCGGATGCCATCATACCTGAATTAAAATGGAATCGATCCTTTCTCAAAGAAGAAGCTGGCGAAACCTATTTTCGTGAGACCGTGCAAATCCCTGGAGTCGGCGAGAAGACACGAATTACCGCCGAACGCCCGGGGACACAGCCGTGGATCGTAGAAGCGCCGGTCAAAAACGAAGCGGATTTCGAGCTGATTGATTATTATGCCGACAGCGTCAAAGCAGGCGCACACCTCTACGCAAAAGAACATCGAGAGATATTCAAGTCTTTAAAAGAGCAGGGATTTATGCCCGGAATAGTGCTTTTAACTGCTTTTGAGGCCTTTTATTTGATAAATTACCCAGATATGCCCTTATTCTATTACGATTACACGGAAAGATACCTTAAATCAGTTCGTAAAGTCAACATCGCCAATCTGGCTGTTGCCGATGAGCTTATCAATGTCGGCTGCGAAATATTTCTTATGGGTTCAGCCGGATTGGAGTTGCTTAGCCCAAGAATTTTTGACGAAGCCGTTATACCCTTTATTCGTGAAACAACCGATTTTATCCGTAACCGAGGTGCATTTACGAACTACCATATATGCGGTCACAGTTATCAGCTCCTCAAATCCGGCCGCATCAATGCAATGAAACCCACATGGTTTGAGACGTTTTCGTCGCCTCCATGCGGCAATAATAAAGACCTCAAAGAATCACTGGGATATCTGGCTGCCGACATTATTTCAAAAGGCAATCTCGCGCTGGAGCTGTTACGCAATGGAACTCCTCGCCAGGTCAAAGATGCTGTAAAAGATATTAAACTCGCCACTGCCGATAGAAGACACATTATCGGTCAGGCAGACGCGACCATCCTTTCCGGTACGCCACAAGAAAACATTCAGGCATTTCTTGAGTCGGCTTCTGAATAATAACATTCTATCAATCTAAGGACTGTAGAAATGTCAGGTATCATAGGAAAAATTGATTTAAGTCCGTTTTGGATGCAGGAACAGTTTGGTATCATCGAGCCTAACCCATTTGAGATGCCGTTGGACAGAATTGTAGAGTATAATGCCAAAAAGTCCAAGCTGCTTTATGAGAAATTTGGTCAGTTTGGATTAGGACAAAAAGAACCAGACATGGTTTACCCTGCCGTTCAGCATGATGGGCGAAACGTCTGTGCTTTCGCCTACGGCAGCCCCTATCCAACATGGGATCCCAAGACAGGCAGTTTTTGGCATAGCCGCGATTTTATACCATGGCGCAATTTGCACTCCGTCGAAGACGTAAAAAGAATACAATTACCGGACTGGACCGATGTCTGTATGGTTAAGGAAATGCTGGCTAAATATGACGAGATGAAAAAACAAACAAAATATAAAGTTCCCAAAATTCCTAACTTGCCTTGGAACAAATTTGACTGGACTTCACCGACAGGGAAAAGATACGAATTCTCACATTTTATGAGTTTTCTCGATCTTGGCTGTTTTATGTGTGGAGAGACAGAATTTTTCACAATTCTTGGCGGCGAAGAAGATATCGCTTATGCTTTGATGGATAAATGCTTTGACCTTAGTACTTCCTACTCAGAATTTATGCTCAATTCGTATAACCAATCCAATATAACAGCTCTTTCCAGTTTTGGAGGCGACAATTCCTGTATGCTCTCGCCTTCCATGTATAAGAAATATGCGATGGCTTTCGACCGCAGACTCATCGAAAAATATGGCGAATTACCCGTCAACCTGCACTCCTGTGGACCATCGGCACATCTTTATGATATCTGGAATGAGTATCCCAATATAAAAAATGTCGTTTTAATGCAGACCCGCGGTATTCCAGATGGAATTCATCGTCTCCGAAAGGCCTTACCGTATACCTTTTTGGAAATAACACTTCATCAACCACAATTTGATTTTGAAAATGAAAAACCTGATAACATCAAACGCATCGTTGAACACTATATCGAACAAGTAGAAGGGAGAGATGTTGCCCTTGTGGTTGTTATAAATAAGGTCGGCCAGCAAGTTGATAATAATATAGAAATCTTTTTTCAAATCATGCAACAATACACAACTAAACAAAATTAAATCTGGCTGATACTCTTCTAACGTATGTGATAACGGCATAGCTTGGGAGTTATTGCCGGTCATCTTATCATCCTCGCCGGATGTGTTTTCCTGCTCTGTCTCGTCCAGAATCTTTTCCATGACCTTGCGGGTTGATTCCGTGACCGCCCCAAACAGCATCTGTTTGAGCCACTGAATGGAGACATGCTTTTTCTCCAGTTTCTGAGTCAGAAAATACAGTGTTTGTACGACGGAACGGAACTGCTCGTAATTCTGATCGCTGAGAGGACCGGCTTTATCGGAAAATCCCCCGCCGTAGGCTGACAGAATCCGATGCGTTTTGTCATACACATTTTGGGTTTGCTGATATAACGCATTTGTGACGCAGCGCAGTGTGGACCGCTGTATCACAACGCTGCGGAATAAAATTGAACCGCATCCGCAAACCCCAACTTTCATTCATACGGTTCGTGATTTTGGATATAAATTTGAATTCGGTGAAAGCTAAAAATTAAAGAACTTAAGAACACAAGAACCCATGAACTCAAGCATTTGGAAATGGATTAAAGTGTCTTGTGTCTGAAAATAAAAAGGAGACTGCGGCATTTCTGCGACAGTCTCCTGTTTTTATGCGATAAGCAAGTTAGGACAATTGTTTGTAATTGCCTTCGCCGCCGTTGAGGAGGTAAATCAGCGGCAAGGGACGATCTACGCCTTCGATGAATTTCGGACGAGCGGCCCATGGAGCAACGCTCAGAACACCCGCTAAATCCATCCAGTGCTGCAACCGTGAAACGGGCAGATTCCAGGTCATGTGGAAGTGGTTGGCCGGGGCATACTGTTTGTACTCGACCATGCTGGCATATTTCGGCACGACAAAGGTATGCGGCCAGTTCCAGTTGGTCAGATTGCACATCGCTTTGCCCAGCTTGTCGGGGACACTGGTGGTGTAGGCCTCATCCCAGACCAGGCTGAATTTATTGTTCAGGCAGCTATATGCCATACGGCCGGCGATGCCGTTGATGCCCTGGGGGGTCATAAAGGTTACGCTGTTGCCGCCGCCGGGGAAGTAGCCTTCATCAGCCAGAGGCATCGAAACCTGACTCATCAACTGTTTTACACTGGCTCCGGGTTTGCCTGCCCAGTCCAGAGCGGCACTGCCGGAATTATCGCCATCGACCAACCCCTTCTTGATATAGTCGGCTTTGGGATCGACTTTGACGCCGACTTTTTTGGCCAGTTCCTTAATTTCCCAGCCTTCCCAGACCTTGCGGAAGTCCATAAACAGCGGAGGATTGCCACCGCTAAGATAGGTAAAGTACAGCATGGTCAGCAGGCCCTGCACATCCGCTTCAGTCGCATAAGGCAGCGGAGCCTTGGGGCCATTGTGGTCAAAGGTGCTGTTGAACAGCGATTCCATCGCATCAGCCACCGGAAGCGGGATACCTCGCGGGTCACTGCCCCATTCGAGCTGGCTCATAAAGCCGCCGCCAACGGCGTTGAGGTCTCTCATCAAATCCCGGTTGATCAGGTACATCGCAAGACAGGTATTAAACTGTTCGCTGTTGCCGTCGGTCTTGATCTCCAGCCGTTTGCCAAGACTGTTATCAAACCAGTTGCGGAGTTCTTTGAGTTCCTTTTTGTCATAGGCGCCCTTATTGAGCATGTCGGCCAGCAGCTTCATATCCAAGCGGGTAATTTCCAGGCCGAAGGTATTGCGGGTCGGCAGAATATGGGCGAGAGCGGTTTCCATCCCCATTGAATCGTGGCCGAAAACCATAACACGACGTCCCTTGAGGGCGACATTCGCAACGGCAGCATAACACCAATCAATCAACGCAACCGCGGTTGGTTCGGACATGATGGGATTTGATCCTGTATCCGCCCAGTTGCCAACATTCAGATGCACCATTTTGCTGTACTGGCTGATAGCGCCGGACAGAGCATGGGCATAAACGACGCCGGGCTTGGGACCGCTGTTACCGCAGGTGATGTTAATCGGGGTTTCTTTGGGGAACTGCTGGAGCAGGGAAATCGTGGTTAACTGCGGGAATGCCCAGGTATCCGGGGCACAAACCAGGATGTTGACTCCGGCTTCACGAAACTGCTGGGCGACAATGTCGGCCTGCGCTTCGCCATCGACCAGTACAGAAGAATAAACCACAGGAACCGGGGTCTTGTCGGGCAGTACGACCTTGCCGCTGATGGTATTGGCGACCATCGCAATGATATTCTGCGATCGCTTGCGGCTCGCCTCATCGATACGCGGATCGCCGGGAGCAAATACACCGATTACGGGTGTTTTTGGTGTTGCCTTTTTAATCTCCGGAAGACACATTGCTTTTACATTCATAGCCATAACTTTCTCCTAAATAGCTGATTTTTATGATACTTATTTTATAAATAGACTACCTGAAACCCGCCGCAGAACAATGTCATATTTTTAGTTTTTGATGGACATTTTACAGATTTTTGTTAAACTGGCGATTATGTTCGGTCTGAAAAACATATTGGATAATATTGACATCAACATCTTAAACATCGAGCTGCTCACCGTCGGCAAAGAATGGAGCTATAAAAACGTCAACAATCCCTATTCGAGGATTTATTATCTTACCGGCGGCCGCGGCACTATTGAGCATCATAACCGTACCTATGATTTACTTCCGGGAAATTTATACCTGATTCCGTGTTACACCACCGTCAACATGTTCTGTCCGGATCAACTTCGCCATTATTATATTCACTTTACCTGCCGGATGCAAACAGGGTTAGATATTCTTTCGATTTTCAAATGCGACTTTCAGGTTGACGCCGAGAAACACCATATCACCCAAGCTATGTTTGATCGGCTGCTGGAGCTGAATCCCGAACGGGAATTGATTGAATATGACGCCCATAAACCTATTTACAAAAAAGTGCTCGACCGGGCCAACCTGCTGGATTCACAAAAAACACCCAGCAATCTCATCGAAACCAACGCATTATTGCGGCTGATTCTTTCGGCGTTCTTTCAAGAATACCACCAGCCGCAGATTGATAATACCCTGCACGCCCTGACGCGATTTCGACCGGTTTTTGACTATATTCATGAAAATCTCCGGCATCCGATTACCAATCATGAATTGGCGAAAATCGTCGGCCTTAACCCCACTTACTTTTCAAATCTATTCAGTACGCTGATGGGGATTTCTCCGATTCAGTATATCAACAAACGGCGCGTGGAAGAGGCTCAGAAATTTCTGCTGACGACCAATGATACATTGTATGAAATCGCGCAGAAAGTCGGCTGCACGGATGAATATTATTTTTCACGGATGTTCAAAAAGATCGTCGGCATCGCGCCAAACCATTACCGCAAACAAAGCATTTTGCTTCATCAGCGGTAGATACCGACGACCCTTGGTTTTGTTTTAACGAGCGAGTTGAAGCAATTCCTCTTCGGCAGCCAGCGTCCAGATGCCATTTTTGAGCTTTTTGGCGACGGAAGGGAATTTCTCATGCAGCTTTGACAGCGGCGTAAGCGGAAGTTCTTTTAACTGCGGATAAACAATGATTTTGCCTGCCATGGTTCGATTTTCAACCGCACGTATGCCGTCAATTGCGCCAGCCATGCCGCTGACCGCATCGACCGAACAATCCGTATCCAACTGGCCGGAAAGCGTCTTTTTCAACACGATTATCATATCCGACAGCCGGGAACCGCTGGTACCAAACATGTAGCATCGGTTGGCAATGTAAGTATCCAAATCCAGATCCTGTTTGACGGAGGCGGGGATACCAGCGAAGATATTAATCAATGCCCCGGGCAGGCTGTCTTTGACGGCCTGTGCAACCAGAGCACCAACCGGCGCCATTACTGCAAAGTAGCTGAATTTTTCATGCACCGGGTTTTTCTGCGAATTAACCAGCGACAATTGAACATTACGTTCTTTGGCCAGTGCGTTCGCTTTCTGTCCCAATGCGGCCAGACGCTCATCATCAAAATCCGTACCAACGACCGACAACTTCTCGACACCGGAACAGACCAGGCGAATGGTATGCATCTGTCCCATTGGGCCGGCGGCCCCGATAATGATGGCTTTATCGCCTTTGCGGACTTCGCCGATGGCGGGAATGTTGCGATAGCTTTCAGCGGCGCTGCTGCCGGTTGTACCAATCCAGCGGGTCATCCCATAATGGGTACGTCCGACGCCGACTGAAACATCGCGACCGATTTTCCGGCCGCCCAATACGATATTGATAATACCATGCGGGGCCAGCTTATCATTTAAGACATCAATGAATTCTTTTTGAGAACCCAAATAGACAATGTCGTCAAAGGCTTCTTTGGGCAGTTCATCCAGTCCAGCAACACGCACCGATTTAATTCCCAGCGACTCAATTGTCTTATATTGGTTATTGTCGGCACACATCGCCGTAATCTGCGAAGGCTTTCCATCGGGCGAGAAACTTTCTTTAATTCCTTCAACCTGTCTTTCGGAGTCAACCACAATCAAAAGCCGCCCTTTGGCGAGCATCGTATTGCGCTCTTGGGTAACATACGAGCTTTCCACGCAGGCCCACGGCTCAACTAACGCAATGGACGAAGCGCTGGTTTTCTTTTCCACCGGAATCAGAAAACTTTCATTGGTTGCCGGATCGACAATGACACGTTCATCCATCAGCACATATTGCTGCAATCCGCCTTCGAAATTGTATCCAAACGCAGAGTTCGAATCGGCGGTCTTGAGCCAGCGATAATCCGTCTGTACCAGCACGCGCTGACCTGCCTGATGACGCTGAACTTTGGCGCCGACGGCCATTATCGTGCAAAATGCTTCATGTCCCGGCACAACCGGTTCCTGATTGGGCTTATAACTTGGAATCTCCTGCAAAATCGCCGGATCAATACCGGAGATATTCGGGCCTTTTCGAACATGCTTGTCAAATTGCTTAAGCAGCTTTAAATCCGAAAAACACAATCCGACCGCCTCAACACGCGCCAGAATCTGGTAAGGCCCGGGCGTATAGACCGGTTTTTCCGTATTGAGTTTCAGTTGATCGGGACCAATCAACTGGATTGCGTTTTGTATCGAAGGTATTTTATGTTCCATTTCTGACTCCTGACTTCTGTCTTCTGATTTCAATTTTAGTGCAGCATGACCTGACCGCCGGTAACGGGAACGGCCTGTCCGGTTTCGTATTTCTGGTCAACCAGATAATATACCGCGACCATCACATCCGGGGTTGTACAACCGCGTCCCATCGGCACTTTGGATTCATAGGCACGCTTGACATCTTCAATGGTTTTGGCGCCGGGGATTTTGCCGGTTCGCAGATACTGCACAAAAAGCCCATTGTCGGGATTCGACCAGAGCGGCCCATCAAAGAAATTGCCCGGACAAATGGAATTGACCTTGACGCCGTCTTCAATCAGTTCCAGGGCGAACGACTGGGTCAAGCCGATGCCGCCGAATTTGCCGCCGGCATACGCACCGTTGCGATTGGAGCCGACTAAGCCGGACTTGGAATTGATCTGAATAATATCGCTCATATAGCCGGAACAAACCTTATGCTGCAAGGCAAGTACGGGCGCAACAACCTGCGTGCAAAGGAAATATCCTTTGTAATTAACCGCTGTAACAAAATCGAAATCCTTTTCCGGCTGGGTCTTGACGCTGGCGGCTTTCAGCACGCCCGCATTGGAGATAAACACATCCAGACCGCCGAAATGTGCAACAACCTGACCAATCGCCGAAGCAATCGAAGCACGGTCGGTCACATTCATCGTTATCGTCATTGCCCGATTCGCCCCGTATTGTTTTTGCAGCAATTCCGCCTGCTTGCGGGTTTCGGCTTCATTGATATCCGCTAACGCAACAAACGCCCCCTGTTTTGCCAAATCCTGCACGATTTCCAATCCGAAACCCTGTGCAGCGCCGGTCACCACCGCAATCTTTCCGGCAACGCGCCCGGCTAAATCCAACGTCTGCGTGATCTCAAACCGACCGACACCTTCGACGCAGACCGCTCGAACACTGTCGGATTTGGATTTGACAGCTTTCGACAGACATTCTATCGCCTGTTCTTCGGTGAAACTATCGGGCAATTTTACATTCACACAACCAGCACAGGAAGCATCGGTTTTGCCGGTAAAAAATACCGTTGGGTACCGTCCATTTTCCCCCAACAGCATTCGCAGTATTATTGAAACACTATCATTTTTTTCCATACTATAATCCATTTTTACTTTTATTTTTTGAGGTTTGATTTGAAAAAAGCATTCAATACTGCTTCGCCGATTTTTCGGAAAGATTCGATTCGCTTTTCCGCATCACAGCAATTGCATTCGATAAAACCTTTTTGTTCGTGAGCTTTTAAAAATGCGTGAGCAGCCAGAATGCAAACACCTTCCCAGAAAATCGCTTTGACCGCATCGGGAATCGTCTTGCCGCCAATACACGCTGGTTCAATCGGCAGCGGCGCCAGCGTATTATGTTCCGTCCCGGCAACTACCGCGATGCCCGCCTTGCGAAGCGCCAGAACATATTCGGCCAGCACTTCCGGCGTATTGCGGGCGGGAATAAATTCAACCATCCTAATGCCGTTGGCTTTGAGTGTTTCAACCAGTTTATCCACCGGCGTTTCATACTCACACCGCTGTTTGGAACCATCCGCCAGCACGGGATAACAGGGAATGCCGCCCAGCTCCATAATCAATTCTTTGGCCTGAGCCAGATTCACAAAGGTTTCCTGCACAAAGCAGCTCTTGCCCGCCTTCATCAGGTACGAACGAATTTCATCCTGCAGGCCAACGGCATCATTTGCGCCGGATTTTGCGGGACCGCCAAAAATCGCGGCCAGTTTTTCAGCCCGCTGGTCAGCGGCAACTTTCTCAAAAAAGACTTCCTGAAATTCCTGCGCCAAACGCCGCTCCTGAAGCGTAACCATCTCCGCCTTGCATCCGTGCCGTTTGACGACTCGGGCAATAATCTTGCGGCTATCCAGACCGGTATCCACGCCGCTCTTACTGAAAACCGCAGCGAGCTTTGCTGCCATATCCTGCATGCGCAGGTCGTCATTTTTACGAATGCCGTGCATCAGTTCCGCCGCCCGGTTGGAAAACGGTTCAAATTGGCTGATCCCTTTGCCGCAAATATAATACTTGCCGGGATTGCCGGGGTCATTAATACGAATCCCCTGTTTCTGCAAGTCCGTTTCGAGGGCGATAATCTCGGTACCGAAAATCGGAAAGATGCAACACTTTAGAGCTTCCGCAGTAAATACCTGATAAACTCCAAAGTCATAATAATTGCCAACACCGAGAACTTTGATGTTTTCTTTGGACGCAAGTTCAACCGCCTGTTCGACGGTTTCAAATGCAGAAAAATTCGGCGGCAAATGGATATGGGTGTTAAATTTTACAACGCCGCATTGATCCGCAGAGGCCTTCATTTGTTCGACTGTACCAAGCTTCAGAAGAAAATCCGTTGTCCGTATAGCCACGTTTAATCCTTTACTTTTAACGTTTTGATTTTAGCTTTTCAGTTATTTCGCTTCTTCCGTGTCCGCGACAATCCGCGTAATTTTTCTCGGCGGCAGATGCAGCGCCTGCTGGAACGAATCTTCAGCGGCTTCCTTGACCGATTCCGACAGCGTCGGGTGAGCAAAGATCATTTCGGCCAACTGCTTTGTGTTCGCTTTCATTGAAAGCATCGCTGTGGCGCTTTCGATGATTTCCGTCGCATTGTGCCCAATGATATGCACACCCAGCAATGCACCGGTTTCAAAATGCCGGACAACCTGAACAAAACCGAATTCCTCGCCAACGGCCATCGCTTTGCCCAGAAAACCGATTGGGAATTCACCAATTCGAACAGGAATATCCTGCTGAGCGGCCTGCTTGGTCGTTAATCCTACCGAAGCGATTTCCGGGAATGTATAAACAGCGCCGGGGACGGGCAAGGTCATTTCTTTGCTGTGGCCAAGTGCATTTTCAACAGCAACTTCGCCCTGTGCACTGGCTGCGTGCGCCAGCAGGCATCGGCCATTTGCATCACCGATGCAGTAATAATTCTTAACCGGCGTTTCCATCTTGTCATTGACGCGAATAAAGCCGCGGTCGGTGGTCAATCCCACGCTTTCCAGCCCCATATCCTGTGTGTTCGGACGTCTTCCGGTAGCAACCAGAACTTTATCAACCTGCAAAGACTGATTGCCGGAAATAACCGCTTCCACATTCTCGCCTTTAACCGCAAGGCTTTCCACTTTAACGCCGGTATGAATCTTGATTCCGCGTTTGGTAAACACACCTGCCAAAGCAGCTCCCAGTGAGGTTTCCATCTCCGGCAGCAGGCTATCCATCAGTTCAACGATGGTGACTTGAACGCCATATTCGTGCATCATACAGGCAAATTCACAGCCGATAACGCCGCCGCCAACAATCAGCAGCCGCTTGGGCAGTTCTTTCCAGTGCAGGGCTTCATCCGAGGTACAGACTTTTTCCGGATCGGTCGGCCAGCCGGGAATTCGCGCCGGGATAGAACCTGTCGCCAATATAATCTTGTCGGCGGTAAAGGATTCGATGCCGCCTTTATCATTGACTACATTGACTTTTCCAAGCCCATCGAGAACGGCTTTGCCGGAATACAGCGTGACTTTGCGGGCAGTAAACAACCCCTTGATACCGCCGCGCAGTTTTGTCAGCACTTTGTCTTTACGGGCCTGAATTGTCGGCCAACTGAATCCGACTGTTCCATTGACATTCACGCCCAATGATGCGGCATCGTGAATCCGATGCATCAAATCTGCCGACGCCAACAGCGCCTTGGACGGGATACAGCCGTAATTCAGACATGTCCCACCGGGATGATGTTTTTCTACAATCGCTGTTTTTGCTCCCATCTGGGCGGCTTTCAATGCCGCAACATAACCACCCGGACCGGCTCCGAGTACCGCTACCTGATAATGCTCTGCCATAATTCTATCCTTTGTTCTTCGTATTGCATCGCAATCGAATGTTGAATTCAAATTTTGAGTTTAAATTTATTTGATTAAATCTTCCGGAGCTTCCAGCAGTTCTTTGAGTGTCTTTAAGAACTGGGCGCCCAGTAAACCATCAATAATACGATGGTCGGCGCTAAGTGTTACCGTCATCAGCCGTGTTGCACGGATAGCTCCATTTTCAACAACCACGCCTTCGCGTACCGCACCAACCGCCAAAATCGCCGACTCCGGCGGATTGATGATCGCCGAGAATTCTTCAATGCCATACATTCCGAGATTGGTGATCGTAAATACGCCCTGCCCAACGCCTTCCACTTTACCGTTGCGGGCGGCTTCGGCTACCTGACGCGTCTTTTCCGCCAACTGCTGTAAATTCATCCGATCCGCATTCAGCACCACAGGCACCGTCAGTCCATCTTCGATTCCAACAGCGATACCAATGTTTACTGATGGATTTTCAATAATTCCGGTCGGCTGATACTGGCCGCGAAATGCCGGATACTGACGAATCGCCTTGGCACAGGCACGCACTACAAAATCATTGACGCTGCATTTAAATTGTTCTTTGGTCTTGCGATAGGTCGAAAATAATTTGCCGGCATCAATGGTTGTTTTGGCATAGAAATGCGGAACATTCTGCTTGGAATAGGTCAGGTTATTGGCAATTGCCCGCCGCATCTTGCTGACCGGGCGAACCTGTGTCTCGGTTGGGATCACATCGGCGTTTTCCACATCTGTAGAAATAATGCGTCCGCCCGGGCCGGAGCCAGTGCCGATTGAAGCTAAACTAATTCCCTTGCTTTCGGCGGCTTTACGGGCAGCCGGGGAGGCTTTAACGCGACCGGTCTCACTAACTACGGCCGCGGCTTTGGGAGCGGCGGATGCAGAACTCTTGGATGCAGAAACTTTTGGAGCCGCAGCAGTTTGTTTTGGTGATTCAGTCGGAACCGCTCCCGCGGAAGCCAGGTACATATCAATATTAACACTTTCTTCAGCCAGATAGGCAACCGGAACTTTAACCGGAACAACTGCCCCTGCCTGTGCAACAATTTTAGCAATCCGACCCGCGTCGACCGCTTCGACTTCCATCGTCGCTTTGTCGGTTTCAATTTCCATAATAATCTGGCCGACTTCGATACGGTCGCCTTCTTTGACTTTCCAGGAAACAATCGTTCCTTCTTCCATACTCTGGCCGGCCTGCGGCATTAAAACAGGTGTGATGCCTTCGGCGCTGACTACTGCGGCTGCTTTCGATGCAGCTGGAGCGGAAACCTGCGAAGCCGATGCTGGTTCCGATGAACCTTGAGCGTCAATATTAACACCCTCTTCAGCCAGATAGGCTATCGGAACTTTAACCGGAACAACCGTACCGGCTTGTGCGACAATCTTTGCAACACGACCGGCATTGACCGCTTCGACTTCCATCGTCGCTTTGTCGGTTTCAATTTCCATAATAATCTGGCCAACTTCAATGCGGTCGCCTTCTTTAATTTTCCAGGAAAGAATCGTTCCTTCTTCCATACTTTGCCCGGCCTGGGGCATTAAAATCGGGATAACACTGTCTGAACTATTGGTATTTGATGTCATGGCGTCCTCTTTCTTAATTTCGGGGGATTTCTGGACTTGAACTGGGGCGGCGGGTTTAACAGCGGCCGGAACTTCCTTTTGGGGCTTTTCTGGCTCACCAGTTACCTTTTTTTCACCCTGAGCCGCGATCACGCTCGAAATATTCTCGCCGGGCTTGCCAATAACTGCCAGACGCTGGCCAGCCTTAATAACCCGACCTGCGTCCTCCAGAATCTTTAGCAAATGCCCTTCCGCAGCGGATTCCACTTCCAAAAGCTCGCCTGCGGCCTCAATATCCAGCAGAATATCGCCTTTTTTTACTATATCATTCTCTTTTTTACGCCATAAGGAAACAACTCCTCGCGGCGAAAAACGTCCCTTTTCAGGATACTTTATTATGTGCATATATCTTCTCCGATAAAAAAATTCTTTCTATAACACCATAAATACAACAAATTGTTTCATAAATCAATCATATTTTTGCAAAATTGTGTTGCTTTTTTGAAATTTTATGTTTTAATTGGTTTATAAACTTAAACAAAAAGTGCTTATTGTAAAACTATGGCTTCAACTAATCAGCAAAGACGCGATTTCATACTAACCCAGGCGTATCAGTCTGGACATGTATCGGTGCGCCAAGTTGCCGAGCAATTAGATATCTCAGAGGCGACCGTTCGACGCGACCTGCACAGTCTGGCCGCGGAAGGCCTGTTAGAGCTGACCCACGGCGGGGCATCCGTCGTACGAACTTCCGATTACTCTTTTATTTCCAAATCCATACGTAATATCGCCGCAAAAAGAGCCATTGCAAAAACAGCGTGCGATCTGATTGCTGATGGAGAACAGCTTTTCCTTGATTCCGGCACCACCTGTTTTGAAATGACCGCCTTTTTGCGGAGTAAACGCAGCTTGTCCGTCATCCTTAATTCCGTCCGTACCGCACAGGAGCTTCAGGCTCCGGGCGTCAACGTCCTGCTTTTGGGCGGCAAATACCGGCCCGAACGCATGGACACCATCGGTCCCATCGCATTTGAAGTTTTAGAACGTCTTCGCGGATACCGGGCTTTTCTCGGCACCGATGGACTGGGAATGGATACCGGGCTGACTTCCGTCGATATCGACAGCGCCTATATCTTCACCCTGGCCGCCCGAAATGCCCGCGAATGTATTCTGCTGGCCGACAGCAGCAAATTTGACCGCCCATCGCTTTACAAAACCACGGACTTTCGCAGTATCTCCACCGTCGTTACAGAAAAAAGACCCTCTTCTGAGTGGGAAGAGTTTTTTAAAAATCAGAATATTAAAGTCGTGTTTCCAGATGAAAATTTAGAAACAGATCAATCACAGCAACTAACAAACGCAGGAGTGTAGCAATGCCAAAATGTCAATTCGTCAAACCCGAACATGTACGAAAAAGCGGGCAAATCGAGTTCAAACCGATTCCCGTCAACCAATACAACAAGTCCATCAAGGATGAACTCAAGCGCTACAGCAAGGACGACATGATCCGCATTCAGCGCGACATGGTCATCATCCGCACATTCGAAACCATGCTCAACGAAATCAAACTTCGCGGCTCGTTTATGGGTATCGAATATATGCACAACGGTCCCGCTCACTTGTCGATTGGACAGGAAGCCTCCGCCGTCGGCCAGGCGTATCACCTGGGCATCGACGACCATATTTACGGCAGCCATCGCAGCCACGGTGAAATCCTTGCCAAGAGTCTTTCGGCCATTGAAAAACTGGACGACAAGACCCTGATGCAGATTATGACCAACTACTTCGACGGCGAATGCCTGAAAATCGTCGAAAAAGACGCTTCCGGCAGTGTCAAAGACCTCGCCATCGACTTCCTTATTTACGGCACGCTGGCTGAAATCTTCGGCAGAAAAGCAGGCCTCAATAAAGGTATGTGCGGCTCAATGCACGCCTTTTTCCCACCGTTCGGCGTCTACCCCAATAACGCCATCGTCGGCGGTTCCGGCGACATCTCCGTCGGCGCAGCCCTCTATAAAAAAGTCAACCGCAAGCCCGGCATCGTCATCGGCAACATCGGCGACGCATCCTCATCCTGCGGCCCGGTCTGGGAAGGCCTTTGCTTTGCGACGATGGATCAGTTCAAGACCCTCTGGGATGAAGCCCATCGCGGCGGACTGTCCCTGATTCTCAATTTCTATAACAACTTCTATGGTATGGGCGGCCAGCCGGAAGGCGAAACCATGGGCTTCGGGATGCTCGCACGGCTTGGCGCCGGCATCAACCCGCAGCAGATGCACGCCGAACGCGTGGATGGCTACAACCCGCTGGCAGTCGCGGACGCAATCCTCCGCAAGAAAGAAATCCTCGCCAAAGGCGACGGCCCGGTTCTGCTGGACACCATCACCTATCGCTACAGCGGACACTCCCCGTCAGATCAGAACAGCTATCGTGAAAAGAGCGAAGTCGAAGCCTGGCAGGAACACGATGTCACCATTCAATTCGCCAAACAGCTTGTTGACGCCAAAGTCTGCGACGACGCCAAGATCGAACAGATTCGCAAATATGCCGAAGGCCTGGCATTCAAAGCCTGCAAAAAAGCGGTCGATTTGTCCATCTCACCGCGTGCGGAACTTAAGAAGAAAAACAACCTGCTCGAAGAAACGTTGTATTCCAATCAGAAAGCCGAGTCGATGGAGCCGGGTCGAAAGCCGGACGTCCTGATGACCAAAGAACAAAACCCGCGCGTGCAGGCATTAGCCTCCCGCAGCCGTTCGGCGTTCGACGAAAAAGGCCAGCGGCTTAAAGACGCACGATGCGTCGGCTTCCGCGATGCGATCTTTGAAGCAATTCTCGACCAGTTTTACATTGACCCGACGCTGGTCGCTTATGGCGAAGAAAACCGTGACTGGGGCGGAGCATTTGCCGTCTATCGCGGCTTAACCGAAGCCCTGCCCTATCATCGGCTGTTCAACTCACCCATCGCCGAAGGCGCGATTGTCGGCACCGCCGTCGGTTACGCATTAGAAGGCGGACGTGCATTAGTCGAATTGATGTACTGCGACTTCCTCGGACGCGCCGGCGACGAAATCTTCAACCAGCTCTGCAAATGGCAATCCATGTCCGGCGGCCTGCTGAAGATGCCCGTCGTATTGCGAGTCTCGGTCGGCAGCAAATACGGCGCCCAGCATAGCCAGGACTGGACAGCGATTTGTGCGCACCTGCCCGGATTAAAGATCGCATTCCCCGCGACACCTTATGATGCCAAAGGCCTGATGTACAACGCCTTAACCGGTACTGACCCGGTCATTTTCTTCGAAAGCCAGCGTCTGTACGGCAACGCCGAAGAGTTCGTCCCCGGCGGCGTACCCACCGGCAAATACGAAGTCCCATTCGGCGAGCCGGCCATCCGTAAAACCGGTAAAGACCTGACCATCCTGACCATCGGTGCAACCCTGTACCGGGCGATGGATGCGGCCAAAGAACTCGAACAAAAGTACGGCATAAGCTGCGAGATCATCGACGCACGCACGCTGGTGCCGTTTAACTATGAAAAAGTCATTGAATCGGTAAAGAAGACCCACAAAATCCTGTTGGCCTCCGATGCCTGCGAACGCGGCAGCTTCCTCCACACCATGGCCTCGACCATCACGCAATTAGCCTTTGATGAACTGGATGCCCCGCCGGCCATCCTTGGCGCCCACAACTGGATCACCCCGCCGGATGAGGTCGAGGATGCCTTCTTCCCGTATCCGTCGGACTTCTTGGATACCATCAACGAACACATTATTCCTCTAAAAGGCTACAGTTTAAAGCGGGATTGTTCCGCCGCCGAACTGCTCCGCAGAGCCAAAAACGGCATTTAACCCTTTTTTGTGCCGATCTCCTATGGGGACGCAGGTTTTTCCTGTGTCCCCTTTTTTTATCAAAATTTCAAACAAATCCACTCTCCGCAGGATATAATAGATAAAGCCTTATGGCATGGAGATAAAAAATGTCCGGCCGACAGAAAAAATTGGGGTTTACGCTAATCGAGTTATTGGTGGTCATCGCCATCATTGCAATGTTGGTCGCTGTTATCACGCCGTCTCTACGCAAAGCAAGGCAGGCCGGGCAAGCTGTGGTCTGCAAATCATTGAATAAAAATTATACCCTTGCCCTCTTTTCCTATTTTACTATGACCCGCAATTTATTACCTATTTCTGTGCAGGATAAAGATAAATCCTACAGGATGCAGCCGTGGTTTACGTTTGATGATTTTCGATCTGCAGTTGGGTTGCCATACCTGAACGATACGTACAAACAGTGGTATGGCCCAGATCAGCCATTTAAGGCCAGTTACGAAAAGAAATTCCTCTGTCCGGCGGCAAAATATGCCATTAATAACCCTGAAAATGGGCTTTATCCATTTCATCGCAGCTATGGGCTCAATGCTCATATCTATTATGATGCAGCCTATATCAAAGAACGGCTAATGTCGCAAAGCGCGCGGATTATCTGTATGGCCGATGCCCTCGATTGGTGGTTTAACTATTGGTGTTGCGATAATTACGCCGCTTATGGAGAGAATTGGCAGGGCACAAATACCTATGGGATGGCCGCCTTTCGGCATGGAAACAAGGCATTGGTGTCTTATTGGGATGGCCATGTTAAAGAGATGGATAGTCCAACACTCAAGGACAATCTCGACGAATGGATGCGGGCAGATGAGCGCCAATCCGGCAGATAAGTTCAATTCTTAAGTTCCCACCCAATATGGCCGATAATAAGGTTTATAGCGTCAAGTTTGCGGGTGAACTATGCCCATACGGTTTTAAATTGATAGCGAATTAAAAAATGGAAAGCGAAAAATGAAAAATCGAAAATTCTTGAGTCTTTGGGTTCTTGTGTTCGTGGGTTCTTTTTTATTCATTCTCGGCTGCGGCAAGCAAAGCGAATCGGGCCAAATCCGTCGGGCGCAATTGGTCGGCAATGAAAATCTGCAACTAAAGAAAGATATTGCAGACAAAGACAAGCAAATTGCCGACCTGAAAAAAGAAATCGAAAAAGCCCAGCAGGAAAATGCTGCAATTGAAGAACAGCATGCCGACCTCTACAAAGGGCTTTTGGATTTACTTTCGGAATGCACAACAAAATTGGAAAAATATGAAGGACGAACCGACGGAGACCAACCGTCAGAAGCCAGCAATTAGCTAAAAACTATCAGCAACCAGAATGAAAAATATTTGTCAATTATCAATTGTCAATTCTAAAAAGTTGGCGGCTGGAAGATGGAAATTGGCCACCTTGAAGCTCCGAACTCCGAACTCCGAACT
>CAYTHV010000059.1:0-17543 GCA_964437685.1 uncultured Pirellulales bacterium
CTGGGACCCGACAAAAAGCTCAGGATCGGCGCCGAAACGGTTCTTTACCGGCACGAAAAGACCTTTGTCAATCAAACGGCGCTGGCGGTAAATATCAACGATACCGACGATGCCAAAACCATTGACCAGACGCTTGCCTCAATCAAAAATTATCTGCTGGAGCGCGTCGGCGAAAAGCTCTCCGTCGATATGGTTGCCGTAACTCAAAAAAGCGACAATACGGAAATGTTTGTTAAGCTTGCCGAAAAGGCGTAGGAAACAACGAAAATGCCGCTGGTCTTGCGAAGTTCAAACGCCAAGTCCCTTGTCGCCGCCGCTGCGGCCGTCAAAGGGTCGGGCAGTGTGCTGTTTGCGGCGACCGCCCAGACTGCCGCGGAGCTTAAAGCCGCCGCAGTTGATAACAGCCACGCCCTGGCGGTAACCGCCGAGGATTTAGATGGTATCGCGGCACTGACAGCCAAACTCAAAGAAGAAGGTTTTAACAACCTGCTTCTTGGATTCCAGACGTATTCACTGGCCGAGCTTTTCCAGACCAGTTCGATCGCGCGAAGAGCCGCCCTGAAAGATGAATTCAAGCCGTTGGGTTATCCGGCGGTTCATTTCATCGACGATCCGGACTTTATGGACGCCAGTGTGGTTGCGATTAACGAAATAGGTAAATATGGCGGCATCTGCGTCCTGCCGTGTTTTGATGCGGCGATGTTGGCGCCATTGATGACGCTGCGGCTGAATATCTACACCGACCCGCAAAAACCAATTCAGGTTGAGCCAAAGGTCTATGCCGTCGGCGAGCCGAAAGCCGATTCGCCGGTGTTCGTAACAACTAATTTTTCGCTGACGTACTTTATCGTTTCCGGCGAAATTGAAAATAGCGGCATCAGCGCCTGGCTGGTCATCCCCGAATGTGAAGGGATGAGCGTACTGACGGCGTGGGCGGCGGGCAAATTCTCCGGCGCCTCGATTGGCAAGTTTGTCAAATCGGTCGGCCTGGAAGAACAAGTTACCACCCGCAACATTATCATCCCCGGCTATGTCGCCCAAATCAGCGGCGAACTGGAAGAAAATCTGCCGGGATGGAAAGTGGTCGTTGGTCCGCAGGAAGCGGGCGATCTGGAAAGTTTTGTCAAGGCGCGTCTAAAATAATATCGGATAGGTTTTGAAACTGCGGGCATCGCTCGCAGTGAGGAAGCCAATGCCTGTAGTAACGTTTTTACCGTCTGGAAAAATGATCAATGTGCCCTCCGGCACAGAGTTGTCGGATGCGGCTCATCAGGCGGGAGTTGAAATCAGCATGCCGTGCGGCGGAAAAGGGACGTGCGGCAAATGCGTAGTCCATATTCGCTCCGGCGACGTCGATTCGGACAGTCTGGGATTGCTGACTCAGGAAGCCGTGGTCGAAGGGGATGTGCTGGCCTGCAAAACCTTTGTGCTGGATACGCCGCTGACTGTGGAAGTGCCGGAGCAGGCGGGCAAAAAAGGCGGCAAATTTTCCGACACTGCCGATGAAGTTAATCTCATCCGTCATGAACTTCTGCCCAAAAACTGGCAGTATGATCCGCTGGCGATCAAGTGGTTTATCGAAACGCCGCAGCCCCAGATGGGCGACGGGCTTTCCGATGTGGATCGTGTCATTCGCCAGTTGCAGTCGGAATGGGGCAAGAAAGAATTTGTATTCTCTCTGTCCATCATACGGGTGCTGGCCGCGTGCCTGCGCGTCCAAAATGGACAAATCACCGTAACCATGGTGCGCGAATCCGGCCGCTATCACATCATCGGCGTTGAGCCGGGCAATTCAACAGTGCAGCATTATGGCATCGCGGTAGATGTCGGCACAACGACCATCGCGGTGCAGCTTGTGTTTCTGCCGCTGGCGCGGATTGTCGCTATCCGCAGCGATTATAATGATCAGATTGTGTGCGGGCTGGACGTCATCAGCCGAATCAACTATGCCCGCCGCCCCGACCGCCTGCAGGAATTGCGCACCCGCGTACTGGCAACCATCAATCGCCTGATTAAACAGGTCGCCGAAAGTCATAATGTCGATCCGCAGACCATTTGCAATGCCGTAATTTCCGGCAATACCACCATGTCGCATCTGCTGCTGGGGCTAAATCCGGAATACATCCGTCTGGAACCCTATACCCCCACCTTGCTTGAAATCCCATACTTAACCGCTGGCGAGATCGGTATCGAAATCAATCCCGAATCCTGGGTTTATATTTCGCCGAGTGTCGGCAGCTATGTCGGCGGAGATATTACCGCGGGTCTTTTATGCACCGACCTTGCCGTCAAAGCTGAAGGTTTTAGGCTCTTTATCGACATCGGCACCAACGGCGAAATCGTTGTCGGCAATGATGAAGTTCTGATGACCTGTGCCTGTTCCGCCGGGCCGGCTTTTGAGGGCGGCGGCATCGAATGCGGCATGCGTGCTGCGATGGGTGCTATCGAACGGGTCGAAATTGATCTGGAGACGGGTCTGCCGACCTATTCGACAATCGGCAATGCAAAACCCAGAGGCATCTGCGGTTCGGGTATGATTTCGCTGCTTGCCAATCTGCTGGTAACCGGCTGGCTTGATGCTGCCGGCAAGCTGAACCGCACCCGCAAATCCTCTGTGATTATTATTGACGGGCGCCATGCAAAATACGTTGTCGTCGGAGCGGAGGATGCCGACAGCGGCAAGGCGATCACGATTTCCGAACTCGACATCGAAAACATCATCCGGGCCAAGGCCGCGATTTACTCCGCCTGCTCACTGATGGTCAGGCAATTGGGTTTTGATTTTGGCGATCTGGAAAAAATTTATATCGGCGGCGGCTTTGGACGCTTTTTGGACATTGAAATGGCAATTATCATCGGACTGATTCCTGACATCGAACGCAGCAAATTTCAGTATATCGGCAATTCATCGCTGATGGGTTCGTATATGGTGCTGGTGTCGGAGGATTATCGCCTGCGTCAGTTGGAATTGGCAAAACGGATGACCTATATTGATTTGAGTACCGATCCGGATTATATGGATCAATATACCGGCGCGTTGTTTTTGCCGCATACCGATCGGGGACGTTTTCCATCCGTGAAAGTGGTCGAATAAACGATGTCTAAGCAGCAAGCCCAATTGGAAGCGATTCGGCGGGCAAAGGAAAAACTCGCCGGAATAGAGTTGACCTCTCGGTGTACCGAGCTTGGGTTGCCGTCCCCGCAGGATGGAATTGTGCGATTTCGCGCGTTCGGGATAGACTTAACGCTGGAGCAAAATTTTGATCTGATGGAAACTGTGGCGCAGAAGCCTGCCAAACTGGGCGACCAGATTTTGGTGCTGCACTACTTGCTTTGTGATGTGCCGATTCAGAATACGGACGAACTGATTACGTTTCGCGACATGCCCGGCGGACAATTTTATTGGGAGCCGTTTCTGTCTCGAAGCATTAAGCCGCTGCTTAACTGCATCGGCAATCATATCGATGTCTTAAAAAAGAACTTGAACCGATTCGACTGGCAGCCGTTTGCCGCCGGGGATTTTGCGGCGAAAATCCATGCCCTCGGTAAAATCAACGCGTATCTGGTCTATCATCTCGGCGATGAGGAATTCCCCGCCGCCGCCGAAATGCTGTTCGATTCGTCCATCAAACGTATTTATAACAGCGAAGATGTAGCCTTTCTCGCCAGCCGAATTTGTATCGGATTACTTTAAAAAAGTTTGTAGTTCTTAGTTCGTAGTTCGGAGAAAAAGTAAATAGTGAACGCGGGATGTTGGAAGAAGCGAAACTCTGGTTTCTTTTTTCTAAGAACTAAGAACTTTCTTGGAATTTCGGATTTTCTATTAGAGGTGATTTATGCCAAGATGTCCTGGTCAGGATATGCGATATTGGAAGCCGGAAGATATTTTCGATGTGGACTGCTTTAGCTGCGGAGCCACGATCGAATTCTGGAAAGATGAACCCTTCAGAATCTGCAAAGGCTGCGGCAAAGAAGTCCGAAACCCGCGAATCGACCTCGGCTGTGCCAAATGGTGCAAATATGCCGATGAGTGCCTCGGCAAAATCGCCACCCAGCCCGTTAGCCCCGTCGCCCCCTTGATCGACCGGCTTGAACTGCTGCTGGAAGGGTACTTTACCGGTTCGCCGGAACATGTCAAACGAGCGCGTCGGCTTCTTGACCTGTGCGAAAAATTCACGCAGTCTCACAATGTTGACCCATGCCTGCTTCAGGCCGGTGCGATGCTCACCGGAGCATTATTCACTGCAAATTTAGCAGACGTTAAATTTGCCGATTTTAAAGCGATGCTCGAACGTGCTGGAATGGAAGCGTCCGTCGCCGACAGGATATGCAAGCTGGTCGCCTTAGTCCTTGCAGAGGGCGCCGAAGACAGCGAAGAGTTCAAGGCGTTAAGCGATATTCTCGGCATAGAAAAAACAAAACTGGGGCAGTCCTATAAATTTAAAACCCAACTCGGCGAAAAGATCGCCTCGCAGAAAATATAACCGCTATGGATTTACTGATCATATCAGGATTTTTAGGATCGGGCAAGACGACGTTGCTGTTGGACGTCGCCAGGCGGATTTCCGCCGTCGGCCTGAAAATCGCCATCATCGAAAACGAAGTCGGCGCCATCGGTGTCGATGACCAGTTCCTGATGGAAAATGGCTTGAACGTCCGGGAGATATTTTCCGGCTGTATCTGCTGTTCGCTCCGAATCGACCTGATCACTACGCTGCTGGAGCTGGAGCGGGAACATGCCCCCGATGTTGTCATCCTCGAACCTTCCGGCGTAGCCGGCCCCAAACAGGTCATCCAATCCCTCTACGGCTACGGCGGCGACATCCAAAGCAAGGTCGTGCTTTCCGTCGTCGATGCCCTCCGGTTTCAACGGATACAGCTTTATTCGATCCCGCTGATTGCCGACGGCATAACAATCGCCGATGCGGTGGTTCTCAATAAAATAGACCTTGTAAATGCATTACAGCTTGACGATCTGAAAACCCGCATCCGGCAAATCCGCGGCGATGTGCTTATCATCGAAACGTGTGCCAAAATCGGCGACAATTTCGAGCAGATCGCCCAGCTTGTCTTATCGAAGTTGTCCACCCGCCAAACGGTCGAGTCGCAGACCTTTATCGCCAATGCCCAGCTTACGGACATGCCGCAGGCGGTCGTCGTCGCGATTGAAAAACAGGTATCAAGACCATCGGCTTTCAGTATCGAAGAGGGATTAACCGCGATGGTTCAGCATATCGCCGCCGGCGCCAAACAAAACGGCTGTTCGCTGATCGGCCACATCAAGTCCATCGCCAAAAACAACGGCGGCTATCTGTTTGCCAGCGTTACCGATTTTGACAGCCCCGTGCAAACCAAAGGCCGCCTTGCCGCCGATGCTCACGAGATTAAACTGACTGTCAATGCCATCGTCTATGGCGTGGACAAACCCGTAATGGAACAGATCGTCGCCCAATCGCTCGAATGCTTCAATTGTTCAGATGCTTATGGCTATGAATCTGGAGAATGTTCTGAGTAAGATCATTTTCTATAAGCAAATATTTGCTATTCCGACTGTGTGCAGATGAAATTCGTTTTATTCTCCATTATGATGTTTATGAGTTGTAAAATTCTGCGACAGGTACGACGCGATTTTCTATTCGGGCTTTTTCTGCGGCAAAAGCGATAATATGAGATTCAAGTGAAACTTCCGGCCCGGTTGTAATTAGACTTCGGTCATTATTTCTCACTGCGTCAACAAATGCATTCATCAGACCTGCATCGCCGCCGCCGTGGCCGCCGGTAATATCTGGCGCAAGAGTATTTACATAAATTTCTGACCATTCGCCGGTCAAGAAATCGAGTGTGCGAATCGTTTCCTCGTCGCCTTCCAGATAGCCTTTGGTTCCCATGATACGTATCCTGCGGCCAATTGGCGTAAAAGCGCTGGCAACCATACTAACCAGAATATCGTTTTCAAAAGCCATGTTTACAATCTGGGTATCCATAACATTGTTATCGCATAGATATGCACATTTGCCATAAGGGCCGGTTTTAAGCGATTTATTCAAAGCATCTTCGGTCATTTCATTGATAACCATATCCAACGGCCATTGATGAAGACCCTGGCGCAGTCTTTCAAAATAAAATTTCTTTGCTGAATAAGGACAGACGTTGTCGGCAAGAACGCAGTCAATACATCTGTCTGCCGAATGGTTCGGCTTGTTCTCTTTTTTGAAATGTTTTAGATGTCCGAAGGATGAAACACTGATACAGGGCTTATCAACCCACCAGCGAAGAAAGTCGAGGTCATGGCAGCATTTAGCCAGCAGCATAAAAGACGATTTTTCTTCATTGCCAAAATTTCCTCTGACAAATGAATGTGGGAAATGCCACCATCCAACGCCCTCCAAATGCTGGATTGAACAAAGCTCGCCGATTTTTCCGGAGTCAATCATTGTTTTTATTGTTTTAAAAAAGGGCGTATATCGCAAGACATGGCAGACAGCAAAAATTATACCTTGTTGTTTTATGGTGTTTACAATTTTAAGACATTCCGAAGCCGTGGGAGCCATTGGTTTTTCAAGCAATATATGATAGCTTTTTTCAGCGGCTAAGATTGCAGGCTCAGTATGAAGTCTGTCTGTGGATGCGATTATAACGGCATCTGCTATCTTGGGAGCGTTGAGCAGATGTTCCCAGTTAGTGAAAACATGTTCAGGCCTGATATTGTGCCGATGCACCATTTCATTGCGAAAATAATCACGTGGCTCGGCGACAGCTACGACCTCTGCTTTTTCCGGATGCTGTCTTATGAAATCACCGTAACCCAGTCCGCGTGCTCCGGCGCCGATTATTGCTACTTTTACTCTTTTTTTGGCTACCATTTTGTTTTCAGTTTCTAAATTCTTATTGCAGTATTTGCAGGCATATCCCACGCTGCAAATACCGCCCTGATGTTTTCAGCTGGAGTCTTTGAACCCCATTCGCACTGGGCAATCACGCCGCCTGCATTTTGATCCAATGCTTTGCGAACTCGCCTGACGGCATTGTGCACATCTTCAGGCGAACCAAACGGCAAAACATTCTGACGGTCAATTTCACCCCAGAATGTTATTTTTCCTCTGAAATGCCGTGCAATTTCATCAATATCCATACAGAAAAGCTGGCTATTTATAGCATCTATACCAATATCAATCAAGTCCTGATATATCGACGTTATATTTCCGTCGCTATGCATAAAGACTTTTTTGCCCGCAGAATGAATGACAGTGCAATATTGTTTGTACAACGGTTTAAATAAATCCCTCCACATTTCAGGGGAAATAAGTAACGATACCTGGCTTCCCCAGTCGTCCGAGAAACTGATCGCGTCGGTAGCGGTATTCGACCATCCTTCAATTTCACGAAGACAAAATTCATGAACCATTTCAAGCAGTTTGCGGAATTCAGAGGTATTGTCTGCCATATCGGCGAACAGATTTTCAGTGCCCCGGAGGAATTGCATACGTTCAAACGGCCCGCCGCATCCAAGGAGCATATATTTTTTTTCTGTCTTCAGATTTTTATCCTGAGCGAGATTCACTTTGTCCCAGTTTGCGTTTTCGAGAATTTCCCAGGGTGGGGTAAAACTGTCGAGCAGTGCCCAGTTTTCTCCCATCATAGGATTTTTGACTTCGCCTACAACGCCGTCTTCTCCACATTCCCAAATACAGCCCCATTCATCTATATAGCGGCCTTTTCGAAAAGGAATTCCACTTGCGCGGCTGCTTTTGCCCATCACACTTCCTGCGCCGGTGAAATCTTCAGGATATGTTTTAAGCAGCATTTCAAGTTCTTCTGCTGCGTACATTGAAACCCACGGCGTGCGCCACAACTGACGCGGCACACGATCTACGGATTTGAATTCCAGTATTCGCCGGACTCGTTCCCTGCTATCCATTATAGTTTCTCAATTGGTTGTGTTGTCGTGCAATTAACGTCTTTATTGAAGTAGGATTCATATTCCTTTGAAACCAGAGGTATTTCTATTGGCTTGCCGCCGTTGCGGAGAGACTGGGTTGCCATATAACCGGCTGCGACACTGTATCGGGCCGCAATTGGCGAAGTTGTAATTTTTCCATCGTCGCGAACATATCGGACAAATTCGGCAACGATTTTAGCATCAGCTCCGCCGTGGCTGCCGGTTTCAAGAGGTATAACAAATTGCTTATCGCCGTCTGGCTTATAGCTGGAGCGTTTATTCCAAAGTTTTATTATACAGTTACCCGGTTCGTCTCCGAAATTTTCGATGCGTCCTTCTGTTCCAATAATACAGTAGTTCCGCCATGCGTCAGGAGTGTAATGGCATTGCTGGTAAGAAGCAAATACGCCATTGTTCAACTGCATCAGCATCATACTAATGTCTTCGACATCAACTACATGATTTAATCCCTTCAGAGAAAGCGGCGGCCAATTCTGATCACTGCATGAGGCGTCGCCGTATTCGGAAATGGCATGCCTGTCTGCTATTTGGTTGTAAAGTGTCAGTCCGCCCATCGCGGTTACTTTTTGTGTATAACCCCCGCATAGCCAATGAAGTACATCGATATCATGTGTCGCTTTCTGGAGCAGTAATCCGGTTGATTTAGAACGATCTGAGTGCCAGTCTTTGAAATAGGCATCGCCGCCATAACTGATAAAATGTCTGCACCAGGCGGTCTTAACTTCGCCGATCACTCCGCCATTAATTAATTCTTTCATTTTGAGAACAAAGGACATGTGCCGCATATTGTGTCCAAGATAAAGCTTGGCTTTGTTTTTAAAAGCGGCTTTTAGAATGTTATCGCAGTCTTCAATTGTAATTGCCATCGGTTTTTCCAGATAAACATGCTTGCCAGCCTGCAATGCGGCGATCGCATGTTCCTTGTGGCAATGATCGGGTGAAAGAATAAAAACAGCATCTATTTCAGGTATCGAAAGGAGTTTTTTGTAGTCTCTGGTGGAAAATATGTCTTGCCCAAACTTCTGTTTGAATAGATCAAGGGCGTTTTTATTGATATCTGCACAGGCAACAACGACAGAACCGTTTTCCGGTTTGTGGGAATGACTGGCAAGATATGCTCTCATTCCTGCGCCTATGATGCCGATTTTTAATGTGGTTTTGGGTGCCATAATCTCTCTGTATTTTCCTTAAATTTTCCAATCATAATATAATCTAAAAATACCATTGCTTTTAAAAAAATACAAGAGAAAAACCGGCCAAATGTGAAATTGTTTCATAAAAAAATAAAAGTGTTTCGAATAAATATATAGGTGTATCATCTATGATCGCAAGGCGGTGCAGTTCTTAAGTATCTGTATTTAAATTACATACGTATTCTTTTGTATTTTTAGCCTATTTTTTCGTGAAACAATAAAAGATTTTCATAAAAAACTCTTGCAAATCGCGTTGTTAGAGGTATAATTTTATATTATGGAAACAGCGATACGAGAAAATAGGCGGACCCGGACATCGGATATCAAAATGCAAGTCTTGGAATATCTTCGCAAGGCGGATATCCCAGCAAACGGAAAACTGCCGCCGTTGCGTGAATTGTCAAGTCAGTTTAATGTCTCGCTCGCAACGCTTCGCAGGGCAGTTGTGAATCTGGAGAAAAGCGGCGAGGTCAGCATTCGACATGGGTCGGGGGTTTATGTTGCGGATAAACACGGTGAACTGGTCATTGAAACAACAATACTTCAGCCTGCTCCTAAAAATAAAACGGTCTATATTATAGATTCATTTGCCAAAGGGGATATTGAGGGGCATTATTTAGACAATTATATCATTGCCGAGACCATACAGGGCGCCAAAGACATCTGTCTTGAAGAAAAATGGGGGTTGAAGGTATTAAGTTTTGTGATAGGTGAGGGGGAGCATGCAATTCTTCGCAGATTAGAACAAGACAATGAAAATATGGCGTTGATTGTAGTGACTCAGCATTTTCTTAACCTTTACGATAATGTGGAAAGGCTTGAAATCCCGACAGTATCAATTGGTCCGCTTGGTCCAAAATCATTGAAGTACGAAATTTCTATGGACTTGTTTGAAGCCGGCGCTTTGGCGGGGGAATATCTTGCCAGGCTGGGACACAAAGATGTGCTGTATATCGGCCAGTTTCCCAGTGTTGCCAAGACCTCTTATTTACGACATGCAGGTTTTTGTTACGCCCATCAAAAGGCTTTCCCTCAGGGGAAAATCAATGAAGTTTTTATTGCAGATGCCCAAAGTTCGTCCGAAGAAAAACAGTTCTATCGTGATGCCGCTCAGCAGTCTTTAAAGTTCATCGATTCTGTTTCGGCAATTTTTGTTTCTTCGGAACAAATTGCATTGACAGCAGTTCCTTATCTTTTGCAGAATGGGGTACAGATTCCTCAAACTGTTTCTTTGGTAACACTCGACAACTCACGTTTTGGTAAAGTATTTACACCGATGTGGACCTCTGTAGATCTTAATTTGCAGGGTGCGGCAAAAGCGGCAGCAGAGTTACTTTTGGCTTGGGACAGCGGTTTGCCTAAGCCGGCATTCTATAACTCCCTTGTTCCATCAAAGCTTATCGTTCGGGATTCTGCGATTGCGCATCATTTGACAGAGAAAGAATAAGCTGCGGATTAATAAGTGGCTTTGAATTTGTCGTGGTATTTGTGGTTTTAAACTAATAATTTAATTAGAGGAGACATGGAGATGTTGAAAAGGAAATTAAGTCTAATTTTATTGGGTGTTGTGCTTGCCGCGTCGACTTCAATTGTTAATGCCGGGATAGCGGTAAACTTCCCCGGTGATTTATCGGTCAGCGGACTGCTTGGTGCGCCGGGTTATGAGCAGGGAAATTGGCTGAATACGATTAATCAGCCTGATTCCTGGGGCACGACCTATAATCTTAGAGACGATTCGAATGATCTAACTGGGGCCGTGCTATCGGTTTGGTCTTCGGGATTTGGGGCGCAGGAAACGTATGTTAATACTGATTTTCCGATGCCTTCAAGGATGCTCGAAACGGCGATAGGCTCTTGGGCAGCAAGCGATCCTCCAACTTTCACAGTGACTAATATTCCGTATGGTGAATATGATGTCATAGTCTATTTTGGATGTCGAAGGAGCTATGATTTTGTACAGGAAGTCATTGTGAATGGTACCTCCTTGTTCGGCAGAATACCGGCAGGGACGGGCTACACAGAAATGGGCTATCGTCAAGTTCCAAGCACATCCGTTTCGGATCAAAGTGAAGCAACTCCCTATGGCAACTATATGGTTTTTAAAGGCGTATCCGGAAGCACGCTCACGGTTTCCGCTTTACCGGGTTGGCACAGCGCTGAAGGAGATGCGAGAGCTTATATCAGCGGTTTTCAAATTATCCCGGTATACAAGCAGGCTATGGCTGTGAATTTTCCTGCACAGATGCCTCCTATTACGGGCGTGCAAGGTGCGCCTGGCTTTGAGCAGGATAATTGGCTAAATACGATTAACCAGGAAGATTCCTGGGGAATAACGTATAATCTTCAAGATGAATCTGGCACAGCAACCGGTGCGGTTCTGGCATTCTGGGCAAGCGCTACTGCCCAGCAAGGGAATATCAATCCTGTTGATTTTCCAATGCAGTCGTGGCTTCTTGAAACAGGTATTTGGGGCTATCTCGCCAGCGATGCTCCAAGACTTAGAGTGGATAATATTCCTTATGCCCAATATTCAGTTGTGGTTTATTTTGGCGCTAGTCAGGACTATGACACAGTTCAGGAAGTAATAGTGAATGGTAATTCGTTATTTGGCAGAGTTCCATATTATACCCGTTATATAGAAATGGGTTATCGCAATATCCCAAGTACATCAACGGCTGATTTGCAGGCAAATACACCTTATGGCAACTATATGGTTTTTGAAAATGTAACAGGAAGCACACTTAATATCACAGCTTTGCCGGGTTGGTATAGTACCGTGCATCCAAGAGCTTTTATTAGCGGTTTTCAGATCATAGACGGTGGCCCAATTGCTCCGAAATACGAGGAAGCAATGGCGGTGAATTTCCCCAGTAATAGCGGCTGGACGGTAAGCGGTACCGCGGGCGCTCCCGGATATGCACAGGCAAACTGGGTCAATACGGATAGTAACCAGAGTTCCTGGGGCGCTACCTATGATCTGATTGACAACAACGGTCTGCCCACTGGAGCGAAAATGGATTGGTATGCCTCTGAGATTGGCAGCTGGCATTATGGTACCGCAGCGAATGATAATGAACGCATGATGGACGCCGGTATCGCGTCAGTTGACGGGCTTGTGGAAGTTCATGTCGTAGACATTCCGTATGCAAAATATGACGTTATAGTCTATTTTTCAGCGCAACTGACGAATGCTTTTGTTTCAAAATATACGATAGGGTCAACATCTGTGTATGCCCAGATTCCGGCAATGGGTTATTTTGCAAATGATAATACCTTTATCCAGGTCCCGTCGTCCTCGATAGCAGACCAGAATGAAAATACCCCGGCAGGTAATTACATCATTTTTAAGGATGTAACCGGTAGTACGCTGTATCTTACCGCTCAAAGCGGATGGGCAGGCACAAACATATATAACTATCAACCCGGCTACACTCGCTCATGTATCAGCGGTTTCCAAATCATAAATACCTGCAATGGTCCGTTGGCAGGTGACATTACAAATGATTGTGCGGTAAATCTTTTGGATATAGAACTCTTGGCTAGCAATTGGCTAAAATATGTAGATGAATTTTCAGATGCCCGAAGTGAATGTGCAAAAAATCCGTTAATTTACGCACCGCAGATTCCGGCAATTACGGTTAATGGGGATTTTTCCGACTGGGCCTCCGCAAGTGACTGGGCCGTGTTCGGTAAATGGTATGAGGGAGGGTTGGATTCGACAACGCAGGCAAAATATGCTTGGAATGATGCATCAAATAAGTTGTATATTGGCATTGAGTCAACTGAAACAACAAGCCTCATTCTTGAAGTCGGCGGCTTAATGGGCGATCTATCAGACGCCAATGCCATGCCGAGCGGCGGTATACAGGCCACGCAATTAGAGTTCAGTGGCTGGAGCGGCGGAGTGCCGACAAGTATTATAAATCAAAGCGAAGGTACGGTATCAGGCATACAGGCTGCTTATACTGTTAGCGGTGGAACCATAAAGATAGAGATAGCAATGCCGATCTATAGCGACTGGAAAAACATCGCCAGCGGAATAAATCTGACAAACCAAATGGATATCTACGCTTACGCTGATATTTTCAGTGATGACTGGTTTACTATGGGCGATAATCAATGTGCCGATGGAGCTTATTATTACAGCTATGGCACCCCGACAATGCAGACCGGCTCTCTTGTCAGGCTGATGCAGAGTTTTCCAAGAACGTGTGCGGATGTCCCAAATGTTTATAAAAATGGGCTGATTGACATCAACGATGACTGTATTGTTAATTTAGTTGATTTCGCAAATGTGGCGGTTGATTGGCTTCTGGAATAAACAGGTAGAGTTTTTTAAAATGTGTAAAGTTCGGGTTGATATGAAAACTTTTATCACCTATTTAGCTGTCGCCGTTCTATCGGGATTTGTTCCGGTTGTCAGCGCATCTATGGCGGTGAATTTTCCCAGTCAGAGCGGCTGGTCGGTAGCGGGTACGGCCGGCGCTCCGGACTATCGGCAGGCGAACTGGGTGAACACCAACAGCAACCAGAGTTCGTGGGGCGCCACCTATAATCTGGTTGACAGCAACGGTCTGTCGACCGGTGCACAGATGGATTGGTATGCATCGGGGATTTATAGCTGGTATTTTGGTGCCGCAGCAAATGATGATGAACGCATGATGGATGCCGGTATCGCATCGGTGAACAACGGTCTTGTGGAGATTCATGTCGTCGATATTCCGTATGAGACCTATGATGTAGTGGTGTATTTCTCATCTCAGTTGGTATATCCCTTTGTTTCAAAATATACGATAGGGTCGACATCAGTATATGCTCGCGTTCCGGCGATGGGTTACTTTGGGAACGATGACACCTATGTTCGGGTGCCTCTGACGTCGACGTCGGATCTGCAGGAAAATACGCCGGCGGGCAATTACATTGTGTTTAAGAATGTAACCGGCAGTACGCTGTATCTGACAGCGGTTCCCGGCTGGTGCGGTAACTCTATTTATACTTATGAACCCGGTTCTCCTCGGGCGTCGATCAGCGGTTTTCAGATTGTGGAAAGCGACTCCGACGGAATTGCGTGTCCCGCAGGAGATCTAAACGGCGATTGCATAGTCAATGTTTTAGATGTCAGCATTATCGCCTCCGGCTGGTTATTGGAAGGCGCGAGTGAATAGAAATTCAATGCTTTTTGAGAAAGGAGGACAATATAAAAAAGTTAAACGTGTTTGTTATGTTGGAAAAGTAGTTGTTTAAAGTTCCGCTATCAATGTGAGAAAGCGGTCATGTTTTTAAAATATTTAGTATCGGAGGAAAAATAAAATGTTAAAGATGAAGATGGTTCTGATTGGATTAGTAGTGGTTTCGGTCATGTCGTTTTCTGTTGCCAATGCCGGTTCGATGGCTGTGAATTTCCCCAGCACCAGCGGTTGGACGGTAGCAGGTACCGCAGGCGCTCCTGGATATGCGCAGGCACACTGGGTCAACACGAACGACTGGCAAAGTTCGTGGGGAAATCAATATAATCTGGTTGACAACAGCGGTCAGTCGACTGGAGCGACGATGGATTGGTATGCCTCTGAGATTGGTAGCTGGTCTTATGGCATCGCAGCGAATGACAATGAACGCATGATGGATGCCGGTATTGCGTCAGTGAACGGGCTTGTGGAAGTTCATGCCGTAAACATTCCGTATGCGACTTATGATGTTGTGGTTTATTTTTCAGCGCAACTGACGAATTCTTTTGTTTCAAAATATACGATAGGTTCAACTTCTGTGTATGCCCAGGTTCCGGCCATGGGTTATTTTGCAAACAATGATACCTTTACTCAGGTGCCGCTGACCTCGACGGCAGATCTGCATGGAGCTACTCCGGCAGGTAATTTCATCGTTTTTAAGAATGTAACCGGCAGTACTCTGTACCTTACCGCTCAAAGTGGATGGGCAGGCGAAAATATATATACCTATGCTCCCGGCTTTGCTCGGTCATGTATCAGCGGTTTCCAGATCGTCGAAGTTCCGGAACCGATGACTCTGTCTATTTTGGGACTTGGATCGCTTCTGATGATTAAAAGACGTTCACGGTAAGTTATAAGAATTGATTTCATTGGAGACCCGTTTGAGTTGCGGGTCTCCAATGAAATAAGCGGTTAAAGGGGTAGTAATATGGTTGAGATAAAATCAATGACTTTAAAGTTCGCAAAAATTCATAAAAAAGATAAAAAAACGGGTTTTACATTGATCGAATTACTCGTTGTGATATCCATTATTGCATTGCTGTTGTCTATATTGCTTCCCGCCCTCAGAACCGCCAAAGACAAAGCCAAAGAACTTATGTGCAGCAGCAATATAAGAAGTATGGGGTTGGCTTTATCAATGTATGAAAATGATTATAAGGGTAATCCCCCCACCATTTTATGGAATCCGTATAATGATAGACCCAATTACTGGCAGGGGCAACTGGCGCAATATCTGGGATGGCAGGGCGACATCGAATCCGGTTTTATTTATGCAACTTCCAAGGCAAGAGATTTGGCGAAATATCCGGATAGAATGATGAAAGTTTTTCAATGTCCAAGTGTCAAGCCCAAAGCAAAATTTTTATGGGGATACAGTTATGGCATTAATCGATATCTCTGGACAACACAGCAGCAAAGTGTGGGAAAATATTGGAGAAAAAAGAGCCTTAAGACGCCATACAAGGCATTTTATTTGATGGATTGTGAGTATTATGCAGTGGGCGATCCGCAAATGGCCGAGATGTGGCCGGTGCATAGTAAGAAAACCAAGAATATTCTCTTTAGCGATAATCATTTGGCCGTGGGTTTTCAAGATCCCTATGAACAATATCTTCCCAATGTAATAGGTTGGTATGATTATTCTTTGTGGGGTGAGACTGCGGGAGGCTGGGCCTGGTCTAATTAATTAACATCAAAAATTTAATCCTATTTCATAAAAGGGAGTCTAATATGACTACGATGGGACGGTATGTACATTTTTTTTTGTTTATAGCACCTGTTTTTATTTCTCAATGTTCTGCACAGATGGCTTCGGAAGAACTGATAGGCCCCAAACCTTCACCGCTGCGGGAATCGTTTAATTGCACTAATTCAAAACTGTGGCGGGTATTTCCGTATGAAACCAATAGTTTGAAAGTGGGGCTTGACGGAGGCAATGTAGAATTCACATGGCTGGGTTCAACCAGTCCGGAAAAGCTTGCCGGCGTAAGCCAATATCATGAATTTGATGAAAGTCGCTGGTCTCAATTCATAAAAAGTTCTGAGATGCTGCAAGTCAAACGCGGCTTTAAGAACCAGGTAAGAATGGTCTGGGAAGTTGTCTTTAAAGAACCAGAATTTGGTGCGATAGTCACTCCAGTGGCTATTCAAATAGGCCGTGACGGCAAAGAATTGGGAATGATACAATTCCAGCGTATCTGTCTGCCGCAGCAGCTGGGACCCAATCATATTCATACCGCAGGCATGAATTTTGAACCGTCTGCCGATGCGGTAGGGATCGTTCCGGCATTGAAGTTTACAGGCAATGCGATGCGGTGCACTATAAAATCGGTTATTATTGAGCCGACCGCCGAAACGCCCAAGTGGGATCCGCTTACCAGAACTGGCGACAGAATTCCTGAAGTGCGTTACTATGATGATGGAATTCGGCCCAAGCCTGATTCTCCGAAACTTACACCGAAAGAAATAGATGAATATCT
Source organism: uncultured Pirellulales bacterium (assembly GCA_964437685.1). GTDB lineage: Bacteria > Planctomycetota > Phycisphaerae > Sedimentisphaerales > Anaerohalosphaeraceae > Anaeroglomus. The sequence continues at coordinate 16,859 of CAYTHV010000059.1, forward strand.
GGCAAGCTGTTCTAAAGCAAAACCGGAGATAAGAAGGGTTGACTTAGACCCCCCGCGAGTTGAACTGTATGTAAATGATGAGAGAATTCCCCCGGCGATTCATTTGTCAGCCTTTGCTGGTCTGGGTTCCAGCCGTTTTGGAGATTTTGACGATGTTGGGGTGAGAATTGCCGCGATGACCATAAAAGCCGGTCCTACGACAGATTCACCTGCGGCTCCGGCGAATGTCTGGCTGGGCAAGGGTAAATATGATTTTGAACCGGTAAGAGAAGCGATCCGCTATGTCATTGCTCGTGCGCCGCATACTTACATCATGCTGCATTTAACAGTTGATGTCTACAATGACTGGGGCGTTGAGCATCCTGATGATGTCTATGCCAATGCTAAGGGCGAAAAGGCTGTTGCTTCCTGGAGTCGTACAACACGTTACGGCGGGCAAGCCCCTGGTGCGAATTAACGCTGGGTGCCTTCAGATAGTTCCAGGCAATTTCGTGAGGATGGCGCTGAATTCCTAAGAATGCTTGGCCAGTGGCTTGAAATGGTTCCGGAAGGTAAAGTTGTCATAGGCGCTTATATTAATGGCGGTGTGGATGGGCAATGGCTATTTTCTGCTGACAATTCTGTCCAAACGCCTGAAGACCAGTTTGCCGATTTTAGCAAAGGCGCCCGTGATGCGTTTCGTGAA
>CAYTHV010000060.1:0-2077 GCA_964437685.1 uncultured Pirellulales bacterium
TTTAGCGTCAATGACCTGCTGGACATTGTTGACGGTTTCAACGGTGACTTCAATTTTTAGATGACCTTCAATGCGTGTTACCGGGTCAATTTTGATAATGGTTGACATATTATATTCCTTGAAAAGAATAGGATATTTTTATTATTATGCAATACGTTCGATTAACTCTCCTGCATATCGTGGAGATCATAGAAAGGCGTCATGCCATCCGGGAAATCGGGCTGGGTGCAGCCATGGCAGGGCGTTCGTGCGGCGATGCACCAGTTTACGCCGGCCTGCCCCTGTCCCGGGTTGTTCCATTTTCGGCTGTAGCAGTCGGCGTAGGTACGGGGTCCTTTGCAGCCGATCTCTTTGAGGCAGCCTTGTTCGCCGAGGTTATGAACTTCTTCCCATCCTTTATACGGGCAGTTTCCGGTATCATGTATTCTTTTTCCAAAATACAGCGTGGGTCTTTTATATGCATCCAGCGCCACAGCATTGCCCGCCAACACATTGACGACCGTTCCTACGAACCAGTCCGGGTGGGCCGGACAGCCGGGAATATTGATGACTGTTGCGGTTCTGCCCAGATAGGCCAGCGCTCCGTCTACACTTAAAGCAGTTGTTGGATTTGGAGCGGCGGCAGGGATTCCGCCAAAGGTGGCGCAGGTGCCGATGGCAATGATAGCCTGTGCCTTTGCGCTGAATTGATCAAAGGCCTCAATCATGGTCATTCCTCCGCCGATATGACAATAATGTCCTTCTGCGCCGGTAGGGATTGCTCCCTCAACAACCAGAATATAGCCTTGTCGGGCTAATGCGGCAAAATCATATAAATCGACCTTGCCGTCTGAATTCATATCCATACTCAGGCCTGATCCGCTCTGAAGCCACTGGTCGGATAATTCCGAGATTTCATCGAGCGATGGGTGCAGTCCTTTTGCATCGGACAGGGCGATATCACTTGCCGAGGCAATCAGGTTGGAATGATATTCCAGGTTGATCCTGTTAATCAGAACATCATCAATGGTGGTGATGTTGACGCTGTTCAACAGAGACACCGAACAGCCGGTACAGCTTTGGCCTTGCAGCCAAATGACACGCGGGTCTCCGTTTCCAGCCAGGGCTTTGGTAATGGTCTCAATGGGTAAAACATTGGTGATCCCTACGGCGCCGGCAATTTTTAAAAAATCACGTCGGGTTAATCTCATACCTCACGATCCTTTCGTAAAGAATAATGCCTTAGTATTTTTGACATGGACGGATGACCGCCCCCCAATTGCTTTCGCTATCTATCATTAGTAGCGAGAAGGATTTTTCGAATCAATAAATATTTTTGGAAAGCCTTCAGATGTTCTAATCGTAGATATACTTAATAGAAATTAAGTGAAATTTACACTTTTTATAAGACATTACTACGGTTGATGTTATAATCTTATTGACACCTCCTTGATAAAGGTATAAGCTATATGAGAAAGCAAAAAAAAGTCCACATCTAAAAAAAAGTAAAAATTTTTTTGATGTTAAGATAGGTATTTTTTGCGAGAGCCAAAGACATTCGTTTCGAATCCATGAGATCGTCAGTGGCGATAGAGATGAAAAAGGGGTTGAAAATGAAAGGGTATGACAATGACACAAGAACACGTAAGCTGCAAAAATCATCCACACCACTTGTGCAAATTAACCAGTGATGGGCTTCATAAAACTGACCCCAAGGCGTATCATGAGTTGGTGCAGAATCCCGAGTATGTCTGCAAGAGCTGCGGACGGGTGGCGGCGAAAAAGGACAATCTTTGTATGCCCGCCAAACTGGGTGCGTTTGAAGAATAATATAATGCCGCGGCATACGGGAAAGGCAGCGATGAACAGAATAATTGAAATTCCCAAACTGAAACCGCGTCCCAAGGATGGACATAAAGGGACATTTGGCAAGGTGCTGATTGTCGGAGGATCGTTGGGCTTTAGCGGCGCTGCGGCGCTGGCGGGCAAGGCGGCATTACGCAGCGGAGCCGGGCTGGTGCGGGTTGCGATACCGCAGGGGATTTTGCCGATTGTTGCGGCTTTGGATTCGTGCTATACGACGATTCCGCTGGCGGAG
>CAYTHV010000060.1:2087-17197 GCA_964437685.1 uncultured Pirellulales bacterium
GGAGCTGGTCGACGACGTGGTGATCGACACCGCCCTGGCGAACAAGGATGGGAAGATAGCTTCGGAAGCGGCAGGAGATTTGATCGAACAGGCCAAACAGAATGATGTGGTTGTCTTTGGGCCGGGAGCGGGTATTGGGGCGGGCGTCCGGGATGTATTGCTGGAGCTGGTGCAAATTCAGGGATTACGCCTATTAATTGACGCGGATGGCTTAAATACGCTGGCCGGCTGCAAGGGGTGGGAGGCGAAAATGGCGGCATCGGTGATTTTGACGCCGCATCCGGGGGAAATGGCCAGAGTGTGGAAGTCGCTGTTTCGCAAGAAGATGCCCGACAATCGTGAAGAGCAGGCAATGGAATTGGCCCAAAAGACGAGGACGACGGTTGTTTTAAAAGGGGCCGAAACGGTGGTAGCGAATGCTACGCGGATGTACATCAATGCGACGGGCAATCCCGGAATGGCGACCGCGGGTGCCGGGGATGTGCTGGCCGGAGTGATTGCGGCATTGGTCGGGCAGGGGTTAGATGATTTTGACGCGGCGACGCCGGGAGTGTATGTGCATGGAATCGCAGGGGACATTGCGGCGAAAGAAAAAGGGCAAATCAGTATGATAGCGACGGATATTATTGAACACCTGCCTGATGCGTTTAAAACAATTTCATAACGGTTTCTCTAAAATTTATTGCAACCAAATTTGATTCTGAACAACTATAATCATAGAGAGTAAAAGAAAGTATGGATTTATTTTTTGAGAAATTTTTTGTGAAAACTTGTAAATTATGACGGAATAAGTTGACGATTGCCGCAATACACAATAAGATGGGTACATCTAAGCGACTCATTGATTATTTTAGAAAAGAGATCAGGAGAATCCGTGCGGGGTATTATTAAGGTTATTATTTTATCATTATTCTGCTGGAATGTGAGTTTCCTTTGCAGTGTGGGTCAGTCTGTAGAAGTAGTGGCGGGGGATGCAGATAAGGCTGTTGTTGAGGATGAAGGCTCGCGCCAATTGCGTATTTACAGTGATGCGCTGCTGCATGGCGTCAGCGATGGGATTCGCCTGGACGCAGCAATGGGGCTGCTGATTCGCAAAGATGAAGCGGCGCAGAAAGTGTTGACGGATGCGTTGTCATCGGTGGATAATCCTTTGGCTCGTATGGCAGTCTGCCGGGCGTTAATTAAAGGAAGAGGATTGGGTTCTGCCGCCGGATCGATGGAGGTGTTTTTGCTTCCGCTGGTTACGGTTGTTAAAAGTCCTGAAGCTCCGCTTGCGCGACTGGCTGCCGAGGCGCTGCTGGCATATCGATTTGATCAGGTTTCCGCCGCATTTTCCGAATATGCACAAACGGCCGGCGATAAACAATTGCGTTTAAACACGATTTATGCGCTTCAGATTCGTCCGGAGCCGGAAGCGTTACGCAGTCTGATTAAATTACTGGATGATACGGACCCGGAGATTATCCGTGCGGCGGAACTGGCATTGCAGGAATCTTTTGGGATGCCGGTTGGAACCAGCAAGGATGTCTGGGACAAGGTGCTTGAGGATTTGAACAAGAGAAATCCGATGGATATTCATCGGGAACGTTTACTGCGTCAGGAAACCCGTCTTCGCGAAGTCCAGGTGGAACGCGACCGCTGGCAGAAACTTTATGTTGATGCGTTGGACAAAGAATTTGAATCCCTGGATGCGGCGGCGAAAACCGCTTATTTGCAGGAAAAGCTGGGTTCGGAGTTAGCCACAATACGCCTTTGGGCATTAGATAAGGTGCAGCGGTTTACGTCGGAGGCGGCGGCTGGATTGCGTGATAAGTTATTGTCATTGTTATCGGACGATAACAGATTGGTCCGGTTAGCGACAGCCAAGACACTTAGCACGATGAGCGCTATGAATCCAGCCGAAAAACTACTTGAGCGATACCAGCAGGAGAATGACCCGCAGGTCGCGGCGGCGATTTTTGGAGCTCTTGGGGAGGCGTGTTTCTTCGCGTTTTCGCCGGGGTCTAAAATTACGCTGCCCGCAGAGATAAAGACGCAGGTTTTACAGATGGCGGACAGTTATACTGCAAAAGATGACCCGGAAATGTCCAAAAATGGGGCAGAAGTTCTCCGGAAAATGCTGGAGCTGGACGGGTTGACCCAAAAAGAAACAGAGCGTTATCTTAAAGCAATTCAGAATCGCTATAATCTTGAAACCCAGAAAAAAGGTCCGATTCGTGGTGAATTACTGACAATTATGGCTCGTCTGTGCGGACAGGGAAACAAGAGGGCGATTGCCGTGCAGATGTATCGAGAGACATTTGAGTCTGTTTTGCAGACATACGATGACAATAATCTGGTGCGTCAGGCTGCGGCAACAGGAATGGTTTATGTCGATAAGACGGCGGCGATACAGCTATTCCGGCAAGTCAGCCTTCAGAATGATTCCAGTCCTGCAGTTCGTCAGATTTATATTGATTTGGCTGGCCAAACCGGGACGATTGATGACCTTGAGTGGTTATCGGGGCTGTTTGCGGCCAATGGTCAGGGGGAACAGGTCTGGGTAGCGATGGTAGCCATTTTTCAACAGCAGGATGCATCGTTTATCATGAGTTGGGCGGCGCGGATGGAACAAAATCAGACAAATTCTGATGAGGTTCGAGAACTTCTAACGATGGCGGAACAAAAGGCATCTGCTCAAAAAGACACGAAATTACTTTGTGATTTACAGGTGCGGTTGCTCCGATTGTATTCAAACAAAGCAAATTATGAACAAGTCGCGATCTTCCGTGAGAAACTGGCGCAGGGCGATCATTCGAATGAAGTTGTTCAAAATGCGTTGCGGCAGACAGATGATTTTGCGATTGACGCTTATCTTCAGCTTCGGAAATTTTCAGGTGCGGCCGATATTATCGGCGAATTATTGCGAGAAAATAGGATAACCGGCACATCTGAGATTCTGGATAAAATTAATTCATTTATGGTTTCCGACAAGATACCTGCGAAAGACAAGCGGGGTCTTTTGAAAAGTTTATCTGAATTGACGATCAGCAATGACCAGATGTGGTGGAATGAAAAAATAGAGCAGTGGAAAAGCTTTGAAGCTATAGAGGAGGCGGTTACTCCGAAAGCTTAAAATGGTATTTTTAATATCTAATTTATAATATTTAATATCCAAATATAGAAATATAAAAAAATATTTTGATTATTTTCTCATTTTTCTATTTGCAGTCTTGAGGTTACCTCTATATACTCTTTCCTTTACCAATAAAATGGTACAGGGAGTCTCTGTCCTTATGGGTATTAGTCATAAGTCAGATAGCCCTTAGCGGTATCAGGGATAATGTTTTTCAGTACTGAAAAAGAACCAGTATTGTGAAAGCTCTGAGAATCGCTGCTGTAGCTCAGTCGGTAGAGCGCGTCCTTGGTAAGGACGAGGTCATGAGTTCAAATCTCATCAGCAGCTCAGGTGAATCATCGTGGCCGATGAAGTCATACCAGCGTGAGGATGGCTGTCGGCAGGACGATAAAATTGGAACTAAAATTAGAAATTATTAACGGAACCTAAAGAATATCAGGAGGTTACTAACACATGGCGAAAGATATTTTTGTACGAAAAAAACCTCACGTCAACGTCGGCACGATCGGTCATGTTGACCACGGGAAAACGACTCTGACCGCAGCGATCACGAAAGTGTCCAGCTTGTTGGGCTTGTCGAAGTTTAAATCTTATGATGATATTGCGAAAGCGTCCGAATCTCAGGGTCGCCGCGATGATTCCAAGATTTTGACGATTGCGACTGCGCACGTGGAATACGAATCCGAAGCACGCCACTACGCACACGTGGACTGCCCCGGTCACGCTGACTATGTAAAGAACATGATTACCGGTGCCGCCCAGATGGACGGTGCGATTCTGGTTATCAGCGCATATGACGGCCCAATGCCTCAGACTCGCGAGCATATCCTGCTTGCCCGTCAGGTTAACGTGCCGAAAATTGTTGTGTTCCTGAATAAGGTCGATCTGGTTGACGATCCGGAACTGCTGGACCTGGTGGAAATGGAAGTTCGCGATCTGCTGAACAAGTACAATTTCCCCGGCGACGAGACCCCGATTATTCGTGGTTCTGCGGTTGCGGCGATGAAAGCGGAAAAAGCGGATGATCCGGCCTGCGAACCTCTTAAGCAGCTCCTGAAGGCCCTGGATGATTATGTTCCAGTTCCGGAACGTGAAGTTGACAAGCCGTTCCTGATGCCCATCGAAGACGTGTTCAGCATTAAAGGCCGTGGTACAGTCGGTACCGGCCGTATTGAACGCGGTATGGTGAAAGTCGGCGACGAAATTGAAATCATCGGCCTGGTCGAAGATACCCGCAAGAGTGTCGTAACCGGCGTTGAAATGTTTAATAAGACACTGAATGAAGGTCAGGCCGGCGACAACGTCGGTGTACTGCTTCGCGGTGTTGAAAAGAAAGACCTCGAACGCGGTATGGTTTTGGCCAAGCCGGGTTCGATTACTCCGCATACCAAGTTCGTTGGCGAAGTGTACGTGCTGACGAAGGAAGAAGGCGGACGTCACACTCCATTCTTCCCCGGTTATCGTCCCCAGTTCTTCTTTAGAACGACCGACGTTACGGGTTCGATTATCGCAATTCGCAGCCGCGAAGGCAAAGCCGCAGAAATGTGCATGCCCGGCGACAACATTGAAATGGAAGTGGAAATCGGTTCCAAGATCGCGATGGAAGACGGACTTCGTTTCGCGATTCGCGAAGGCGGCAGAACCGTCGGCGCCGGTGTTGTAACCAAGATTATTGCATAAGCAGTAAAGAATATCCTTGCGGGGCGTCGCGCTTGCGTCGCCCCTTTTTATCCTTTTCGCCGAAACAGATGACGGAAAGGATATTGGGTTATAGAGAGGCATAGCATATATGGCAAAAGCGCAAAAACGAGAATATGTGTGGCTGGAATGCAAGGAATGCGGCGATCGTAATTACCGCACGCCGGTCAATGTTCAGGGCGGAACGCCCAAGATTGAGTTGAAAAAATTCTGTAAACGCGAGCGGAAACGCACCGTTCACAAGATTCGCAGGAAGTAAAAAGCCTGTGGGTCTGTTTTGCCTGGAGCAATGCAGCCCGTAGTTGAAATCGGCGGGCGGCATTTGAAGCGGCAAATCGACACTGCGGGGGCTGAAAGGTCAGTAGCTCAATTGGCAGAGCAGCGGTTTCCAAAACCGCAGGTTGGGGGTTCGACTCCCTCCTGACCTGATGCGAAGCTGGGATAAGAAACAATAGCGATGATTTCAGCAGCAAACTAATAAGGCTCAAGCTAACGCGAATACGATAGAGAAAAGGGTCCGGCTACAATGAATCTGAATATCTACAAACGGGGACAAGCGAAAAATACGCGTCTTTGGACGGCGATTGCGGCGTTTGTTGTCGGCGCTTACGGCTGTTATGTGCTGCATTTAAAACTGCAGGCGCTCGGCAATGTCTGGGTAGAGACGCTGGTGCCGTTCGGGTTGTGTGTTATCATCGGCGGCGTGATTGCCTGGGTGATGAATAAGACATCGGTTGCGGACTTCCTGATTTCCTCCGAAGGGGAAATTAAAAAAGTCAGCTGGTCAACGCGCAAGGAAATCATTGCCTCGACGACGGTGGTTATCGTCACGATGGTGGCGATTTCACTGCTGCTGACGGTTGTGGATTATGCGTTTATTTTCGTTTTTATTAAAATCGGTCTGTTGCCGAACTAATCTCTGAGGATTGCTTACATATGTATTGGTACGTATTACGAGTTGCATCCAACCGAGAAGAACAAGTACGTGATACACTGGCTCGCAAGATAGATGTCGAGGGAGTCAAAAGTGTAGGTCGCGTGATTGTTCCGAGCGAACAGATCAAGCGCATTCGCGCCGGAAAACAGCGTGTACTGAAACGCAAGCTGTATCCAGGTTATGTATTTATGGAACTGGAGCCGAAAGAAGACGGCAAAATCCCGGATGACGTCTGGTACATTATCAAGGAAACCAGCGGCGTCGGCGATTTCATCGGGACCGAAGGCGTTCCAACGCCGATGCGCGATACGGATGTCGCCAAGATGCTTAGAGAAGTAGAAAAGCCCGAAGATACTCCGAATATCAAAGTGGAGTTTGCCAAGGGCGATGTTGTCAAAATTCGCGAAGGCGCATTTGAGAATTTCGAGGGCGCCGTCGATTCGATTGATGCGGAACGCGGTATTGTTCGCGTTATTGTAACGATATTCGGTCGCAGTACGCCGCTGGATATTGAATACTGGCAGATTGAAAAAGTTTAAACTTGAAGCAAATAAGGCTAAAACTATGGCTAAAGAAGTAACCAAAGTAATTAAATTACAGGCACCAGGCGGAAAAGCAACGCCTGCACCGCCGATTGGCCCGGCTTTGGGTCAGCACGGCGTGAACATCGGTCAGTTTGTATCCCAGTTCAATGAACGAACCAAAGAGCTGAACGGAATGATTGTTCCGGTTGAAATTTCGGTCTTTACGGATCGCAGCTTTGAGTTCATTATCAAAAGCCCTCCGGCATCCGTGCTGTTGAAAGTGGAAGCCGGCGTTGCTCAGGGCAGCGGTGTTCCGCATAAGGAAAAGGTGGGCAAGGTTACCAAAGCTCAGATTCGTAAGATTGCACAGCTGAAAGTCAAAGACTTGAACGCTTACGATATGGAACACGCCGACCGGATCATTATGGGGACTGCCCGCAGTATGGGGATTGATGTGGTTGACTAAACCGGGCGAAACCGGGATTTTCATTGTGCGCCAAATATTAACGGCCATCGGGCCGGATGGAAACAGATGCTGACCACGGCGATACGGTGGAAGCGAAACAGCAAAATTTATTCGCGAGGAAATTATGCAGAAACGAAGCAAACGGTATACGAACGACTTTAAAAAAGCCGTTCAGGAGCCGCTGAATCTTCAGCAGGCAGTCAAGAAACTCAAAACATTCGCAACGACAAAGTTCGACCAGTCGGTTGATATTGTGATGCATCTCGGCGTCGATCCCAAGCAGGCCGACCAGGGCATCCGCGGGGCGATCAGCTTACCGAATGGTATCGGCAAGGCCCGCAAAGTCATCGCATTCTGTGAAGACAGTGAAGCCGAAGCAGCAAAGAATGCCGGAGCGATTGATGCCGGAGCCGATGCACTGATCAAAAAAGTTGCCGACGGTTGGCTTGATTTTGATGTTGCAATCGCATCTCCGAAGATTATGGGTAAAGCCGGAAAACTTGGTAAAGTGCTTGGTCCGCAGGGCAAAATGCCTTCACCCAAGAATGGTACGGTTACAGCGGATGTTGTCAATGCGGTTAAAGAATTTGCCGCCGGAAAAGTTGAATTTCGCAATGACGCCGGGGGTAATGTTCACGCGGTTGTCGGCAAGCTGAGTTTTGATGAAGTGAAACTGGCTGAGAACATTCAGGCGTTTATCAGCCACATCAAGCGTATGCACCCGTCGTCCATCAAGGGCACTTATATCAAGAAAATAAGCTTGTCCGCGACGATGAGTCCCGGCGTGCTGTTGGAAAATGTCTAAATAGAAATTTTCGGCCTGTCAGGCCTACTAAATAATAAGAGGTGAACTATGAGTTATGCGGTAAAGGGATTAGTTCAAAACGATTATCAGAAACGATTCAACGGCGTTGACGCGTTTATGGTGCTTCAGACGCTGGGTATCAGCGGCGTCGATAATAATAAGATGCGCGGCGAGCTGCAGCAAAAAGGCGTCAAGATGATGGTTGTCAAGAACAGCCTGATGCGTCGCGCGATGGAAAGCCTGGGACATCCCAAGGGCGGGCAGTTGTTTGAAACCGGTCCCTGTACAATCGTCTATGGCGGCGACAATATCGTTGATGTCGCCAAGTCGCTTCAGGGTTGGTTGAAAAAGAACAAGACGCTGGCAGTTAAAGGCGCCTATGTGGAAGGCGAAGTTCTCGGCGCTGAAATGGCCCAGAAGCTGTCGTCGATGCCCACGCGTGCCGAACTTCAGGGTCGAATTGTTCGCATTGCAATGACTCCGGGTTCCAATGTGGCCGGTTGTCTTGTCGCTCCCGGCAGCGCTATCGCCGGCTGTCTCAAGACGCTTATCGAAAAGAAAGAAAAAGACGCGGCATAAAGCCGATTTTGTTTGATTAACCTTGCGGTTGTTGAGGTTGTCCCGTGAATAGCGGGTTAAAAGGGACGGCGGAGTTCCGACTACCTCAAAACCATAAACGTACAGGAGTATGTAGAAATGTCTCGTGAATTCAGTGATCAGATTAAACAGTTAGGCGATCAGATTGTTGCTTTAACCCTGATGCAGGCCAAAGAGCTTGCTGATTATCTTAAAGAAGTTCATGGTATTGAGCCTGCCGCGGGTGGCGCTGTTATGGTTGCAGGACCTGCCGCCGCTGCCGATGCCCCGAAGGTCGAAAAGACCAGCTTTACCGTGGTTCTCAAGACCGCCGGCGATAAGAAAATTCAGGTTATTAAAGAAGTTCGTACCCTGACCAACCTGGGCCTCAAGGAAGCCAAAGACCTTGTCGATGGCGCTCCGAAGCCGGTTAAAGAAAATGTCAGCAAGGACGAAGCTGAAGCCGCCAAGAAGTTATTGGAAGACGCCGGCGCGACCGTCGAAATTCAATAAGCTGTTGCCGATGTGAGAATTTGTTCGACGTGTTTCGGACAAAAGCAAGTATCAGCGGCGGTGGTTCGGAAAGTTTGAGAAGGCAAAAGGATACCTTTGAATGTTTTTCAGAACCCGTGGTGTAGTAAAAAATAAGTGTGTTGCATAGAATCCTACGGCAGGCGACTCGAAAATGAGTTCGCCTGGCCGGTAGGTTTTTGTGTTTTGTTTGTACAATATCGGACGTAAATACTCCTGCAATTCGCAGGATGCAAATATAAGGCAGTTAAGCCAAACGGAGAGTTGTCGAATGACATCATTGAACATCCGTAATTTCGGCAGAATTGGGGATGCGGTTGAGGTGCCTGATCTGGTTGAGGTTCAGCTTGCCAGTTATGCAAGGTTTCTTCAGCAGGATAAGGACTGGGATAAGCGCCCCAATTCAGGGTTAGAAGCGCTGTTCCGGGAAGTGTTTCCGATTGTCAGCTACGATAAGACGATGGAGCTGGAATATCTCGGATATGAACTGGAACCGTCGCGTTATAGCATTGAACAGTGTCGGGAACTCCGTCTGACGTACGGATACCCGCTGAAAGTTCATTGCCGACTGAAACGCAAGGATATGGATGATATCGCCGAGCAGGCTATTTATCTGGGGGAAATCCCCGTGATGATCGGCGGCGGCGAATTTATCATCAACGGCGCCGAGCGTGTCATCGTCAATCAGCTTCACCGCAGTCCTGGCGTCGATTTTGTGATCGACAGCAAAGACGGCGACCGTGTGCTGCATGGGGCGCGTATCATTCCGGAACGCGGAAGCTGGATTGAAATGTCGGTTACCAAAAAGGATGTACTGGTTATTCGAATCGACCAGTCCAGTAAAATCCCGGCAACGACATTCCTGCGGGCGATGAGTCCGGATTATGGACGGACGGACATGTTGATTCGGACATTCTATCCGACGCAAAGTGTCAAGACCAAGAAGCTGGATCCGGCAATGTGGGCGGTTGGTCCGATTGTCGATACCGAGACGGGCGAGATTCTGGTGGAAGCCGGAACCCAGTTGGGCGATGCGGTAGGCAAGATTCTGTCCAGCGGATTAGAGAGCGTAGAAGTGATCTCCGAGGTGACGGATTCGCTGATTTTGACGACGTTGTCTGATGATTCCTGCGAAGGCCATGAAGAGGCGCTGATGAAGATTTATTCTCGCCTGCGCCCCGGCAACCCGGCCAATCTCGATAAAGCCAAGCTTCTGTTTGCAGAGAAATTTTATGACATCAATCGTTATCGCCTGGGAGCTGTCGGGCGGTTTCGTTTAAATCGCAAGTTTAATCTAAATGTAAAAGAAGATGAAATGTCGCTGCGGCCGGAAGACTTCCTCAATACGATGAAGTATATCCTGGGGCTGCGGCAGGGACAGGGCGATCTGGATGATATTGATCATCTGGGCAATCGTCGACTGCGTACCATTGATGAACTTGCGGCGGCGGAAATTCGCAAAGGCCTGCTGAAACTGCGTCGTACGGTACAGGAACGAATGAGTTCCAAGAGTCCGGAAGAAGTCGGGCGTATCGCCGACCTGGTTAACAGCAAGAGCGTTTCATCCAGTATTTAATTTTTCTTTGGCCGCGGCGAGTTGAGTCAGGTTGTCGACCAGACCAACTCCCTGAGCCAGTTGACTCACGAGCGTCGCTTGAGCGCTTTGGGCCCCGGCGGTTTGAACCGCAAACGCGCGGGCTTTGAAGTGCGCGACGTCCATATCAGTCACTATGGCCGTGTCTGCCCGATTGAGACGCCGGAAGGTACCAACATCGGTTTGATTGTGTCTTTGGGTATTTTCTCCAAAGTAGATCAATATGGATTTTTGGTTACGCCGTATCGCAAGGTGAAGAACAAGAAAGTAACCGAAGAAATCAAGTATCTCCGTGCCGATGAAGAAATGAAAGCGGTATTTGCACCGCCGAGCATGGTGAATCCGAAGACCAGTACGCTGCATGAAGGTCTGGTTTTGGCGCGAAAAAATGGCGACCTGACGCAGGTCGATAGTGCGGAAGTTGAATATGTTGACGTGTCACCCAAGCAAATGGTGGGCGTTTCAGCGGCATTGATTCCGTTCCTGGAGCATGATGACGCCAACCGTGCGTTGATGGGTTCAAACATGCAGCGTCAATCGGTACCTCTGCTCAAGACGGAAGTGCCTCTGGTTGGTACCGGAATGGAAGAGCCGGTTGCACGCAATTCGAGTATGGTGATTCGTGCTCGTAAATCCGGCGTCATTACCGCTGTGGATGCGACACACATTGTTATTGACGGCGCTGATGAATATGAATTGCTGAAGTTTAAAGGTCTTAATGAACGAACCTGTCTGAATCAGAAGCCGATTATCAGCCTCGGGCAAAAGGTCACGAAAGACCAGATTCTTGCTGATGGCGGCGCCAGCGATAATGGCGTATTGGCGCTGGGACGCAATATTATGGTCGCGTTTGTGCCTTTTGACGGATACAACTTTGAGGACGCGATTTTAATCAGCGAACGATTGGTTAAAAATGATGTATTCACCAGCATTCACATTGACGAGTTCAGCGTGGAAGTTCGCGAGACAAAGCTGGGACGTGAAGAGTTTACACGGGATATTCCGAATGTCAGCGAAAAAGCGCTGCGTAATCTGGATGAGACCGGCGTGGTTCGCGAAGGAACACGCGTCGCTCCCGGCGATATTCTGGTGGGCAAGGTTTCCCCCAAGAGCAAGACGGAACTGACGCCGGAAGAAAAACTGCTTCATGCTATTTTCGGTCGTGCCGGTGAAGACGTTAAGAATGACTCACTGGAAGTGCCAAGTGGTTATGAAGGTATTGTCATCAAGACTCGCCGGTTTATGCGTAAAGGCGCTGGCACCGAAGAACAGCGCAAGGCCTATAAGGATCAGATCAAGAAATACGAACAGGAAATGATCCTTAAAGAGTGCACCCTGTTTAAGGATATGATTGCTCAGATTCACAGCGAACTGGGCATTGAACTGGTCGACCCGAACACTCGCCAGAAAGTGGGCGCCAGCGATGATGTTGACGTTATTTATGAGCAGATTGAAACTTTCGAGATTGCCTGGGTTAAACCGGCGGCTTCGCGGGGACAAGCTCAGAAGGTCGTCGATATTTTCTGGCCGCGCCTGCTCCAGCTTCAGGAAGAAAAGAAACGCGAACTGGAGCGTATGAAGCACGGCGATGAACTGCCGAGCGGCGTACTGGAAATGGTCAAGATTTATATCGCGACCAAACGTACCCTGTCGGTTGGCGATAAGATGGCAGGACGCCATGGAAATAAAGGTGTTATCGCCAAGATTATGCCGGAAGAAGATATGCCGTTCCTGGAAGACGGAACGCCGGTTGATATTTGTTTGAATCCGCTGGGCGTACCCAGTCGTATGAACGTCGGGCAGATTCTGGAAACCCATTTGGGCTGGGCGGCAAAGGTCATGGGTTTCCATGCGATTACGCCGGTTTTCGACGGGGCTACGGAAGAGGATGTGATTGCCGTTACCGAAGAAGCCAATCAGCATGTGCGTAATCGAATGGCTGAACTGGAGAAAAAGAAACAGGCTCCGGAGCCGTATGAGATATTTGCCCAAATTCCTTCCAATGGCCTTAAGACGCGGGTTTATGACGGCCGCACAGGTGAACCGTTTGATCAGAATGTAACAGTCGGCAATATGTATATGATGAAACTGCATCACCTGGTGGACGACAAGATTCACGCTCGCTCGACCGGCCCCTACTCCCTCATCACCCAGCAGCCCCTGGGCGGCAAGGCCCGCACCGGCGGTCAGCGATTTGGCGAAATGGAAGTCTGGGCGCTGGAAGCTTACGGCGCCGCTTATACGCTGCAGGAATTGCTGACGGTCAAGAGCGATGACATCGAAGGCCGTACCAAGATTTATGAGTCGATGGTCAAAGGCGCCAATACGCTGGAAGCCGGAACGCCGATTTCATTTGACGTGTTGTGTAATGAAATTCGCGGACTGGGTCTGAATATCCAGCTTGAGAAAAAACGTGTTGGAATGCCGCAGCTATAAGAGTTGCAAAGTTGAGTGAAGAATGCCGCCGTAAAGGCGGATAAAACAGGGACATTGAATTGGAGTTGGTCCTGATATGGTGGAATCGATTTACGATCGGATAAATGATTACGGTTCAGTTAAGATTAATCTGGCCAGTCCGAATGATATCCGGAGCTGGTCGTTCGGCGAAGTTAAAAAGCCGGAGACGATTAACTACCGAACCTATCGTCCAGAAAAAGACGGTCTGTTCTGTGAGCGTATTTTTGGCCCGGAACGTGACTGGGAATGCGCCTGCGGTAAATACAAGGGAACCAAGTTCAAAGGCATCATTTGCGACCGTTGCGGTGTAAAAGTCACGCACAGCCGTGTTCGCCGCAAACGCATGGGGCATATCAACCTGGCTGCGCCTGTGGTGCATATCTGGTTTTTCAAGGCTATGCCGAGCCGGTTGAGCACCTTGCTGGGAATGAAGACCTCGGATATTGAAAAGATAGTCTATTTCCAGGATTATGTGGTTGTCGAGCCTGGTCAAAGCCCGCTGAAACTGCGGCAGCTTCTGACCGAAGACGAGTTCCGCGATGCGATCAATAAATACGGACCGTGCTTTAAGGCTTCGATGGGAGCTGAAGCAATTAAGGAATTGCTGGGCAAGCTGGATCTTTCCACGCTGGCGGTGGAACTCCGTACACAAATTACCGAAACAAGCAGCAAACAGAAAATCAAAGACCTCAGCAAGCGGCTCAAATTAGTCAACAGCATTCGCAACAGCGACAATAAAGCGGAATGGATGATTCAGGATGTCATTCCGGTTATTCCGCCGGATTTGCGGCCGCTGGTGATGCTGGAAAGCGGTAATTTTGCTACCAGCGACTTAAACGATCTTTATCGTCGTATTATCAACCGCAATAACCGTTTGAAAAAATTGATCGACCTCAACGCGCCGGAAGTCATCATTCGCAATGAAAAGCGAATGCTGCAGCAGGCGGTTGATTCATTGTTTGATAATGGACGGTGCCGCCGTCCGGTGCTGGGCAGCAATAACCGTCCGCTTAAGAGCTTGACCGATATGATCAAGGGTAAGCAGGGACGTTTCCGTGAAAACCTGCTGGGTAAACGTGTTGACTATTCTGCGCGTTCAGTGATTGTTGTCGGTCCCTGCCTGAAATTATATCAGTGCGGTTTGCCAAAACGGATCGCGTTGGAATTATTCCAGCCGTTTATTATCCGCAAACTCAAAGATCGCGGTTATGCCGATACCATCAAGAGCGCAAAGCGTATGCTGGAACGGCGTGAAGAGCACGTCTGGGATATTCTCGAAGAAGTCATTCATCAGCATCCTGTGATGCTCAACCGTGCCCCGACTTTGCACCGTATGGGTATTCAGGCGTTTGAGCCGGTACTGGTTGAAGGCAATGCGATTATGCTTCATCCGCTGGTTTGCAATGGGTTCAATGCCGACTTTGACGGCGACCAGATGGCGGTTCACTTGCCGCTGAGTATTGAAGCGCAGGTTGAGGCGCATACGCTGATTTTGGCGACCAATAATATTTTCTCGCCGGCCAGCGGCTCACCGATGCTTGGACCATCGCAGGATATGGTTCTGGGTAATTTCTATATTACCCATATTGCCAGCGGACAGCCGGGCGAAGGCATGGTCTTCCGCGATATGAATGAGGCGATTACGGCAATGGATATGCGAAAGGTAGGTGTCCATGCCCGTGTTAAAGTCCGTATTCCCGAAGGCAAAAAAGTATTCGGCGACAACGGCTTTGAAAAAGGCGGCTTGATTTCGACGACTCCCGGACGCTGTCTGTTCAACGACATTCTTGATCCGCGAATGCCGTTCTATAATCTGACGCTCGACAAAAAGAAACTTGGTAATGTTATTCACGATTGCTATGAATATGCCGGCGCCAAAGCGACGCTCGAGTTGCTGGATGATATGAAAGAGCTGGGCTTTAAGCGTGCGACATTGTCCGGCATGAGCTTTGGACTGATTGACTTACGCATCCCGCCCGAAAAACAGGGCATCATTGATGCGACACAAAAGAAATGCGATAAGATTTACAAGAATTTCCAGGTCGGCGTTTTGACCGATGGCGAACGATACAACCAGGTCATCGATGCATGGACTCACGCTCGTGTGGCGGTAACCAATGCGATGATGAACGCGATGAAAAACGATGTTCGCGACGGCGTGCCGTATCTGAACCCGATCTGGGTGATGAGGCATTCCGGCGCTCGCGGCAGTATTGACCAGATTCAACAGTTGGCCGGTATGCGTGCCTTGATGGCCAAGCCCAGCGGCGAAATTATTGAAACACCTATTAAATCCAACTTCCGTGAAGGCTTGAATGTTCTGGAATACTTCAGCTCGACACACGGTGCTCGCAACGGATTGGCGGATACGGCTCTTAAGACAGCCGACTCCGGTTATCTGACA
>CAYTHV010000061.1:0-17143 GCA_964437685.1 uncultured Pirellulales bacterium
TCCCCGGCGTTGAAATCGGAGCAGCCGCAAGCATTGAAGAAGGATTTAAACTGCCGCATCCCCATGATATTGTCATCGGATATGCGGCACAAATAGGAAAAAACGTAACCATCTACAATGGTGTTACGCTTGGAGCCATTACGTTAAGAGAATTCGACACCATCCAAGATAAATCGCTGCGATATCCGACTATTGAAGCCGGTTCTGTTATATTTTCAGGAGCCAAAATTCTCGGCCCTGTTACAATCGGTGAAAATTCCATTGTCGGAGCCAACTCGGTAGTTACAAAATCTTTTCCAAAAGGAAGCATCATCATCGGTGTGCCCGCACGTGCCGTCAGCGGCCTGGAACAGGATGCTTCAATGACACAATCCACGGATGTCTCCCCATACACACGTCAATGACAAAAAGAAGTTTTACATCAGAAACCCTCGGTGTTTTGGGGACAAATTTCTCTGTTTTGATTTTGTCAATTCTTGGCAGCATCGCCGTTTCCCGTACTCTCGGCCCGGAAGCTAAGGGCGTATTTACATCTATCCTTGTCGTTCCCCTGACAATTAAAGGTTTTTGCGAATTAGGCCTCAGGCAGTCAACCATGTACTATCTGGGGAAGGAAATCTTCGATGAAATAAAATATATTCGTTCCGTCTTTGGGCTATATCTTATTACTACCTCGGTTAGTCTTGCATTAACTGCATATATCTATTTCCTTCTGGATAATCCCGCCTATACCATTTCCAATATAAGCCTGGCACTGCTGACGCTGCCAATTAATCTTCTGTTAACCTATTCAGGAGGAGTCTTCCTCGGCAAAGACCTGATTACAAAATTTAATCGGCAAAAATGGATACCTGCTGTTTTCAACCTGCTGGGCATAATTATTTTTGTATGGCTCATGAAACTGGGGATATGGGGAGCATTGCTGACAACTGTTTTGTCCAGCGCAATTATCCTGATCTTTAATATGCATTATATCATAACTAAATATGGCCGGTTTAAACCCCTTTTCGATTTCAAGATTATTGGTTCTATCTTAAAGCTGGGGGCGATATATGGTCTGTCACTGTTTATCATCCAACTGAATTACCGCATCAACATCCTGTTGCTGGAACGTTTTTCGAGTGCGGCTGAAATCGGATATTTTTCCGTCGGCACCGCCATCGCCGAACTGCTTTGGCAGATGCCTGCCGCCCTGGGCATCATTATTATCAGCAAAAGCGCGACAACCTCACGACAGGACAAACTGGAAGAAAATACTCTTCAATTGTTACGGCTGGCTCTTCTGGCAGGAATCGGACTGGCCATCGCTATCTATATCACAACTCCCTACCTTCTGCCCCTATTCTATGGTCATGCCTATATCCCCAGCATTCATGTTGTTCAGGCAATTTTGCCCGGCGTTTTAATCATGATCGTTTTCAAAATATTGAATAGCCGTCTGGCCGGACTCGGTAAACCTTACTACGCGTTATATGCTTTCGCCCCAACTTTGGTTCTAAACAGCATTTTAGGGTATTTTTTCATTCCACAATATCATGCTGTTGGCGCAGCAATGATTTCCAACATTTGCTGGACCATTAGCGTCGTCATCCTTGTTTTTCTATATTCTTCAAAAATGAACGTACCTCTCAGAAAAATATTCGCTTATCAAATTACGGATTTCAACTTTGTGAGTCGATTAAGAAAAACCGAAAGATGAAATCCTTTCGAGACTATGATTTAACCTGTCACAATTCGTACCGAATCGAGTCGGTTGGGGAGCGGGTGTTTTTCCCTGAAACGCCGGAGGATATCGCCACGATCTTCGGGGACGATACAAGAGAAAAAGTCATTCTCGGCGGCGGATATAACGTGATTTTGTCCAGAGCCTTCTATAATGATATACACTTTGTCATATTCGGCGAACCATATTCATCCTTTTCGGTTACCGGCAATACGATTACCGCACAGGCGGGACTGCCGTTAAAAACACTGAGTGAAACGGCACTGGAGCACGGCTTGGCGGGGCTGGAGCTCTATTATGATATTCCAGGCAGCGTCGGCGGTGCGGTATTTATGAATGCCGGGGCCAATGAGATTTCATTTGGCAATTTTATCGATACGGTAACTTATTTTGATCCGGCGGAACGTTCATTTAAGACGCGAAAACGCGCGGAGCTTATGTTCGGATATCGGACGAGTCTTTTTCTTGAGCGGCCGGAGTTGATTATTTCGGAAGTGAAGTTGTCTTTGCCCGCCGGAAAACGGGATGAAATCCGAAAACAGATGCTGGCCAATCAGGCTGTCCGCCGGGAAAAACAGCCCTGGGATTATCCCAATGCCGGCAGTGTTTTTAAGCGGCCGCCGGGGAGATATGTCGGGCAAATTATGGATGAGCTTGGGCTAAAGGGCAAAGCCGTCGGCGGAGCGATGGTCTCGACAAAACACGGCGGGTTTATTATCAATCATAACGGCAAGGCGACCGGCAGCGATATCCTGGAGCTAATTGCCATAATCCGGAAGACCGTACGCGAGACACTGGGGGTTGAACTGGAGCTGGAACAGCGGATCATTTAGGACGATCCCATTTTGAACTAATATGACTGTCAATACCAATATTACAACAAATGACTTCAAAACATGCTTTATAATTGCAACCGCAGGCCACGGCAAGGGAGGACATGCGCGAAGTCTTAAAACCACCATTGAAGCAATCTCGCGGCAGATTAATTGTTTCGTAATTCATATCGGCCTTAAACCTTCGACAGTAATTCAATCCATTAAAACAAAGGTCTATTTTATTCCATTTTCCGGGTTTAATTTCTACAGCACTATTCGACAAGTATCAAAAATAGTCGGACAGGAAAAACCTGATTCAATTAACAGTTTTGATATCAGTGCGCATTTTTTCGGACAATTAATGAGCATTCGATATCGTCTTCCGATTATCATCACTAAATGCGGCGGTCCAAGTCCAAAATATTATTTCCCCTATGCGGACCAGTTAATTGTGTACAGTCTTGAGAATTTTCGTTATTTTAGCCGTACTCGCAGATTTTCCGGCACTCCTGTCCATTTAATTCCAAACCGGGTGGTACCGTTTGAATGCGATCCGGCATCGGTTACATCCTTTCGACAAAAGATATGTGACAAAAAACCCTGCTTTTTGAGAATTAATCGTTTTGTTTCAAATTATGAACAAAGTATGGTTCAGGCGATTACTCTCATCCGACGGCTGAATCAGGATGGACACCCATGTCAATTGGCAATTGTCGGGGTGATTGAAAATCCGGATGTTTTCAATCGTATCCGACTTCAATGCAATCAAAATATCCATCTTTTTATTGAACATGAATTCACTTCCGACGCCAGGCGGATTCTTGACGCTGTGGATTTTGTCATCGGTACCGGACGCGGGTTCATGGAAGCCGCCTGCCACGGCAAAATCCTGCTTACTCCCTTACAGGGTGCCCGCTATCCCCTTCTTGTAACAGAGGATAATTTTGATCAGGTTTTTGCGACTAATTTTTCACAGCGGAACCGAATTGAGAATTTTGACGAAGAAGACAACTACCAGAAAATAGCCCGATTACTTGATGATACCAAAGAACAAGATCGTCTGCGGAAATATTCCCAAAATCTATTCGATCGCTATTTCAACATTAACAGTATTACTGCACGTTATGAGTCGATTTTAAGACAGACACGCAGCAATAGGCAGTTTCGTCCATTTCAGCTAATCGGTAACGGCCTTTGGTGTATACGAAATTTTACTCAGAACCGAATACCACGTTCAAAAATCACCGATTTTGCCGATATTTAAAACAAGGCCATATTACATCCATGTTTTCTCAAATAAAACCTTTGTTCACGCCATTTCTAACGATAGTCCTCATCCTGAATGCTACGGGCTTATTTCGTTTTCTCGCCGTGCCGCTGGAAACAACGATAGGAAACATAAGCCTTGCATTATTTTTTATCTTTTGTTTTTATCTCATCAGCAATCTTCGCCACGTCATATGTTTATTGAGGCAAAAAGCGATATTATACTGGCTGTTCCTTATGATAGTGTGGCCCTTTTTAACCTTGATCTATGCGCCTTCGATTGAAATTCGGGATATTCTGCTGCTATTATATTGTTTCCTGCTTTTTCTTTG
The DNA here is from genome assembly GCA_964437685.1 of uncultured Pirellulales bacterium. Taxonomy (GTDB): domain Bacteria; phylum Planctomycetota; class Phycisphaerae; order Sedimentisphaerales; family Anaerohalosphaeraceae; genus Anaeroglomus. The sequence continues at coordinate 4,137 of CAYTHV010000061.1, forward strand.
TACAATAGTCTATACCCTTGCAAACGGCCTTCCTGCAATGTATCGGATTTTTTCGATAAGTCTTGTTCTTACAATAGCAGGCCTGGGCTTGAGCCTGCTGAAACCCGAATATTTTGAACACATTTCTCGGATTGCCAACGCCAAAACAGACCATGCCGGGCGTGCATTTGGTTTCGTTCTTCAGCCCAATAAACTCGGCATGTCGCTCAATCTCCTGTTTATTGGCTGGTTTTGCTTCTGGAAACCAAAACATTCCTGGCTGAATACTATGATTATACCTGCGTTTTTAGTTTGTGTCCTGCTAACCGGGTCCCGGATATCCATGATTGCCGCAATCCTTATCGTAGCTTGCCATTTTATTTATTCCTGGAATAATTATTCTAAAAAAAGTTTTTTTCTCCGAACCTGCCTCACAGCAGGCTGCCTTGTTGCTATCGCAGTATCCTTGCATCTGTATCTATCGACTAAAATAAAAAAAGAAGCGGATTTGGCAGATCGCATGATAACGCTGCTGAATTTCAAACTGAGCCTCAATGATTCTTTTCTGGAAGATGAAAGCTTTCGGTATAGATTAGATGCACAGGCCGTATATTGCTCGATGATCAAAGAACGTCCTCTCCTGGGATTTGGATTGGGTGCAAATACCTACTATAAAGATCAAGGTCTTTTTCGCTTTTCAGCGCACAGCCTCGCAATTCAACGTATTTTCGAGTATGGCATATTTTACCCTCTTTTATTCGGTTGCCTAATGATACAATTATATAAAAAGTCTAATCGCAGCAACTGTGACACCCTGTTCAGAACAAATTCCATTACACAGTTTATTATTTTCACTCTATTTATATTTATGGCAACCGGCGGCCTTTTTGATTCGCGACTTTATTATATTGTCTGGGGAGTCTTTTTTGCCATGGCCTATTACCCTCGGAGTCTTTTCAATTATGACCCGGTTACTGGAGAGATGCTATCCTGTCGGACCAGAAGAGAGATACGCAATGAATCGTTTATAGTGAAAATGAAACCCCGAAAATAATTATCTTTTGCTTTCAACCTGCCACAGAATGAAAAACAACAAAATTAAGATATTACATGTTATTGGCAATCTCGAGGGCGGTGGCGCCGAACGGCAACTGCAGCTTCTTGCAAACAATACAAGTCCCGATAAATATTACATTGCCATTCTGTTTTTGCATCGGGGAACCGGTCAGTATATTTACAACAACGGAATCGACTTGCTGCACATCCCAAGGGGGCAAAAATGGAACCTCTTCTCATTATGGTTTAGGGTATATAAGGCCGTCATGGCTTTTCGACCAGATATTTTGCAGCTTTGGCTGCCTGAAATTGTCACGCTTCCGGCCGCACTGGCGGGAAAGTTGTCTGGCGCATATATTTTAAGTTCCGCCAGAGGATCGATGCGATATGCTAACAACATAATAAGCCCTCGGCGTCTCATAAGTTACATCCAACAACACATAATGTCTGACAAGATTGTGGCAAACTTTAATCCAGATAGAGAACCCTGCTTTTATCGAAAACTTTTCTCGAAAAAGGAAGGTTGTGTAATTCCAAATGCAATTGTCGTCGAAAAACCAAAGACTGTTGTTCTGCCTGCGGCATTGAATAGTCCCAAAACGGCTTTTAAAATTTGGTATGCCGGACGTATTATCTCTTCGAAACGTCTCGATATCTTGTTGGATTCATTTGCCGAACTCAGAAAAGAAGGACTTGATATTTCGCTTGTCATTTGCGGGACAGGTCTTCCCAAATTGCTGAAACAACTGAAAGAAAAAGTCAAAGCAAATAACTTGGAAGAACATGTCATTTTTCTCGGTTATCGAGATGACTGGCATTCCCTGGCGCAAAATGCAGACCTTTTTGTTCTACCCAGTACAGCCGAGGGCATGCCTAACGTGCTGTTTGAAGCCATGTTGTTAGGCATTCCATGTATTGCAACAGACATACCGGTTATACGCGACCTCATCAGCCACAAAATCAATGCATGGATGGTACAGGCTGGTTCCAGTGCAAGCCTCACATCTGGCATCAGAGAAATATATCAATCTGAATCATTGCGAAAACAATTGGCCCAGGCTGGACAATTATACGCTAAAAGTTTTTCTATCGAGAAAATGATCCAGGCGTATGATATTCTCTATACTAGTTGTGGCAAATCAGATATGCCAAGGAGAACATACCAACAATGACTTGTACCGTCTATGAGTCCTGCTTATCCAACTATCTGGGTTGGGCAAAAGAAAAACCGCGGGAGGTATCAAAATGAATTTCCATGAAGCAAAAAAACATGTCGAAAAAATGTTTCCCTTTCCAGGCTATATGGATGGAAGTACTGGTTCGTACTGCACTATCGCAAAAATCATCCAAAGGTATTTAACGATAGGCGACAGGATATTGGATTTCGGTTCTGGATCCTGCGATAAGACTGCTGTTATTCGGGCAATGGGGTATCAATGTTCCGCTTATGATGACCTGTCGGATGATTGGCACAAATTAGAAAATAACCGCGCCAAAATTATTCAGTTTGCCAAAGATTCTGATATTGATTTTAGGCTCGCCTCTAACAACAGTTTTCCTTTTGAAAAGCATTCTTTTGATATGGTTATGCTGCACGATGTTATTGAACATTTACACGACTCTCCTCGCGAACTGTTGAATGATTTGATAGAACTTATCAAGCCAAACGGATATTTATTTATTACCGTTCCCAACGCGGTGAATATCAGAAAAAGAATATCTGTGCTTTTAGGAAAAACAAACCTTCCACCCTTCGATAACTATTACTGGTATCCGGGGGCATGGAGAGGGCATGTTCGGGAGTATGTAAAAGGCGATTTGCAACAGATGGCAAAATTCTTGAATCTTGAAATTGTGGAGCTATGCAGTTGTCATCACATGTTAAAAGTAGTTCCGTGGATGATTCGACCAATTTACAGATTCCTGACCAACTTTTTTCCCGGCTGGAGAGATTCATGGTTGCTTTTAGCAAAAATACCAGATGGATGGGTCCCCCAAAAAACGCTCACTAAAACTGAGTACATTGATATAATAGGTAAAGCAACTCGATATGATTACCAAAACAACTCTACAAAGCAAAACCCTGCAAATACAACATAAACTTCCTGCCTAAAATCCATAAGATACTTCTTTTGTGTAAATTCTATGGATAGATTATTTCAAGCAACACTCTGCGACCAAAAAATTGTCAACTTTCAAATTTCTTATGAAAACCATTTTGGTTAATCTGTTAAATGTAAAATCTGCCGGACAATTAACCTATATGGTGAATTTGTTAAGCGAAGTTGCGCCGTTACATGATTATCGCTTCACATTTTTGATCAATACCATTGCGGAAAATCGCCTGAACGACATGGCTGTCGATATCCCCAAAAATGTTTCTATTTATACCGTTGCTTCGCGCTATTCATTTGGCGTCACTTCCTATCTCTGGCAGATTTTTAACCTGCCGCGTATTGCACGAGAACTGAAACCCAGCTATATTTATGCTCCGACACACATTGCCTATAAAATCCCTCATATAAAAACCATTCTTGCAATGCGCAATATGGCTATCCCGAACTTTCTCACCATCGACGTCCCATTCAGAATGAGGTTAAGCCTTTTCTTCAAATATCTTCCATTAAGATATGCCCTGCGGAAAGCTGACAAAATCGTAGCCGTTTCTAATTATGTAAAGGATTTTTTAAAAAACTCCATTGGCAAAGACGAAAAAGATATCTTTGTTGCCTATCACTGGGTCAATAATCTGCATAAAGATGATCTGCCGCAGGCCGGACAATGCTGTGATATCAACGAAAAGGATTATGTCATTTTTATTCCCGGATCATATTACCGGTATAAAAAATTCCATGAGTTGCTGGAATATCTGGATCATACGGAAATGCCTTCAAACGCCAGGGTGGTATTTGCCGGCGACGAAGCCGACAAAAGATATCTGGCCCGGTTAAGGCACCGTAAGACTGACCTGTATAGGCCGGTATTTAAAACCGGGTTGAATATGCAGGAAATGAAATTTTTATATAAAACAGCCAAATTGGTAATCCTTTCATCGCAAGTTGAAGCCTGCCCCAATATTGCGATTGAGGCTCTTGCAAATAAATCCAATATTCTTGCAAATAATATCCCGCCCTACAGGGAAATACTGGGCAACTTTGCCAGGTATTTTGATATCTGTGACAAGAATGATTTTATTCAACAGTTTAACAAGGCTATATCCTCTGTGCCGGATATGGCGATTCAGATGGAACAGATTGATCGAATCAACCATGGCAGCATATCAGACCTTCTGTCTTTTTGTGAATCGCAATAAATCAAATGAACTCGATTGGAGAGCAAAGCATAAAGATTTCCGTAATAACTATCTGTTTCAATAGTGTCATGACTATTGAAGATACCATAAAAAGTGTCCTGATGCAGGACTGTAAAAACCTTGAATATATCGTTGTGGATGGTGGTTCTACGGATGGCACACTTGATATCCTGGCAAAGTATCAAAATCGAATTGCGCAATACATATCGGAACCGGATGAAGGTATTTATCATGCCATGAATAAGGCCTTGCGCATGGTTACAGGCAATATCGTCGGCTTCCTGAATGCCGACGACTTCTATGCCGATTGCAATGTCATTTCAGAGGTGGCCAACGTATTTGAAAACAGCAAAGCAGGCTGTTGCTACGGTGATCTTGAGTATGTCGCCCAAAAAAATCCAAAAAAAGTGGTACGCCATTGGAAGTCCTGTAAATATCATGAAGGCTTATTCCAGAAAGGCTGGCATCCACCGCATCCCACATTTTTTGTACGCAAAGAAATTTTTGAAAAATTTGGCGGATTTGATACCTCTTTGACCATCTCTGCCGATTATGAAATCATGTTGCGATTTTTAAAAAAAATTGGCATCCAAAGTGTTTATATCCCGCGTATCATGGTCAAAATGCGAACGGGTGGAGTCAGCGCTAGAAATTTACGACAAATCATCAAAGCAAACCGGCAGTGTTATCAGGCTTGGCTAAAAAACGATTTGCAAATCAGCCCCTCTATTATGCTCAAAAAACCGTTATCAAAAATATCCCAAAACGTCAAATGGCGTCCAAAACAGATTATCTTGAACAGTCTAAAACAGTTTGTTAAAATCAACAAACAAGCTTCGAACAGGCTTTCCATCACTTTTCCAGCTTTTTTTTCAGGCGGAGGTTACCACGCCGCCCTGTTGGATATCATCAATTCATCTCTTAATAGTACCAAGGAACTAAAATCCGTCTTAGAAGTGGGAGGAATTGATCGTCCCCTGCTTAAAAAGCAGAAAAATATTATTTATGATGGACTGGATATTGAAGAAAAACCTGCCTGTCATACTATTTACAACAATTTCTTTGTACAGTCTGTCGAATCTGAAATTACGAATAAATATGATCTTGTTGTCAGCATAACCCTTATAGAGCATGTTAAAGACAACGTCGCAGCCATGCGATCAATCTATCAAGCCCTAAACGAAAACGGTATTACAGCACATTACATACCGTCGAAATATCACCCGTACGCCCTGCTGTTGAGGCTTGTGGGGCATTCTATGCAACGTTCGCTGATTTCCAGTCTACGGCCATGGGCCTCCGCAGTAACAGGCTATCCGGCATATTTTGACCACTGCTCACCTATTTCCATGGCAAAATTAATGAAAAATGCAGGGTATAAAAATGTTCAGACTTTCTGCTTTTACAGAGCCAGCGATTATTTCAGCTTTTTCGTTCCATTATTTGTAATAGTAAGCCTCTATGAGAACATGTGCCGCCTATTAGGGCTTAAACAACTGTGTTCCGGCTTTATTGTAACTGCAAGCAAATGAGCAATGTTGATCCACAGAAACCAGATGTTTTGCTGTTTATCAGTCTTAAGTATCTTCCAGATTAATTATTTATGAATAGATTTTTTTTAATCGCCATTGATATTGTGCTAATAAAAGCCGGATTTTGCTTGGCATTCATGGTACGATATGGATATTTTCCAGCCCAAGCTTTTAGCTCGTACAGCGAGAGCGCACCATGGCTGACCGCTCTTTATCTGGGTGTAATGACAATTTTTGGTGTTTACAAACGAAGATTTCGCTCATCCTGGGAACTATTCACAAAAATAGCTCTTGCCATGGCTGTCGGAACAGTATTAAGCGTTGTGTTTGTGTATATTTTCAGAATACGGTGGGGTGCATTTCCCACAAGCATTTTTGTAATCGCAATGCTGATTAACATAATCCTTAATTTCAAAGTCAACCAATGGCTTTTAAAGAAACGCGGACAAATTACAAAAAATGTTCTTGTCATCGGAAATGGTAAGGTCAACGGGCTGACGGGAAAAACAACTATTGTTAAAAAACTTCAATTTAAAGAACTCCGACAGCTAAAAATAGACTATCATGATATTGACCAGATCATTATCACCGAGGAAGCAAAAGAAGCGAGTCTGGCTGAATATTTAACCTTCATCATCCATCAGTATCACATCGATCTGATCTATACGCCGGCCATCTATATGAAATTGATCCGCGAGCAGGTCAATGGTCACGCTCAACATCTGTACCTTAGAACGTTCGAGGGCGAAAAAAGAGATGTGGAAGAATTCTTTATCCGATTCATCGATCTCGCAGGGTCATTGTGCGGATTGCTGCTTTTGTCACCGGTTCTGGGGCTTATCGCTTTAGCGGTCAAAATAACATCTCCCGGCCCAGCCATTTACAAACAACTGCGCGTCGGAAAAGATGGAAAACCGTTTGTTATCTATAAATTCAGAACGATGGTTCAGGGTGCTGAAAAATTAAGCGGATTTCAACCCGCCAGCATCGGCGATCATCGAATTACTCCTATCGGAAGTTGGCTCAGGCAATCGAGGCTGGACGAATTGCCTCAGCTTTTTAACATCCTTCTTGATGAGATGAGTCTGGTCGGACCAAGGCCTGAAAATATGTACAGGGTTAATTCGCACAAGGCTCTTCAGGGAATCCGCCTGGCTGTAAAACCCGGACTGACAGGCCTTGCGCAGATCCGCAGCTTTTATGACCTGGAACCCAGACACAAAATTAAATATGATTATCTATACATTCAACGGCGATCGCTTCGCTTGAACTTATATATCCTCTTGCTTACAATCCCTGCTTTATTTTCCAAAAAAGGCTGGTAAATCCAAGCCGCATTCCTACTTTCCCTCTACTTGAATATCTTCGACTCGGCGGTAAACAACCACCTGACGGGAACGAGGGTTTGTTTTTGTAACCGGGCAAGAATACCATTTTTCCAGCAGGCATTCTTCTTTCTCCGCGTTCACAACACCGCCGTCTTCTATTTTTACCAGATAATCCCATTTTTTGCGACAGGGCAATGTTTTATAGACAATCCTCTTGCGCTCGGCATAGAACGCAATCCGGGGGTCAAAAACTGCAATGACTGCTTCTGGAGAAGTATTTTGTTTAAGGTATTCGGCGGTTTCCCTGATACCCGGCTTATCCGCTCCTAATGGAATAGACAACTTGGGCAAACAAATTAGTATTCCAACAATAGTCATTGCCCAAAACAGAATATTTCGCTTTCTCTGATCAACTTGAAAACCTGAGTCGGTACGACGTTTACTAAATAGTTCTGCAGCAAAATCTAACCCAATCGGAACAAAAAACAACGTCATAACAGCCAGCGGCATTGCATGCCTTCTGCTGATATAACCCCACCGTTGATATAATAACAGATACATCAAACAGTTAAATATTATAAAGCCGGCAATAAACCATTTATGTAACGTCGGGGATTGTTTGCGGTTTAGAAAAAAATAGAGCCCTGCCGCCATAAAAGGAAAAAAGTAATACATCTGGTTCTCGCTGACCCCCTGAACAAGAACTATTGGGCCATGAATGGCCGTCCATGATACTGACCCTGCACATTGCATGGAATGAGTTTCCGGCGACTGCGACACTTTTTGGGGACTCGCCAGACGGTGCAGCTTATCGGGCAATACGCGTCCTTTCATTTGAATATACGGAAAGAAGACCATTCCAAATCCCAGGATAAGCAGGACAGAAGCCAATATTATTTCTTTTCGAGACAGCCGTTTTTGAGGATTAATAAAAAACAACACTAACCCAAGCATTCCATATATCACAATTTGAGCACATTCTGGCCTTATTGTATGTCCAACGCCGGAAATCAAACCCGCAGGCAGAAAGAAAATAACCCTGCGATACGAAAATGCACATAAAACTAAAAACAGACCGCCAAATAGAAATAAAAGATAAGGCCACTCCCGCAGCACATCGTAAGCAAATTCAGAAGGCCATGGCAAAAAAACCAATATCAGTACCGCGATAAAAGCATATTGACCGCCCACGATCTGCTTACCAAAAAAATATAAAAGCACAATCGTAAGTATTTGACAGAACAGTGTCAATATCTGCCCGGAATGCACCCAATTCAAACTTGAAGGTTCTGCCTTACCCCATACCCCAAAGCGATGTCCCAGAAGTAACATCAGAGGATATCCGGGGTCTTGTATTTTGGCTAATTCAGCAATTCTATTGTCGGCCATACTGGCCGAGACCTTTTTAGGCATATCAATGCAGCGAGCTTGTTCTATCCAGTGCACACCATCCTTGGAAATTAAAGAGGTGGATATAATATGGAGAACACCAATAACAGATGCCGCAATAATCAGCAATGTTAATCGTTTGAAATCCTGTTGTATACCCAAATTCATGGTTTCGAATAACTCCGTTCAATTTCGGAAGTTTACCCTGAAACAACAAATTTATCAAGCAAAAACAGGCGGCTTCAATGGGTACAATCACGCAACCGGACTATACACCCTGAAACCGCCTGTACGAACCTATCCATTCGATAGGACAAAATCAACCTAAAGGTCTTATCTTATACATTGAACCCACGTTGCTCCGCTGATTATACCATTAAAACCGCTTCCGGAACTGTCGTTGGCTATCGTACCCGTACCCTCATTAAACATCCAGTCTCCAACAGCCGCAACGTCACTAAAACCATTTGTTGCACTGGCCAGGACCTCTGCATCACTTAGCGACTGATTCCAAATACGGAAACCGGAAACCTCACCCTTGAACCAGCCGATATTACGTCCGCCTAATTGTCGAGGGGCATAGACATTGGCCTTGAGAGAGGTCAGACCGGTGTGAACCAGGTTGCCGTTGACATAGATTCTGGGCTGCTTGTCAGTATAAGTTATGGTAATGTAATTCCAGCTTGTTCCAAGATCACCTTCGTAAACGGCAAGAGCGGGCAAATATGCGTCAGCAAATTCATACACAGATACTCCATTCGTTCCCACAGAGATACCTATCCCAGCGCCGTTGCTGACCGTCTCAGGCTTGCACAGATACCTGTGGCCGGTAGTCAGATATCCTGCTGTGCCGGATGTTGATTCTATATCTATTTTGTGGGTTACATTTGTTTTTACCCAGGCCGAAACCGTAAAATTATTCGCAGGACGGACAAAAGAACTAAATGTTGCCGTATCATCAACACCGTCAAACTGCAGCGCATTTTTTAATTCTGGAGCGTTTACCAGGGAAACCCACGTTGCTCCGCTGATTATACCATTAAAACCGCTTCCGGAACTGTCGTTGGCTATCGTACCCGTACCCTCATCAAGCATCCAGTCTCCAACAGCCGCAACGTCACTAAAACCGTTTGTTGCACTCGCCAATACCTCGGCATCACTTAAAGGTCTATCCCAGATGCAAAATCCAGAAACTTCGCCCTTGAACCAGCCTATATTCCGTCCACCCAATTGCCGAGGCGCATAAACATTGGTTTTTGGAGAAGTTAGGCCTGTACGAACCAATACTCCATTAACATAAATTCTGGGCTGCTTATTGGTATAGGTGATGGTGACATAATTCCAATCTGACCCAAGAGCGCCTTCGTAAACAGCAAGGGCGGGCAAATACGAATCGGAAAATTCATACACAGAGACACCATTAGTTCCCACGGAAATACCAATTCCCGCAGCACCGCTGATCGTTTCAGGCTTACACAGATACCTGTGGCCGGTATTTAAATAGCCTGCTACACCAGATGTAGATTCAATATCTATTTTATGTGTTACATCAGTTTTAACCCACGCCGAAACCGTAAAATTATTCACAGGACGGACAAAAGAACTAAATGTTGCCGTATCATCAACACCGTCAAACTGCAGCGCATAGGCTTCTTCCGCTGAAGCTTCTGGATACACTAAAGCCAGCGTTTGTGAAGACGCTGTCCCCTGATAGGTCTGAGTTGTCACATCCAGTTTTATAGAATCAAACGTAATTTCTGAGTCCGTCCCATTATCAATCCCTATCCCCAATCCTCCGCCGTTGCCCGCGTAATCCATCAACTCCAGCAGGCTCGACGTAAATTGTACCGTCGAAGTATCCACAAGTGTCATCGTGCAGGGCTGCGTAAAAACCGTCCATATCCGTGACTGGGCATCATTAATCTGACTCAAATTGCAGATATAATTACCGTTTTCATCATAAGTGCCGGAAAGTGAAACACCGTAGGTATCAAATACATTGCCGCCGCTGGTGTCAGTTCCGAAAGTAAAGCCCGCTGTGGTATTATCCAAAAGATGCACATAAACAGGTGCATTCGCGGGCGACACATTTTTAATCGTCAACACGGCTTCCGTGATTACACTGCCGGTCGGAATGATAACCTCATCTTCGTCGATTCCCCAAATAGCATATTGATTGGATTGAATCGTCTCTGCCGCCGCCATCAGCGACATGAAAGCCAATATCCCGAGAATAAATCTTTTCATATTCATGTCTTGTTTCCTAAAATCGCGGCAAATTCCCCACCGCTTTAAAACCACCCCATACTGGATTTGTATTTACTGCCAAGTAAACTATAGGAAACATTTGAAGTGAAGGCAATTGGGTTGCGCAATGCAACCACATGGTCCGATAAAATAGACCTGATGACAAAAAAACCCCCGGGGCTAAATCCTTTTAGGAAAAACATTACTCTAATTTATCCATCCATGAATACTGTATTAAAAAAAGAATAAGCGCAAAGACAGAATTGTTATCGGACAATGCTGTCTATTTACTGTAATTTACTTTAAAATTATCTAAGACTATATTCCCATTAACGATAAACACTTACTGATATATTGTCATAATAAGCACCCGTATTCCCCCAGGAATACATAGCAATTGTCCCGCTATTTAAACTGGTATCATTTACAGAAAAAATTGTTTCCCCATCTATTAATACTGTAATCAGCGAACCAACTGCCTTTACAGTAACCTGATAATTCTGCTTCGTTACATACGGTACTGCGTCCTGTGCCAGAACCGTAAAGACACCGCCTGTATTTTTAACCAGCCTGCGATAGGACCGCTGCTTATCCCATGAAAATCGGTAGTAATTATCGTTGTCTTTAAATCGGAATATCAGCCCAATTGCATCATCATCCGCGGATCGCATATCAAAATCGACCTGATAATCATTCAGGGCCATTCCTTCGGGATAGACCAAATAAGTTCCTTTTTTGCGAACTTCAGCCGATTCCTCGGCGGAAAAGATATTCGCGATCTGTACCAACTCTCCATTGAAGGCCATCCAACGCGAGGGACCATCGATGCTGCCTTCATCTACGACATTCCAGCCGGACATCGAGCTATCCTGAAAATCCCAAGATTGGTATAAATTCATTCCGGGATTACCAAAAGAAAAAGTTAATATTGAATCCGGAGCTGTCTGAGTTAACGATTTAAGTGTCATATCCAGGCGAATCGAGGAAATGTCGATACAGGTATCGAACGCATCAATTCCTATACCAAATCCGCCGCCATTGCCGGCAAAGTCCATCAATTCAAGAATTGCCGAAGATAGTGTAATGGAAGACGAATTCGGCAGCGTTACGACACAGGGATTGGAGAAAATCGAATAAATAGATGATCGAGACGTATTGATTGTACTCAATTTATATATAAGATTGCCGTTTTCATAATACCCCTCCAACGGAATACCATAGGGCTCAAAATAATTCCCATAATATCTGTCTTGACCAATGAAAAGGCCTTGATCCGTATTATCCAGAATATGGACATAGCATATTGCATTTTCTGGAGTTACGTTCTCAATGGTCAAAATCGCATCGACAATAATAAAGCCTGTTGGAATGGTTATTTCTTCGCTGCCAATGCCCCATACAAGGTACTGATTTACACCAATTGTTTGAGCTGGTGCCATCAATGGCAGTAATGCCAACCCGATCACAAATACATAGATAGTCTTCATCGTATAGAAAATCTTCATTAGACATCTTTCTTGTACAGCAACAACCATAGAACTAAGTTGCCAAAAACCACCCCAGTACTAATCCACCCCGACTCCAAAACTCAGAAAGTCAGACCAAGAAAAATTCTCCCCAAAAAAACCACTATATTGAATAACCTAAAATTACTTATTTTCCCCCATGCCGTATCAGTGTTATTACCTATACGCCAGTATAACTGATTGTTATACAAAAAAATATAAAAAATGCCAGAAAAATATAATATTTTTAAAAAAAATCAGATTATTATAGGTCTTTAAAAATATAACCCTTTTACCATAAATGACTAAGGAGATTTTCAAGCATTGCTTCTTTGAGTTGGCTAAGCTGAGCTTCTAATCCGGTACAACTATCACTAATGGCTTCAAAATCGTCATTTTTACACGCTTTTTCAGCCTGGCTGGCCAGTTCGCGGAGGGCTTTGCCGCCGACATTGGATTGGTAACGATTTTGCCCGATAACTACAACCCTGTTGTAAAAACCACATTTTAGTTATCGGACAAAAAATTACGGCTGCACCCTTTTTTAAGGGTTGCAGCCGCAAAGGAAAGACAAATAAGTGAGAGTTACCGGATGGTTATTTATTGGTGAGCGTCCGGTGAAACCCCTCTTGTTTTTTGGCTGGCGTATCGGATAATC
>CAYTHV010000062.1:0-17107 GCA_964437685.1 uncultured Pirellulales bacterium
GGACAAACAGGTGCAACAAGCACAGGTGGCAGAGGAACGTATGCCGCCAGCGGTTCAAGTACTGCGGCTTTCGCGATGATGGCTGACAGGAATCCCTGGAATGATTCTAAGTTGACAAAAACAACTCCCACCGCAGATGCTTACTTGAACGTTGTTGCTCTGTTGGGAACTGGTTCGACCGTCACAGATTGGAGCCAAATCACGAATAAATGGTCTATTCAAGTGGCGAATGCTTATACACATAGCCGTGAAGGTCAGAACGTTCTGTTTGGCGATGGCCATTCGTCCTATGAAACACGGCCTGATGTTGGCGCAACTAACGACAACGTTTACACTCGCTGGGGCGATACCACCACTGCCTGCCCGAGTCCTACTGAAATACAGCGTCGCCGAGGTGTTGCGATCACCCCAACGACAAGTGGAACTCTTCCCTTGGCAGTCGCAACGGTTGCCCCGCAAGGCGCCGACGACTCCGTTCTGGTCAATGACTACAAATAATTTTTTGACCAACCCTCTCACATAACCCCAAAGCCCTCCTTAGAAATTAAGGGGGGCTTTTTTTATTGCCACTTTTTGCGATCTTATCCGAAACCTATTCCGTGGCCGCACAGCGGTTTTACTTGACAATCACGCGGGAACGCCTACAATTGCCGATAAAAATGAACAGTATTCAGGCGTTGGAGGCTTGTTGGCCAACGATAGCTTAAAATCTCAACTGCGGCTTGAAGCCGGCAGCGAACATTCTACTCTTTTTGTCGGCGGACGGCTGGACTTGGCAACCATTCCAGCTCTGTGGGATCAATTACATTCGCTTGCGCCGCAATTAACAGGCAAGATGCTGTATCTGGACCTGGAAGCGGTTTCGTTTTGCGACGGGGCCGGGGCGGCATATTTAATCGCAATTGAAAATGAAGCCGCAAGCAAAGGGATGGACGTTCAAATCCAAAACCTTCAAGAGGACATGCGGGATTTCGTTGAACGATTTGATCAGGCGCGACTCAAACACGTTCTAACCGTCGCTCCACCCGACACCAACCTCATTGCCCAAATCGGAAAAACATTTTCGGATATGGCTCTCGATATTCGAGATATGATTGCTTTTTTTGGACAGTTGCTGTGTTCGTTTTTTTGGACATTGTCGCACTATCGGCGAATTCGCTGGAATGATTTCCTCAAGCTGATCGAATTGGTCGGCGTCAATGCTGTCGGCATTACCGCCCTGCTGGGATTTCTGTTCGGCCTGATTATGGCTTTCAGCGCAGCGATGCCGCTGCGTCAATTCGGCGTGGAAGTCTATGTCTCGGATTTGGTGGCAATCGCCCTGGTTCGGGTTCTTGGCCCGTTTATTACGGCGATTATCATTGCCGGCCGGTCGGGGTCGGCATTCGCGGCGGAACTGGGAACCATGAAAATCAACAACGAATTGGATGCGTTAAATGTGATGAGCTTGGAACCGATGCGGTTCCTGGTCGTGCCGCGGGTAGCCAGCGTAATCCTGATGGCGCCGCTGCTGGTTGTGCTGACTAATATCGCAGGCATTATCGGTTCCGGACTGGTCATTATGTCGCTCGGTTATGGCCTGGCAACCTATTATGATCACGTTCAGTATATTTTGGGGATCACCGACGTTCTTGTCGGACTGTGCAAAGCGCTGGTTTTCGGCGGCTTAGTCGGCGGGGTCGGGTGCCTGCGCGGCATGCAAACCCAAACCGGAGCGGGGGCGGTCGGTATTTCCGCAACACGAGCGGTCGTCAGCGGGATTGTGTTAATTGTAGTCGCCGAGGGTCTCTTCTCGGTATTATTGTATATGTTGGATATTTAAGCGATGTCGAGCCAAACGCCGCAACTGGTATTGGAAGCCCGAAATCTGGCCGTCGGTTACGATGGACAGGCGATTTTACATGATATGAGCTTCAGTGCCAACGCGGGCAAAGTATTAGTCATTCTCGGCGGCTCAGGATGCGGCAAAAGCACCCTGTTGCGCAGCCTGATTGGCCTTTCCGAGCCTATCACTGGACAAGTCCTGCTCTACGGCAAAGATTTGTTCGCGTGCAGCGCGGCACAGCGGGAAGAGCTTTTATCACGAATCGGCGTAGCTTTCCAGAACGGGGCCTTGTTCGGTTCGATGACCCTGCTGGAAAATGTCATGCTACCGCTGGAAGAACTGACACGGCTGCCGCAAAAAGCCTGTGAGATGATCGCAGCGATGAAGCTGCAACTGGTCGGTCTGGATGGCTTTGAATATCACAGCCCCAGCCAGCTTTCCGGCGGGATGCAAAAGCGTGCCTCGCTGGCTCGTGCGATGGCGCTGGATCCCCAGCTTTTGTTTCTCGACGAACCCAGCGCAGGACTCGACCCGGTCACAGCAGCGCAGTTAGACGACCTGATTTTGCAACTTGCCCGGACTTTGAAACTGACATTCGTGATTGTTACTCATGAATTGCAAAGCATTTATGCACTGGCGGATACAGCAATTATGCTGGATAAATCCGTCGCGGGCATTCTGGCGATAGGCCGTCCCGACCAGTTGAAAACCCGAACGGATATTCCAGAGGTTTGGCAATTTTTCAATCGGTCGATTGAAACACCGAAACAAATACAAAATTCACAAAATTCTGTTAAAAACGGTTAAAACTATGAAAAGCAAAGCACATTATTTTCGGATCGGTTTATTTGCCCTGTTTATGCTGGTTTTGCTGGTCGTGGGGCTGATTCTGATTAACGCTGATGTTTTTAAGGGAGACCGGATTCTGATTGAAACCTATCTGGATGAATCCGTTCAGGGGCTTAGTGTCGGTACCGCCCTGCTGAATCGCGGCGTAGCCATCGGGCGCATTGAGAAAATCACTTTTATCACTCAGGAATATCGGGACCAGCTCAAGGTCAACAGCCCGGAATTCGACAAATTTAATCGCTATGTCATGCTGATTATGTCGGTCGAGAAAAAACATTATTCCTATATCAGCGACGACCTTGCGGCAATCGAATCAGAAATTCGAAATCAGGTGAGCAATGGCCTGCGTCTGAAATTATCCTATCAGGGAATCACAGGTATTGCCCTAATCGAGGCTGACTACCTGGACCCGGTGCGAAATCCGCCGTTGTCTGTACCGTGGAAGCCGCGCAGCATTTATATTCCCTCGGCAAAAAGCCTGATTACCAACTTTACGCAGGCGGTCGATACGGTCTTTCAGCGACTGGAAAAAGTGGATTTCCCGGCATTGTTTACACAGATGGAAACAACAATGAAAAGCATCCAGACCGGCGTAGATGAAGCCAAACTCGGCGAAGTGCGTCAATCCGCGATGGATTTAATGGATCAACTTAATAAGGCACTCCAGCGGGCCAATTCGCTGCTGCAAACCTCCGACCCGAACAGTCCGCCGGTCAGTCTGGCCGACACCATCAGCCAGTTGGATCGCAATCTAAAACAGATTGAAGATATCGTCTCCATGCATCAGGACGATATCGATACGATATTGACGGATTTAAAAGGCCTGACCCGGTCGCTCAAACAGCTATCCGAACAACTCAAAGCCGATCCGGCTCAATTGTTCTTTTCAACCCCACCCTCTCGATCGGAGATTGTGAAATGAAACACATGCTTTTATCCCAAACGATTTTGATGACACTGATGGTTTGCATTTTCGGATGCAGTTCGCACAACTCCTCAACTCGGATGGAATCCTATCTGCTGGATGCGTCTTCGCCCGTTCGGCAGGAAGCGACGGCGCCGGTTTTTGATGGGGTTCTAAAGATTCGATATTGTCGGGCGATGCCGCCATTTGATGGACAGTATTTCCTCTATAAGGCCGCCAGCGGCCAGTATGAGCAGGACTTCTACCGGCAGTTTTTGACCCCGCCGAATGAGCAGGTTTCCGAATTACTGCGTACCTGGATGGAAAACAGCGGATTGTTTACCAATGTTATCCCCGCCTCCAGCGCCGTCGATCCGGATTATACGCTGGAGCCTCAACTGCTTGCAATCTATACGGACTTTTCAGACGTAATGAACCCCAAAACCGTCATGAAGATAAATGTGATTCTCCTTCATCTCAATAAGAACCGTCAGGATAGCGCCATTGTGCTTGAAAAGACCTATCAGCGTTCGGAGACCTTTCAGGAAAAAACCGGCAAGTCGATTATCGCCGGCTATAATGCCGGGCTGGAAAATATCTTTGCGCAATTAGTCAGTGATATTCGAGAGAAAAGAACGGCAAAATAACTCATTGCCGGCTTTACAGAAAGCAGCTTCCAAATAGCTGAGATTGAAGTTGTTTGTCCCCGTTTAAACCAGAAAGGAAGTGTACCCGATGAAGCCAGATACAAATCTATCCGACTATGATGTGTCAATTCTTCGGCCTGCTATTTGCAAAAAGGATATCGCATTCCGCGGCAGACAATTATCCGCAGGAGATATTTTAAAAGTCAAAAAATCGCTCCGAACGTTGCACAGTCTTGAAATTATGGCTACCAACATCTATCGTTTCCAGATGACGCGGCAGCAGGATGATCTGAATAAAGAATTGCTGGCCGCAATGTGTAATGAACAGACCCACATCTCAGATTTTCTGGTCCGTCTTTATGAATATGGGCTAACGCCAGGCCCAATCCGCGGAATGTGGTGGATCGCCGGATTTATATTGGGACGGGGTTCGCGAATATTGGGTAAAAAGGCCATCTTAACCCTCGGCGTGTGGGTTGAAAATAAAGCCGTACACCACTATGAACAATTACTGGAAGCGGCCCCGTGGGATGAAGCCACTTATAAAACCATCAAAAAAGATCAGGCTGATGAGATTGGACATATTCAGATGTGGAAAAGCATGCTGGCACGTATGAAAAATCAGACGTAGATTTGTAAATGCCTGGGCTTGACCCGGATAGAATCAACGTACATCCGTTATCCCCCCTCATAAAACAGAACGTGGCCGAGAGAAGATATCCCTCGGCCACATCCACTCTACACCTCTCTCCAGTGCCAATGCTTGTGCACGTTACGCGATTAAACGTATACTATGATTGCCTGCTTTTCCAGTCTCATCACAAGAGCGGGGAATGTGGCCGAGAGACTCACATCTCCCGGCCGCATTCAATCAACACCTCTCTCCAGTGCCAATGCTTGTGCAAGATACGCGATTAAACGTACTATGATTGCTTTCTCTTGTATCTTCTTGCTAAGGCAGCGGCACCGAATGCAAGCAGTAACATAGTTGCAGGCTCAGGCACTTCGGGTACAATTGTAGAGTTGTCATCTTCTTCTTCATCCGGCCAGGTCGGGTAGTCATAATCATCGTAAGCATACGTCGTTCCATAGCTCCTGGTGCCGGAGTCGGCCCCAGCCGATGCATAGGTTCCGCCATCAGCCGCGCCGCTAATCACACCCGCCGGGAGCATATCTTCAAAGCTCTCCCGTGAAAAAACTGCAACAACCAGTTTAGGACTGCTCATTTCAACCGTGGTTTCCGCAGTATCGATCTGACCGACATCGCCAACCCAATAGAGGAAACGGAATCCGGCGCGGGGAACAGCGGTCAGTTGCATTTTACCGCCGATCTGAACTTTATGGACACCGTTGCCCGGCATGATATTGCCGCCGTCAACGTGGCTGGATTGAACGAGTAATGCAAACCCCGCGTCATCCGCCGCGATAGCCGGCACGCTGGCTGCGAAAACCATACTCATGACCAGTAATGTCTGACACAATTTATTTTTATTCATCTTCATTTTAAACCCCCCAGGGTTACATAAATCGGTATAACCACTGTTTTTGAACGCCTTTGACTAAACATTGCCAAAGGCGTTTAAATCTTAATGCACTACCGTCTGCAACGCCTCAGCATCGACACGGCGCCCAACAACAGCATACCCAGGGTCGCTGGCTCCGGAACTTCGGAGCTATCATCATCAGGAACCACCGCATCGTCATCGGTTGGGGCCGAGAGAGTAAATGTTCCGGCTTTCGGCTTGCCATCGCTGCGAATCGTCAAAAACCATGAATTCTCACCGACAACCAGATCGCCATTTGCAAATTCATACGTGGCAATCGTTTTTGTGGAATTCAGAGTATTATCTGTCGGCTCAATACCGCCATCGTCTTCAACGGAACCGACATTTTCGATGGATGTGATGGCGCCTTCCTCGATGCCGTACAAAGACAAAAAGCTTATTGCAGAAGAGGAATAGCTTACATTGAAAACCTGGTATGCATAAATATAACGGCCCTCGCCGGGAGCATCAAGTGCAAGAGCATCCGCAGTCAGGGTCGTGTCATACACGGCGTAATCAAGCCGTGCACCTTGATAGTAACTGGTACCGGAATATCCCGAGGCGGGTTCCGGCAAACGAGCCAGCCCCGCTAATGCCGGGAAACTCAGAATACCTGCCGCCAGCAGAATCGGCAGAATCTTTTTTGTTGTACATTGAAACATTGTGTTCTCCTTGCTTCTTTCGACTAAGAAAGTATTTGTAATCCTTGATACATTCATTAATTCAGTTTACGCGTCTTTTCCATAACACAAGCACACCGGCGCCGAGCAGCGTCAGTGTCATCGGTTCTGGAATCATGGGAATGTACACTTCGCCGCTGGCATAACTTGTTGTCGTACCGGAAAAATTCCCCAGTACCGCAAGTCCCTTACCAGGGGCCCAGTCACTTCGAAACCAGAGCCATTGCGATGTCTCGCCCGGTCCGATCTTATTGGGCATAAACAGCGCATCAACACTGTCAGCAGCGCTGCTTGCTTCCCACGCTATCGGCGTAAGAAAACCGCCATCGCTGCCAATCCAGGTTTCGGAAATAACGGGAGAATTCTGCAATCCCACGGAAAACCAACTGAAATCACCTGTTGCATCAAAGATTTGATAGGCGTAAAGATAATCGGTACCATCGGTATAGACAGCGCTGGTTATCTTCGCCGTAACATTTCCCAGCGAAGGGCAAGATGAATTGGAAAATGTAACAGTAAAGGGCTCTTCGACCACCTCCAACGGCGATGCAAATGTCGGATTACACAGGAAGCACGCCGCAACCGCAATCAGTATAGACAGTTTCCTTATCATCAGAGTCCTCACTTTCAGAGGGCTTGTCGTTATAGACGACAAGCCGGTTACAGCTTTTTGGTGGATACTCACAGACATAAAGACATCCAGACAAAAAGCCTTTTCGTTACACACGTTGTTACACAAGAAACACACGATACAAAACACACACACTTCACACGCGCGTCGGTCCAACAAGGACTGCAAACGCTACACGAATTTGTGTTCCTCTACCTCACGAAAAAACCTTTATCCTCTTCCCCTGGATATAGATAGAATTGCCTAATGCAAAAAACCGGCAAAAAGCGAATATATTTTCTCAAACGTAAATCAGTAAGAAAAATTCTAACTGCTCTTTGCCTCATCCCCAGAACATGTTTGACACAGATTATTAATTTAAACAGGACATGTGAATTTGCTTCATGCAAAAAAAAATGGCAAAAAGCACTCGCATTCCTCAAGTATAAAACTAAATGAAAAACTCAAAAGAATCTTGAAGACTTACTCTTGCTCTTTACCTCGTCCCCCGACGAAAATGTTACTGGATGTATTAAACCATATTGAAATTAAATTGTCAAGTATATTTTAAAATATTTTCAAAAACGATGTTTATAATTGAAAATCAGGCCGCAAAAACTCTCACATTTTCTTACATAAAAGCTTTTGCGGCCTATAATAAAACCATTTATTGACCGGCTTGATTTTTGGCTCCGCCTACCGGTTTTCCCTGAATAAATCGGCTGATATTTCGCATTGCCTGGCGAAGACGATGCTCATTTTCGACAAGTGCTATCCGCATGCAATACTCGCCGTTTTCACCAAACGCCCTGCCTGGAGCAATTGCGACATTGGCGTATTCCATCAGGTCCATCGCAAAATCAATGCTGCCTTTGCCTTTGGATTGCTCAACAGGGAATTTCGTCCACACGAACATAGATGCCCGCGGAACATCGACTTCCCAGCCCATCTTTTTTAAACCATCGCACACAATGTCCCGTCGGAGCTGATACTTGGCATTTTGCTGCGTTATGAAATCCTCACATTCCCGCATTGCAATAATACTGGCGATCTGAATGGATTGGAAGATTCCATAGTCGTAATACCCTTTAATCGTGGCTAAAGCCTCGACCATTTTCTTATTTCCAGCGACAAATCCAATCCGGAATCCGGCCATACTGTAAGGCTTACTCAGTGTGGTAAACTCAACTCCCACATCTTTGGCGCCTTTGGCCGATAAGAAACTGGGAGCCTTGTAGCCATCAAAGAGCGTTTCCCCATAAGCAAAGTCGTGAATTACCGCAATGCCGAATTTCTTGGCCAATTCGACAACCGCATCAAAGAAGCCTTCATCGACAGTCATTGAGGTCGGATTGTGTGGGTAGTTTAGAATCAGGAGTTTTGGCTTCGGGAATAGGCTCTCACAAATCATCGCTATTCTATCCAGAAACTTCTGATCATTACCCAGCGGCACCGTAATGCAGTTGGCACCAGCCAAAGCAACACCATAGATATGGATAGGAAATGCCGGGTCTGCAACAATCGCTGTATCGCCGGGACCAAGCATTGCCAGGCACATGTGGCTAAAACCTTCTTTAGAGCCAATAGTTGCCAGTACTTCCGTTTCGGGATCCAGTTCCACATTCCATTTGCGAGCATACTTTAACGCCATTTCCCGCCGTAGGTTATAAATACCTTTAGATGCGCTGTAACGATGATTGCGGATATCTTTGGATACTTCACACAATTTATCGACAACTTTTTGCGGGGCGCCATCCATCGGATTGCCCATACCAAGGTCGATAATGTCAATATCCTGTTGTCTTTTCTTCAATTTTAAAGCATTCAGCTTACCAAACAGATAAGGCGGAAGGCGTTTAACTCGATCTGCGGTTACAATTTCAAACTCTGGCATAGAAACCTCAAAAAATTATCGGTCTTAAATTATTATCATTGGAGATATATAGTATCGGCAGACATCCAAAGTTTCAAAAAGAATTCCTCCGGTTTTCAGAATTTCTCTAAAACACCTACTTTTCCTTGCGAGATAAAGGCAACTGCGATAGAGTAACGCCCGTTAATACGGAATTTATAGCCTTGTTTGAAACTACTGTACAACTTGAACTGGATACACCTGTACAATACCTTAAAGGTGCAGGACCGAGCCGTGCCGAGGTATTTACGGAACTGGGCGTGCAGACCGCGGCAGATTTGCTTGGGTATTTCCCGCGCGACTGGTCATTTGTGCCCGAACCTGTCCAGATTGGCGATCTCAAACCCGCCAAATCGGTCTGTGTCATCGGTACTGTAGAGCGAACTGATTGGCAGCCTTACCGCCGCAGACCCTTTTTTGAAGCGATGCTCGCGGATCAAAGCGGTATCTGTCGACTGCTGTGGTTTAACGGTAAATACCTGATCAATCAACTTGAGCCGGGCAAGGTTTTGCTGGTTCATGGTAAAGCGGATTTCTACAAACACCAGATTCAATTTACCAATCCGAAATTTCATATTTTGCAGCCCGACCAGTCACGGGACAGCGACGCTTTCAGCGGGCCGATTTATTCGGCATGCGCAAAACTGCCATCCTGGGTCATTAAACGCATTATCAAAACCAATCTCGACAAACTATGCCCGCTGGTCAAAGAGCTTTTTGATAAAGCCTTTTTGAAAAAAAACGAATTGATTGAACGAGCCAAAGCCTATGAATGGATTCATAACCCCGCCGATGAAAAGCAGCTTGCCAAAGCCAAACGCAGACTAAAATATGATGAATTGTTTCTGATGCAGTTGGGTCTTGCGCTCAAGCGTTACCATCTTCGCCATACTGCCCCGGCAACCCCTCTCACCAACAGCGACATTATAGACAGCCGGATACGCAGGCGATTCCCATTTCTGTTAACCGCCGACCAGGATCAGACAATTGCCGAAATTGTCGCCGATTTAGCCAGACCGATTCCGATGAACCGGCTTTTGCAGGGCGATGTCGGCAGCGGTAAAACAGTCGTGGCATTGTATGCGGCTCTGGTCGCTATCGCCAATAAGCAGCAAGTGGCAATTATGGCGCCGACGGAAATTCTGGCACGCCAGCACTTCCTCAGCATTGAGCGGTATTTGAAAAATAGCAAAGTCCGCCGCGCCCTGCTGATCGGCGGAATGCCCGCCGTCAAACGCGGAGCCTTACTGCATCAAATCCAAAGCGGCGAAGTGGACATTGTCGTCGGCACTGTCGCGTTAGTGCAAGAGGACGTTGATTTCGACAATCTGGGCCTTGTAATTATCGACGAACAGCATAAATTCGGCGTGCATCAGCGGGCGATGCTCCGAAAAGGCAAATCGCCGCATTGTCTGGTTATGACAGCAACGCCAATCCCCCGAACCTTGACAATGACCGCATTCGGCGACTTGGATGTATCAATCATTCGTAATTGCCCGCCCGGACGCGGCGAAGTGATTACTCGGCAGGTTCACCCAAAAGATAAACCAGCGGCCCTGACCTTCATCCGCAAGCAGCTTCAGGCAGGCAGGCAGGCGTATTTCGTTTATCCGCGAATTGATTCGGAAACCACCGTGGAAATTCCCAATGGTGATATTAAAGCCGCCGTGGACGAACATCGTTATCTAAGCAAGGTTTTCACAGAATTCAACATCGCCCTGCTGCACGGACAAATGCAGGCCGAACAAAAAAAGCAAATTATGGACGATTTCCGCGCCGGAAAGATTCAGGCATTGGTTTCGACCGTCGTTATCGAAGTCGGCGTTGATGTCCCCAATGCCACAATTATGGTCATTGAAAACGCCGAGCAATTCGGACTGGCCCAATTGCACCAGCTTCGTGGACGTATCGGCCGGGGAATGAATCGGTCATATTGTTTCCTATTTTCACAAAGCGACGACCAGATCGCACTGGACCGGCTGGCGGTGATGACCCGCTGCAACGATGGATTCGAAATCGCCGAACAGGATTTACGGCTGCGCGGCCCGGGTGAATTATTCAGCACTCGCCAGCATGGTCTTGGCGACTTGAAAATCGCCAATATCATCGACGACTTCGACCTGCTGAACTTGGCACGGCGTGACGCTTTTGCGATGATTGATGCCGACCCATCAATGAATAAACCCGAAAACGCAGAATTGCGAAAAACGCTGATCAAAAAATTCGGCAACAGCCTTGGACTGGTTGATATTGGATAATTTTCTGGATTTTCGCCGCAAAAACGGGTAAAAGGAATTCCCATATCGTTTAAAAACACTACAAATTATATCTTATTTTACAGTATCGCAAAGTGTAATGAGAATTGATTATAGAAATAGAACCCTTGAAAATACGATAATCGGCCTGAATTTTGTCGCCATTTGTGCCGTCACAACAACATTTGTGATGTTGTTTGGGTTCGATATACCGCCGCTGCCGCGAACCCTGTTGCGGTCAATTGACGGCGGAATATTCTTCTTTTTCCTTGCCGAAAAAGTTGTTCGGTATTTCAACGCCATATCCAAACAGGAATATTTCCGGATGTATTGGTTCGAGATTCCGCTGTTGGCCGCAGTTTTGATTGCAATCCTCGGCGCCGGGCGATGGTACACCGGCCAATCACCGCAGGAATTCGCTCTCGACGCGGTCAGCGTTTACCTGGCGTTTCAGGTCGTCGATAAACTGTGTCGAAGTATGGTTAATCTGGCATCCAGAGGGCACAATCCGGCGCGGTCGCTGACAACCATGTTTGTCATCCTGATCCTCGCCGGCGGCGGGATGCTGATGCTGCCCAAAGCACACAATCTTGACCGGATGAGTTTTACCGATGCGGTTTTTACCGCCACCAGCGCAACCTGCGTTACAGGGCTTACCACCAAAGACACCGGAAATGACTTCACTTTTTTTGGGCAAATCGTGATCTTATTCCTGATACAGCTCGGCGGACTGGGTATCGTAATTTTCGGCGTCGTACTGGGACTGATGCTTGGCCAGTCTATGACTGTGCGTGAATCGGCCGCGATGCAGGATTTATTGAGTGAAGACACACTCAATCGCATCTCCAAAATGATCGGTTTCATCTTCATCGCAACATTGCTGATCGAAGCAGTCGGTGCGATTTGTCTGTATCCAATGTGGGACAATGTGCCGGGACTGGTAACGGGTTCTGGCCAGAAATGGTGGGCCAGCGTTTTTCATTCCGTCAGTGCATTTTGCAATGCCGGATTCGGCCTGCTGCCGAAGAATCTGATGGACTATAGCCATTCACACCAGGTTTACACCGTCATTGCAACCCTGATTATCGTAGGTGGAATTGGATTTAGTGTTTTATATAATCTGGTCGAAGTCGGCTACTATAGAATGGTATTGCTGTTCCGCGAAAAAAATAGTAAAACAACTCTGCACAAAGAAGAACCTCGCAAGCGACTTCATTTACAGACTAAAATAGTCCTGAGTGTTACCCTTGTTCTGATTATCGCCGGCACAGCTCTCCTGTGGCTATTCGAGTATTATTCCCCAAATCCCGACGCGGACAAGCGATGGTGTTCCGCTTATTTTCAATCCGTCAGCGCAAGAACGGCAGGATTCAACAGTGTCAATATCGGCGCCCTTTCCGAAGGCAGCAAGCTGTCGCTGATTCTGTTGATGTTTATCGGCGGCTCACCCGGCTCAACTGCCGGTGGTATCAAAACAACGACTTTTGCCGTAGTACTCATGGTTGTTATCGCCACCCTGCGCAAACGCAGAGAAGTCGAGATATTCAAACGCTCCATTCGGCTGGTGGTTATGGGCAGAGCCATCACGGTTGTGGTGCTTTACGCCGCGATTCTCCTGACGGCAACCCTTGCGATGACGATCACGGAACAAAATCGCTTCATTCTGCTGGATACTATGTTTGAGGTAACTTCAGCGCTGGGTACCGTGGGACTTTCGACGGGGATTACCGCGTCTTTGACAACCGCGGGAAAATGGATTATTATTGTTACGATGTTGATTGGCCGATTAGGACCGCTGACGCTGCTGACGGCGCTGCTGTTCAATGTACGGTCTGGAAAATATGAATATCCATCCGAACCGCTGGTAGTCGGATAAAGACCTTTTGGGAAGGAAAAAAAATGAAACGCTTTGCAGTCATTGGACTGGGACGATTTGGAAAGAGACTTGCTCAAGCACTGTCGATGAGCGGCGCGGAAGTAGTCGCTATTGACAAAGACCGTGAAATCATTGAAGACATCCGCGATGATGTCAGCCACGCAGTGCGTCTGGACAGTACCGACATGGATGCGCTGCGAGCACAGGGTCTCGATAAAATAGACGTCGCTATCGTTGGAATGGGACAGGCCGGACACGGATTTGAAGCGGCGATCCTGACCGTCGTCAACCTCAAACAGCTTGGTGTCCCGCTGATTTACGCCCGAGCTGAAAACCTGACGGCAGGACAGGTCTTTCTGGCCATTGGAGCAACCGATGTTGTCTATCCCGAAATTGAAACCGCCCAGCGATGGGGATACAAACTCATCGCGCCGCATATCGAGGAGAAAATCGATTTTGCTCCCGGCTACAGCCTGGCGCGTGTCAAAGCTCCGGCCAGCTTTAATGGGCAGACCATTATGGAATTGCAATTGCGGCAGAAATACAACATCAACTTAGTCGCCGTCAAACGCGGTGAAAACGCGGCAGGCGAAGAGAAAGATGCCGTCATCAACGTCCCAATGCCCAGCACCATTATCTATACCGATGATATTATGATGGTCGCAGGCGCCGACATCGACTTGGCTCACCTGCCGCAGGAGTAAAATAGTTCTTGATGTTCAGCCCACAAAATGATTCTGCCAGTATCCAATCATCTGTCAACATCAATCGTATTGCAGCAGGGAAAATACGATGAATGATGAATTGAGCTTTTCGCCATTGCCTAAACTGGAAACGAAACGGCTGATACTCCGAAAAATAGAACAAGCAGATATTGAAGTCATTTTCAGATATACAAACAATCCGGTATTTTTTCAAACCATGGGAAGACCTGTGCCTTTTTCTGTTGAAGATACACGTAAATGGGTGGAAGGATTTCTCGAAAAAGCAGGGATATGGGGCGTTGTTTTAAAAACTGAAAATAAGCTGATTGGAGATTGTGGTTTCTGCCAATATCACGAAAAGGCCAATCGCGCAGAAATAAGCTACGCAATGGATCAGGCATACTGGAACCATGGATATGCAACAGAGGCGGCCATTCGTGTAATTCGTTTTGGTTTTGAAGAAATGCGGCTCAATCGCATCCAGGGGCTGTGCAATAAATTGAATGTAATCTCTGAGCGGGTTTTGCAAAAGGCAGGGATGAAGTATGAAGGACTTCTTCGACATTATATTCATCACGAAGGAATCCCGCTGGATATGAAAATGTATTCCATTCTGAAACAGGAATGGCTGGAAAGACAAAACAATTCATGATGAATTCATTGCAATTATTCGTTTCAGACCTTGACGGCACACTGCTGTCCAGCAACGCCATGTTATCGGAATTCAGCCGGGACAATCTCAAACGGCTGCTGGACTATGGAATGAACTTCACCGTCGCCAGCGCACGAGCTATTCGTGAAATTCGGCAGGTCGTTGGGGATTTGCCGATTCAATTGCCGGTCATCGCCATCAATGGTGCATATCTAACCGATTACAATACCGGCGAACATCTTCAGATTAACGCCATGGAAAAATCCATCGCACAGGCTATCTTTGGTATTATTCGCCAAAAAAATCTATGGCCATTTGTGTGTACCTTTAACGGGGCCGAGGATTGCCTGTATTATCAAACGCTGAATCATCCGGCAATGCAGTGGTATTATGAGGAACGTTCATCTTCCAATGACCCGCGGTTGCGGCAGACGCAAAATATGGTGGGAGTGTTTAATGAATCCGTCATTTCATTAGCCATCATGGGCGATCAAGAGTCTGTTGGGGAAATCGCCAATATCCTGGCAGCACAATTTCCCGGCCAACTGGAAAATTTCTATTTTGAAAATCGGTATTCGCCGGGTTGCTGGTGGCTGACAATTCATGACAAAAAATGCTGTAAATCCATCGCATTAAGGGAATTGATGGAAATCAAAGGATTTAAAAAAGAACAATTAACCGTCTTTGGCGACCACATCAACGATATCGGAATGTTTAAATTGGCTGGACGAGCCATCGCAACTGCCAATGCCGAAGAACAAGTCAAAGCCGTCGCCAATGAAATCATCGGAACCAACGATGAGGACAGCGTAGTCAAATACCTGCTCGCCCAATAATCACCTCCCTATCCAGGGTATTGGTTTCAAACTCGCCCTTTTTTGTCTAAAATTGAAAATTCCTATAATAAAAAATACACAATATCCAATTTACAATGTAAAAATCAACCATACCACCTGTCCAATCGCACCAAAAATCTAATTTTTTTACGCGAATAAACCCTTGTTTTTAACACTAAAATGAAACAACTTTTATATTTATTAAATAAATATCAAACTAACAAATTGACTTTTCACCACTTACGCCTATAATAATTATAGAGTGAAAAGTGAATAAAAAGAAGGAGTCAACGATGAAAAGAAAAATAAAATATCGTGTATCATTTACATTACTTACAATCCCTGTGTTCCTGATGAACCCCGATTGTCACCCGGCGTGAAATAGCCGGATTTACCTTGCTGAAATGTCGGTTTTACGATATAGTTTTAGCTATAAACAATGGCTTACAAGGATTACAAAATGTTAAATAACCCTGTTCGAGTTGGGCTCATCGGTTTTGGAACGGTCGGCACGGGCGTTGCCCGCTTGCTGCTGGAGGAAACTGAGGCAATTTACCAGCGTACCGGCGTAAAGTTGGAATTGGCATGCATCGTTGACAAAGACACCACAACCGACCGCAAGATCACCCTCCCAGAGGGATTGCTGACTGATGACTTCGGCAAGCTGATCAATGACCCTACCATTCAGATCGGTATCGAACTGGTCGGAGGCACTCAGTTTGCCAAACAGGTCGAGGAAAAGATGCTGCTTGCCGGTAAGCATGTAGTTACCGCCAATAAAGCCTTGCTGGCCGAACACGGAGCAGCCCTATTTGACCTTGCCAAAAAACATCAAAAATGTATCGCCTTTGAGGCCAGTTGTGCCGGCGGTATTCCCATTATTTCCGCGTTGCGAACGGGCCTTGCTGCTAACCGGATCACCGCCTTGTACGGCATCCTGAACGGAACTTGCAATTACATCCTGACGAATATGACACAAAAAGGTCTGGAGTTCCCGACCGCCCTGAAACAGGCCCAGAAAAAAGGCTATGCCGAAGCCGATCCGACACTGGATATTAACGGCACAGATACCGCCCATAAGCTGGCGATATTGGCCGGTCTGGCATTTGGTTATCAGTTCACAATGCAGGATATCCAGATTGAAGGAATCGAATCCGTTCATATCGAGGATATCCGAAACGCGCAGGAAATGGGCTATGTATTAAAGTTGCTGGCCATCGGCCAGATTAACGGCCAGAACGCCGTTTCATTGCGGATTCACCCGTCGCTGATTCACGAAGATACACCGCTGGCTCGTGTCGGCGGTCCATTCAATACACTCAGTGTATTTGGCAGCGCCAACGGCAATACGATGTACTTCGGACGCGGTGCGGGAATGATGGCCACCGCCAGCGCTGTTGTCGCAGATATTATTGAAATCGCCTTAGGCAATAGTCAGCGGCTGTTTAATTCGATGCCAATGCTGCGAAATCAAAACAAACCCAAAATCCAGAGCCTTGACGAGATCATCAGCCGATATTACATCCGCATGATGGCCAAAGATGTTCCCGGCGTTACCGCCAAATACGCACAGGTGCTCGGCAATCACAACATCAGTATCAGCGGCGCCATCCAGCACGAAGGACACGGGCCCAATAATACCGTACCGGTAATTGTGACCACCCATCCGACATGTCAAAAAAATATGGACGCGGCATTAAAAGAATTATCGGGATTGAACGTCATTGCTCCCAATCCAGTGTGCATACGAATTGTTGAAATTCCGGAGGATAAGGATTGAATCCCAAATATGTAATTATTGTTCCCGACGGCG
>CAYTHV010000063.1:0-17006 GCA_964437685.1 uncultured Pirellulales bacterium
CACTGTTGCCCGTAGCTTTGGCATATTCCGCAAAGGCAATGACCGCAAAACACTCCGAAAACAGATATCGGCGTTTACGCAATGGCCTGCCGTCCCGGGTAACGCTGTAGAACATTCTGCCATCCGTATCGAACGCATGCTTACATAGAAAGTCGATACCATGTTTGGCAAGGTCAAGCCATTCCTGACGTTTTTCGACCGTATTATACAACTTACTGAAAACCCAGCCGATACGACCCTGCGCCCAGATCTGCTTATCTGTACCGACTACCGTGCCATCCGCATCCAGAAACGTCAAAAATCCGCCGCATTTTCTATCCGGCGAGTGCTTCTGCCAAAAGGCAAGCGTATCGTTTAATAATCCATCCCGATAAAGGAAAAGTAATTCGACTTTTCTGCTATGATCCATAATATTTCCTTTCTATCGTCCCTGCAACACAACCCTGAAACCAACACATGAGTTTCTTTGATTATTATAACCAAACCGTTTAGCACATCGCAGAGCCTGCGGCTCATTCAAATAAGACCCGCCACGTATAACAAATGTATCGCCTGAAGTACAAACAGGATCAATATTATTCTCTTGGGTATATCCCGCTTCCTGCCATTTATCCAGACACCATTCCCACACATTTCCATGCATATCAAACAATCCCCACGCATTCGGTTTTTTAATGCCGACCGGATGTGTACAATTTGAAGAATTCGGCTTAAACCAGGCATAGTCTGTGAGCAACTGAGGCTTATTGCCGCAACAATACATAGAAGGTGCCCCGCTGCTACGACAGGCATATTCCCATTGAGCCTCCGTTGGCAGCGAGTACTGTTTATTTTCCAATTCAGACAACTTCTGGCAGAATACATCCGCTTCTGTCTTTGAAATCATCTCAACCGGATTGGCTGGATTTACAAATTTGCTGTAATTCCAACCCATGACACATTTGAATTGTTCCTGAGTAACCGGACAAGCTGACATATAGAAATCACGGCTTAGATGAACAGAATGCACCGGACCCTCATCCGGGTCCCGGTCATTTTCCGTTACCGGCGATCCCATCATAAAATCACCTGACTTTAATAAAACCAATTTCATCCCAATACTGTTTATAATCATCTTACAATTGACCTTTAATCATTGAAACAGAAAGAAAATAATTTGGCATTCTTCATTTTAAAAGTGATCCTGACAGGCACACCGCTTAATTCTCTTAATTTGTGTTCCGGCCAGCTTATTTTCTTACAAGTCTTATCTCCGGTTAATGGTTCGGAAACCAACGACTTCCGACAATGCTCTTCCACAGAATCGATCTGGATTTGGATGCAACCATCGCCCTTGGCCTGGTAATTCATTTCTAATTCATTCCCTGAAAAAATCAATGGGCGCGTAAGAACAACGCCATCCTGTGAATCTGCATTAATTGAAACAAATCCATCCACTCTCAAAATCGCTCGCGTGATTGTACCGCCATAGACAGTAAGGCCATATGGCTGATTATGTTTTTTCTCAATTCCACGATAATAAATCCACACTTCGTCCCCCCTGATGATCTGCCCTACACAGGTATGGATCATCCCTTTGTCGAACGCCGCATCCCTGCCCAATCCCAAAAACGGTTTGCGATCCATTCGATTCCAGATAATTCCATCTCTGCTGGTTGCAAGCTGCGGGATCAGGACATCTTCAGTATGGTGATAGCCGCTTGTAATAATCAGGTACACATTTTCCGCGCGAGCATATTTAACTGCCGCCGAATTATAGAAATCCATGTCCATCGGATCATCCTGATCAAAGGAAAGCACGGTTTCCACCGGGGGCCAGTTCAGGAAATCCTGCGTCTCGCTTCGTCCGACTGTCCTGATAACATTCGGATTACGAATCGGCACATTATGCCTTGCGTAACAAACATATTTCTGAATGCGGCCATCCCAAAAACACACATTCTGCGTGTCACATTGATTTCTCAATAAATGGCTATCATAAACAGACCACTGAATCCCATCGGAAGAATAGGCTCCAAAAAGACCGTCGGCGTGAATGGCATAAACCATCTTGTATTTCTCAGCCGGGCCTGCTGTAGGATCCTTAAAGACCGTACCGCCATGATATAACTTGCCTGCATTTGGAAAAACGATGTTATTGGCAATTGAATCACCAAATGCTATTTCCCCGATAGCAGGCTTTTCCCAGGATACGCCGTCTTTAGATTCCGCATAGCACAAAAAACCCATCAGTTTCTTATCGCGGTTTTTGGCATAGGATTCATACCACATCCTGTATGTACCGTCATCATCCATGACGGTACAGTATGGGCCTACCATAGTGCTTTCCCAGGAGCAGTCGGCAGCGACCAGTTTTTCATACGTTTTTACCGGACGATTCACGGTAAAACAAATCCCACTGCTTTTCTCAATTAGATAATCGTCTATGAAAAGCTGACGGCTGCTTCCTATTTGTATCGCTTTAGAATTCATAAGTGCTAATCTTTAATGCTTTCTTTCGCTTTTTGGATTGCATCAATATAAGCATCGGGTACATTTTTAACGCTGCCATAGTAAAACAGGCGTTCGGCATATAGCCAGACATATTCATCTGAATATTTAAACGCGTTTTTCAAAGACATTTCAATCTCCTCGGGTTGGAAATGATTTTTTGTAAAATCTGTACTGCTCCAGCCGGGGTATTCGCACCTGCCATCAGCAGGATAGTCATCGCGGTTCTTTCCACCCAGCCAGTTGGCATCCAGCCATATCCCAAATCCGCAACTATAGACTTTAGCATGTTTTTGCGAATCCGAAACGAACGGTAAAACCTTTTCATAAACAATCCGCCGGCCCTCTGAAAATTCTTTTGCCCGCAAATAGAAATATGCGTTTTCCCAGCCGTCAATTAATTTGACCTTCGGCCCTGCCGCATCAACCATCCCATTCAAAAATGCGGAAAGCAAGCCGTATTCAAAATATTGAAGTTTCAATGGATCATTACTATATTTTGAAAAACTAATCGATTTGTCTTTATCGTCTGTATAGTCATAGTAGTAATTTGCGGAATGCCCAAAAGCAAGCAGAATGGTAATATCAGGATAGATGGTTTGAAATGCGTTCATTACTTCTGCGCCGCGTTTTCGAACCTGTGCAGCATATTCCGCATAACTTTTTGTCGTGGCATCCCGCTGCCTGCGGTAATTCCATATCGGCGATTCATATTCTTCGGGATCAAAAAAAACACCTTTCATACCCCCTTCTTTAGCAATCAACGCGGCCAAACCAACATTGTTCAAAATGGCGTCATGCGGCTCAAACCAATCGAGTTCGCCCGGCGTTACACAGACCCTGATGAAGTTGTCGGTAAATTTAACAAACTTGGTACTCTTGAGATTGTCGATAGTACTCTGTATTTCTGTACGATTAAAGGCACGTTTGCCCCAGCCGCCCCAGGAAAAATCGAATTTCCGCGGGTTACCATCTAATAAAGACAATTGCGGGTTTGCGGATCTGACACTGAAAACCCATCCGTCAAATGGAGCCAGTTCCATTTGATTTATGACCTTTGGCAGCGAGTTTATGTCGGGGGTATCAATCCCAAGATGAATAAGTTTTTTCTTTTGTTCTGCAATTGCAGGTAAACATAAACAAAAAACAAAAATTGCGATGATGCAAATCCTTTTACTAATCATAATTTCGTCCTTTCATTCATAATGTATCTGATTTGTAAATTTAAACAAAATATCGTGTTGACCAAGTCCTACAACTTCCTGCAATGCTCCATCTTCCTCTCATTGTTCGTTTAAATTGAGAGGTTAAGTATTTGCCCCTGTGTACAATTCCTCGTTTCCTGACCTCTTAGGCAGACATAAACAGCTTTATCTCACATCAAATGAAAATAGATGAGCTTTATCCGCCCCCCAGGTTGCTTCCGGTATAATTCTGACAGCAATTGTTTTAACGGAAAGCGGGATACGAACCAATCGCTGATGATTTTCATTTTCATAGAACACGCTTTGCCACTTATTCCCATCGCATCCTGTTTTAACTTCAACACGATACGCTTTGACTAAAGTTTTAGGCATATGAAACGGTTCAGACAGATGCGGATAACACCAGCGCATGCCCAATCCTTTACGATTGAGATCGCTGTCAAAAACAAGGCGTATTTGTTTTATATCCTCAGGTTGTGCAAAAGAATACTCAACCCAACCCCCTAAGGATCCCGTCCATCCATTATCGTCATTCCCAATAGTCCGGTCAATGCCATTTCTCAATGGTTCGGGATCACCCTCGGATGCCGTCAATTCCGCCGTCTTCGATAGTTTCGGAATCGGTCGCGCATGCCATGGAAGATAACTGTCATCCTCCATCAGTTTATGCTGCAATTCATCTACATATCGCTGATATACCCCTTTGGGTGTTGTGGAATAATTTACCGCAATAGACGCCGCCGTTCCCACCGCCTGACCCAATAGCGCACAGGTTCTTTGCACACGAGTCGAACTTAGAGCGGCATGAGTCGCACTGATATTGCGTCCTGCGAAAAACAAGTTCTCGATATTACGAGAATAAAGACACCGATATGGGATCCCATAGGGAGATGGAGCGGGGTGAAAAATAGTTGGCTCTCCGGGCTGATGGAATCCCTGCGGGTCATGATCATCCATCGGCCAGCCGCCATAGGCAACCATATCAGAAAAACGTCCTTCAGAACGAACGTCGTTTTGAGTAAGAATATGATCTCCGATATATCGCCTGCTTTCCCGTTTACCGGGCAAAAAGCCGATCCAATCCAAGGCCCAGTTTTCTGCCCCGTGATCTCCATGGTTTTTGATATGATCCCAAACGCCAAACGCGATCTTTAAAAGTTCATCTTTCATCTGTTCGCTGTCGTGAATACTGTCATTTACGCCACCTAATTCAATCCACCAAAAATTCGTCTCATGAATTCGGTGTCCACGATTATTCAGGGCCGCATCCGATTTGAACACATAAGCCCATTTCGGCGGAATAAACTGCTGAGGCGAGTCCGTTTCTCTGAACTGAATCAGACAACTTATCCCCATCGTTTTTTTGTCGCCAATAACCGGCTCGATATCCTCATTAAATTCTTCGCGCGATTCCCTTCCGATGCGGAATTCGGCCCCTGACAATACCGCCAGGATACTATCACCTGAACAATCTGCAAAAACGCTCGCGCTAACCGTATGCCAGGTTTCCGTGGTCAATTGCCATGCCTTGACGGATTGAATCCGCGTACCCTGCATTTCTACGTCCACACAGGAACTGTTTAATAATAATGTGATACCCTCCTGGTATCGGACTTTCCCATAAAGTATGCTGT
The DNA here is from genome assembly GCA_964437685.1 of uncultured Pirellulales bacterium. Taxonomy (GTDB): domain Bacteria; phylum Planctomycetota; class Phycisphaerae; order Sedimentisphaerales; family Anaerohalosphaeraceae; genus Anaeroglomus. The sequence goes on from CAYTHV010000063.1 coordinate 5,330, forward strand.
CCCAAATATGATAATTGGACAGCGGATTTAAATAGTAATTTTCCAAAAGAAGTTCTTCAATGATCCCCGTTTCACGGTTATTTTCTCCCCACGCACCACTCGGCCACATTCTAACTTCACTGGATGCATTACCTCCCAAAACAGGGCGATCCTGTATCAGAGCCACCTTGAGTCCGTGACGTGCGGCGGTAATCGCAGCACACAAACCGGCCATTCCGCCGCCAATCACACAAAAATCAACGTTATGATCTATTTTTTTCATAAGCAAATCAGAGTAAATCTAAAGCGAAACCATCCGCCCTTCCTGACGTGATTTTTCCGCAGCAAAAACCATCAGATGAGACTCCAGCGTTTCCTCCGGGCCTGTCAATATCTTACAGCGGTCTCGTTCCGAAACTGCTGTAACAAAGTTTTTCATTAAACCATGGTCGCCACCACCATGGCCGACATAAATAGACCCGGCGGTTGCCGACGTGTCCAGTTCTTCCGTCTTGTCGGTTAGAAAATCGTGTATGAGAATTTTCGAACCATCCCCATAAATTTCGCCCCGTGTTCCAAAAATCCGTGTTTTTCTTTGAGCCAGCTCGGCAAATGCCGTCATTGTAAAAACCGCCGTTTTGCCATCCTCGAACAACATATTTACAACCTGGTGATCAACTACATCATTATCGCATAAATAAACACACCTGCCATAGGGACCGGTTCGCAGGGCATTTAATACTCCTTCAATAGTTAAGTCACTCGTTATCGTATCGATCGGCCAGCAAAAATGTCCCTGCATAGCCCGGTTCAAGTATATCTTTTTTGCCGAGTAGGGACACTTCGGCTCATAATTACATTCCAGGCACCTGTTCCCGGCATCTTTCGGCATATTGTTCTTTGTAAAATGTTTAAGATTACCAAATGAAGATATCTTCACACATTTGGAACCTGCAATAAATCGAATCCAATCGAGATCATGACAGGATTTTGCCAGCAGCATAAAAGTTGAATTGGCCTGATTACTCCAGTTTCCTCTCACAAAAGAATGAGCTTGATGCCAATAACCAACGGGCTCTAAATGCTGGATACTGACAATATCTCCTATTCTCCCGGAACCAAGTATCTCTTTGAGTTTTTGACTATATGGAGTATATCGTAATACATGGCATACACTGAAAATTATTTTAGCCTTTGTAACAGCATCAACAATACGCGAACAACCGTCCTCTGTTGTCGCCATGGGCTTTTCGAGCAAAACATGGTACCCTTTTCTTGCCAGTTCCAAAGTCGCATCAACATGCAAAGAATCCTGTAACGCTATGATCACAGCATCTGCAAATTTTTCACGTGACGCCAAGGCTCTCCAGTCAGTAAAAACATTTTCATCAGGAATTTGATGTTTTAGAACAAACTGACTTCGATAAAATTCTCTTGGCTCTGCAACACCGACAAGCCTTACTTCGTCGGAATGCTCAAGTATATAGTTTGAATAAATACTCCCGCGGCTGCCTGCGCCAACCAGGGCAATCTTCACAATTGACATTTATGTCTCCGGATGGATTTGTAACTTATTATGCTTAGTTGCACGCCTCAGCAGGGTCTAAATTGCACTGAGCCCAATGAGATGCTATAACGGCAAAATCCGCCAAATCAACTTTGCAATCTCCATTTGCATCACCCGGGACAGGTTCCGTGCAATACGATGCGATAAAACCGGCAAGCCTGAAACCAGTGGCATTTTGTCCGTTGGCTGCGACAGCCACACTTAGAGAATCATAAGAAACTTCTGATACGGTATTCTGCAGGAAGTAACCGCCATTACGCCAGCGATATGTCGCAGGGTATCCCCCCTCGGCACGTTCCTCATTCCACTCAAATACATTTCCGCCCTGATCAAAAGTACCGTATGAACTCGACGATTCATAATAATTTCCGACAGCAACCAGATCGCCGTGATCCAATCCCTCACCAAAGTCATAATTATTGGCCTGGTAATTAACTTTCTTGTTAAGGTGCGTAGGAGCTGGCCCGCCTACAGGAGTCGTATCGCTTTGCGTCGGATAGGTCCAATACCCGGCATTCGTCCCGCCGCCTTTGTAGTAAGCAGCCTTATAAAATTCATCCGCAGTGGGAATCCAGTATAAAGCGCCGGGATTGTGAGTCGTCGGCTCTGAATCAACATCGGTATAGGCGCCATATTCAGTCGTGGCAGAATTATTCTGCTTGCCATTATGCATCCAATTCGCGAACCGCGCAGCCGACCGCCAGCTAACCCAGTTTACGGGCTTGTTTTCACGACCTGCGATTGTGCTATATGCATAGGAACCCGACGTACCGCTCCGAGAAATACCGCCTCTGCTCGAATAGGATGAGTTTCCCATATTCGTGTTATACAGACCATGAGGATCGTTCGCCGCAACCGCATTCAGAAATTCTGCGTATTGCGAATTGGTAACCTCGTACTTGCCGATCTGATAAATATAGCTTACATCTCCATAATAATAAGCGCCTCGAACCAGACGCGTATCCTGAGCATTGCCCGGATCACCAACCGGAACAAATTCCATCACACCAAATGCTACTCCACAACACAGGGCGAATCCGCACATTACGACAACCATTATCACTGATTTGCTAAAATATCTCATAGATATTCTCCTTTTCAATAACAGCATATTACTCTTTTTTATTCCTGGCACGCGGTCTGGGGAAACAGGTTGCATTCCAGCCAATGCTCCGCCACGATGGCGATGTCCATGATATTGATTTTGCAATCATTGTGCACATCGCCCGGGATCGGAGTCAGGCATCGAGCGCCGCTGTATGCCAGCCTGAACCCGGTTTCAGAATACGCGCCATTCCAATCATAACTCATGGTATTATAAGCTAACTGGTCGGAATTGCTATATTTCCAGGCGCCGCCATACCTGACCCGTAAATCGTTTTCATAACCGGGGCTCCACTCTTCGAGCAACTCATAAATATTGCCGCTCTGATCGAATGTTCCATAAGGACCCGGCGAAGCCGTGTAGAAGCCCACGGAGACCATGTCACCCTTATCAAAGCCATCGCCGAAATCATAATTGTCAGCATTATAGCTAGCTCGGTTTGAAAAATCATCAAACGGGCCGGAAGCTGGGGCAACATCGCTTTTCGTGGCATACGTCCAGTAACCTGCATTGGTCCCGCCGCCTTTATAAAATGCCGCCTTATACCATTCATTGATGGTTGGAATCCAGTATTTTGCCTGCGAAGAATGAGCGGCTTGATCCTCTTTATTGGGAGCTGTACCAACAAATGTACTCGCGTCATAGGCGCCATATTCTGTTGTTGCCGGGTCGCTCTGCATACCATTGTGCATCCAGTTTGCAAACCTTGCGGCGGACCGCCAACTAACCCAGTTTACAGGCATATGTGCTCGCCCGGGAATCGTGCTATAGGTATAGCTGCCATCACTGCCGGTTTGAGTGATACCTCCTCTGTTGGGGAATGTAGAATCGCCCATTTCAGGAAGGTACAAACCATAAGGATCGCTTGCCGCGACGGCATTCAAAAATGCACAATACTGGGTATTGGTTACTTCATATTTACCGATTTGAAATTCATAATTTACATCCCCAAAATAATAGTTCGCGCCCAGCCACGTGACCACCCTTGTATCGGTCGCATTTCCAGGATCGCCGACAGCGACAAACTCCATAAAATTCGGTGAACTGCCGAACAGAACCGCTGCTTTATAAGCAGGGGGAACATTCTTGAAACCACCATGGATATTCCACCAAAACAGAGTCTCTGAATAAATCCAAACGTATTCATCACTCACACTTAACGCATTTTTCAGGGCCGACTCGAATTCATCCGGCGTAAAATAGTTTAAAGAATACTCGTTGGGATTCGTATGCCAGCCGCCTGTACGCCAATCCGCATCCATCCATAGAGCAAACCCAAACTTGAATTTTGCGGCGTATGCTGCATCATTCGCCACAATCGGCAGACAGCCGGTTGTCATAACAGTTTTCGCATTTTGGAATTCCGTCAGCGTCTTAAACTTGTAGGACGCTTCGTATCCATCGAAAAATCGTATGCCAGAACCCGCGACATCCAGCATTCCATCCAAAAATGCCGGCAGCAGCCCATACTCGACATTCGGCAATTCAGCCACATTACCGTTGATCTGGCTTGGTCCCCAGACATAACTGTAAGCGCCCAGTAGGAAAACAAGGAGATTGGGGTCTTCCGCCTGCATTGCCTGCATAACCTGCTGTCCTCGCAACCGAACCTGGGCCTGATACTGGGCAAACGTCTTTGTTCCTTTATGTACCTGCGCTGCATACGACCATAACTGTCCCGAGTAGGATTCGGGATCAAACATAAGACCTTTTGCCCCGCCTTGCTTGACAATCCATGCCGCAGTTGCCATATTCGAGACAATCGACGGAAAATTAACATCATCAAACCAATCCACAAACCAGGTTACATCCTTGTCGGCTGCTACAGTTATTCTCAAAAAGTTTTCTGTAAATGTACCATAGTCGCTGACGGCGTTGAGTTCGTCAATGGCATGCTGCATAACGGCACGATTAAACACCGTTGTGCCCCAGCACTGCCAGGCAAACTGATTTCTGGTAGTCGGATTTAAAGGTTCCGCAAAAAAATCGGTCCCATCAAACGGTTGATTTTCCATATCCGCGATATTGGCTGCAAAAAAAGCGGTATTGGGGTCATCATATCCCATTTGGATAACTTTTTTTGTTGTCTCGCCTGAACAAAAACTGTTAAACACAAAACCAAAAGCCAAAATATACATGATTTTACACATAGATTGTTCCTCCGAATATTATATTGAAATTTTTATCTCTAACATTCAAATTTATTATCGCTGCGGTTTGCCCCAGAGTTTCCCCTCATTGGTAATCCATGCCTCGAGTTTAACCGGCCGGACCCCAAGGTCGCCGAATAATGCATTGCCTGAACCACGGTGTCTCGGTGCAAACGCATTATATTGACATTCCTTGGGATATCTGTTATACATACTTCGATTGGAATCGGGCAGTTTGTCTTTATCCGAATCAAAATCAAGCACCCAGCGTGTTGGCGACAATACCCAGTTGCTGCTCGAATCTGAAATTAAGAATGTGGCCTTCGGAACTTTATCAAAACGCGAACTTCTATCTAAGCTGGGACTGCCCCAACTGCCATTACTGTCGATACTGAATACATTTATGTAATTAAGACCATACGATGCAAACCCATACTGCTGTTTTTGGCTTGGGCACCACATATATTTGCTGCCGCCGCTTAATGGATTGATGACGTTTTTGCTTTCATCAATTGCAAGATAGGGACGTATAGCAGTTCCAAATCCTGGTCCGAAGCGATCATCACCGGCCTGAGGCAGCCAACCCTTGTTATTTTCGGCATAGAGCGATATCGCGTAACCCATCTGCTTTGAATTCGCAAGGCATACAACTGCTTTCGCCGAATCTTTTGCTCTTTGCAGCGCCGGCATAAGTATTGAAAGTAAAAGAGCGATAATCGAGATTACAACCAGCAATTCGATCAATGTAAATCCCATCGCCTGTTTTCTGGCACGGGAAGCGTTCCTCGCAATTCTCTTTGGTCTGTCCGTATTCCGCCGGCCGCTTGTTTGTAAAATCCTCTGTCTCATATCTTTCACCTATTTATTTGCTTCGATTCAGATTTTCAAATATGGGGAGCACGACATAAAACGTGCCCCCCGGGGTTATTCATCATTCTCTATTTACGTTTACGCAGCAAAACCAGGCTTCCCATGCTGATCAGGCAGATCGTTGCAGGTTCGGGAATTGTCGCAAGCCTGAAACCCGTAACATTTTGTCCGTTCGCCGCAACCGCCACACTCAAGGAGTCAAACGATACTTCTCCTGCGGTGTTCTGCAGAAAACAACCGCCATTGCGCCACCGGTACGTGGAAGGATAGCCACCCAAAGCATATCCCTCATTCCATTCAAATGCATTTCCGCCCTGGTCAAATGTGCCGTACACGTTAGCCGTCTGATTGTAATAACCAACGCTCACAAAGTCGCCATTGTCATACCCCTGACCAAAATCATAATTATTTGCGTTAAAATTCACGCGATTCGAGGCGGGATAAGCCGTTGGATCGAGTCCGCCAACTGGAGCCCAATCTTTCTGCGTTGAATATGTCCAATATCCGGCATTGGTACTGCCGCCTTTGTAGTAAGCCGCTTTATACCATTCATCGGCAGTGGGAATCCAATATTTAGCGCCTGAATCGTGGGTCGCGGGTTCCGAATCAACATTGCTATATGCGCCATACTCAGTTGTCACAGCATTATTCTGCATACCATTATGCATCCAGTTGGCAAATCTTGCCGCAGAGGTCCAACTCACCCAGTTTACAGGCATATTCTCGCGTCCCGCAATTGCGCTGTACGTGTACGATCCGGCCGTACCGCTCCGAACAATACCTCCACGGCTCGAGTAAGATGAATTTGCCATATTGGCATTATACAAACCATGCGTATCGCTGGCGGCAACAGAATTGAGGAATGTCGCATATTGAGCATTGGTGGTCTCGTACTTACCAATGTCATAAGTATAATCCACTGCTCCAAAAGTATAGGCGCCTCTCACTAATCGTGTATCTGCTGCATTTCCAGTATCACCAACAGTAACAAAATCCATAAATGCAGCTTTCGCAATTCCGCTTCCAAGTAAAGCAACCCCTGCTACAACCAAAATAATCTGATACTTTCTCATTTTGTTCTTCCTCCAAAATATTAGTTAACAATTTTCAGTTCAGAAAATACAACACAATCTCATTTTTCACTAATTTGGCTTTTAACCTCCTTTCCAAAATCTATAATTGAGGTTTTTTCCAGAACGATATTTAACTGTTTGCTCCGTATGCAAACTAACCGGCAGATTCACGCCAAATGAATTCCATTGAAATTTGTCGATTGCGCACAGGTAATTGCGGCGACTCCAATCGACTGAACAATAATTCTTCAATCGCGTCGGCAACGCTATAGTTATGTCGAGAAATACTCGCAATCGGGGGGTCTAAAAACTTCAGGCCGTCGTTGTCATTGAACCCAACGATTGCAATATCCTCAGGAACACGCAAACCCCGAGACTTTGCCCAGGCAACTGCGGCTATCGCCCCCTCATCGGCGCCACAGAACAGACAATCTGGCAAAACACCTTTCTGACCCATGGGAAACCTCTCAACAAGAATAACATAATAGGTTTGAGTAACAACCTGACTCGAACCCCAAGGGCAATCTATAATAGAAATCGCGGACAAAGGGATGCCTTTTTCTTCTAATGGTTTCACAAAAGCATCAATTTTAGCTTTTGCCGAACTAACAGGAATCAAAATGCCGGGACGAGACCGCCCGGTTCCTGCAAAATGTTCCGCCACGGCGTGGATGGCTCCAAACCGGTCTTGAACTATTTCATCGACGGGCAACCCGAGATAAGCAGGCGTAACAGCTACCACTGCAGGAAATCGTTTAAGAAGCAGGCTTAAATCTTTGTCCTTTGGAACCGGCGGCCCCCACTCAACGACAACACCATCTATACCACGGAGAGCATATTCCTCAATCGCCTTACCGATTTCTCTATCATCAAAGGTGTTATCCATCACCGAAGGAACATAACCACGCCTTTGGACACGAATAGTAAGACTGCGTGTCATCTGCACAGCTGCATGAGGTCCACCCAAAGACCACAAGATACCGATGGCTTGCGTCCTTCCACCTCGCAGCCCCCTGGCAAGAATGTTGGGCTTATACCCCAACTCCTCAGCCGCCGCAACAACATCCCGCCTGGTTTTCTCTGCAACCAATGCGGCATTCGCGAATGCGCGTGCAGCAGTAGCAGGGCTAACCTTTGCCAACTCTGCAACTTGAATTAGGCTCGGTTTTCTTTTTACTCTCATTTGCAATTCATTGGCATACATTTTATATTTATCTCTCAATGATATCGTTCTCATGATAAGGATATCATTTTAGAATTAGCACGTCAAGAATAATTTTGAGGAAAATATTATTTTAGATGTTTTTGAATGAAATCCGTCTATGCTCAACCGATGGAATACAACTCAATAATATAAACACAACTTCTTTATTTATATAAAGTTATAATCACTTTAGACGTAAACTATCTAATGATTTAATTAATAAAAATGGGTATATTAGCCAACGCCTTTGATGAGTAGTTTCAAAACCGTCATTTTGAGGAACAAAAATAAGTACTATTGCGTCCGGAATTTAAAAAATATACAAATATTCACACTCCCTATCCCTCTTGAATGCAATAGCTTATCATGAAAGCCAATCTAATCTGTTCTCATTCTCCCGGCTGTTGTTTGGCAATAAAGCTCCAGACGTCATTAGCGGCAAAAGATTCGATTTCGTTCAGTCGGGCAGGAGCTTGGAAGCCCTGCTGTTCGACAATCACTCTCGGTCTTGGCCAGTTAAAAACAGTCTCGACAAACAATTTTTGTGTTTCCCGCATAAATGATTCAATACGGATTTCAATTCCGGCCGGTTCCGCATTATCCTTGGCATGAGGCGGAAGTACAAGCCGCAACCCGCCGCCTGCGACAGGACGGCTACCCAATACCGCAAAATCCCGTGGATTTTGTCCCAGTCGCTGTTCCCAAAGATATTGGAACGCATGGGTTTTCGTGCTGTACAGATGCCGGATACAACCGCTGGTACTGAGAATCTGATATTGCGGCATCGGCCAGGTTTTCTGATAGGCAGCGGTTACCGCCTCACAATCGCGACCAAACATGTCCAAATCACACTGTGGATTACCCGCGATAATTTGCAGCGTCTGAACCTGCGGAGCAGTCGCCTCCAGAACAACTTGCAACGCAGATGGTTCCGTGCGAACCAGTGTAAAACCATTGGAACGGGCATTAGTCTGTGAAAATTCCAGTCCGCCATCCAGTAAAGCTCTCTGAAAATTCAATAATGCGCCTTTTTCATGTCCCCATGCCCCGGCAATTAGAAAATTGACGCCAAAATGAATGCTCGTTTTGCTTTCACGATTAATAGGTATCATAGACAGTCCGGTAATAAGTTAGTCAATTATAATAGTAGATAATTCATTGCGCCTGGGGCGGTATCCCTTGATCCCCGGCGAGCATTATTCTCAATTATATCCTTTTTTTGACAAAAGTAAAAAGCAATGTCTGGTTAAGTCGGCGTTTTTCCTGTCCGATACAACAGAAGTGGAAAAAGGTTTTGGTGGTAGGTGAATTATGAACTTAATGAATTGGCTCAAAAAAGTACGGATTAAACGGCTCCTGGCACAGGATGAGCCCCACCTGTTTCCCAATACGCGCAGTTGTGTCCGCAAGGATATGACCAGGGTTTCCCCCCAGCAAATGCCCCCATTGATGGTTCGCAAGGCCGCTTGGCGAAAATAGCAATATTGTGCGTTTTCTCTGGATATTCCATACTTCCTGATAGAACATCTATATATATTATTTACCCAATCTCTCATACCTAAAAACAGGTCTTGTTCTATTCCTTATGATTTGGTATAATACTTAAATAAGCATTTCGGGGGCGAAAGGCTTCGACCGGATAAGTTGATGGTCGGTTGGCGTGTCGAGGATAACGGTTGGCCTCGTTAAACTTCCGTTAAAAAACTTAACTGGCAACTACCAGTACCAAATGGCTGCGTAAATTACGCAACCCGCAACGGTAAGCTTTTCCCGTGAGCTTACCCCTTGCGACGAAAAGCGGGATAGCTGAGATGTTCTTTCGCGGCATCAAGGCAAAACCTTAGCGGAATAGCGACGCAGGAAGCCTGTCGATAGACGTCTTGCCGGGCGAATCTCAAAGTACCGACTATGCACGTAGAGGACCGGCCTGAAATGTCTCGGGACAGGGGTTCGAATCCCCTCGCCTCCATTTTTGAGCGGATTTCAAGGGTATGCATTCTTGCACTTGAAAACCGCTTTTTTTATCTTGAAAACCGATTTTTAATGCATTCCTTGAGTCTTCTATCTGTCCAGAACAGACCGATTCAATTTCTTTTAGACTGTTTTCATAGACTAAGCTATGGTCATAGTTTTTAGCTTCGTCCCTGATTTCTTCCGCGATCAACGGCAGCACTTCGGCTGCTTGGTCATCAGTACCGGTCATTTTTGCATTTTCAAGATTGCTGGTGTCGAGATTCGGCAGCGTATCAACCGCAGCCGTCAGGCTTTCCCGGTATGCATGAGAGTAGGTATTCATTGTCAACCTGATATCACTATGACGCAGCAGCTCCATTGCCGTCTTTGGATTCGTTCCGGCAGCCGCCAGCATCGAGGCAAAAAAGACCCGGAAAGAGTGGAAATCAAAAACCCGCCCGCTTTCGTCTTTCTCAGGAATGCCAGCCGCCTTGAGGTCTGCCCGCAGTACCCTAACTTCGTGCGCACTCGCCGCCGTCTTGAATGCATGGCAATCCGGCAGCCTACCCGCAAAGAAAGTCTTTAACCTAACCGCAAAATCAGGCTTTAGCGGAATGATTGCGTCCTTGCGGTTCTTTGTGTACTCACCTGCCAGACGGACGACATTTGCCATAAAATCAAAATCGCCTACCTTTAATGCTCTTAGTTCCGCCGCCCTCAGTCCAGTCATCGCAGCGGTTTCGTAGTGCATCGCCCGTTCAAGACCGGATAACGCCTGTACTGATAACAGCATAAAAATGAATACTGCTTTTGACATCATGTTTCCCTTTACGACGCCTCTTCACATGGTTCACTTACGTTCGTCTCCTGACAGCTTATCTGACGCAGTCTCACCGCGCCTTCTCCATGACCGCTCACCACAACGGCTCTTGACCGATGCAGCGTCATGGCGATTTGTCGCCTGGCCCCTGCCGACCGACGACGGAGGGCCAATCCTCCATCACTCGTGGAGCATGACACGTTCAGTTTCTACATAATACACCTCCCGCGTCTTCGTGACGCACATTTTTGTAGGGCACGCGATACTCTGCGCAGTGCAAACTTTTTGCCGCAAATCCAGGCATTCACGAGAGATTAAAAGCATAAAGTTCGGCAACCTTACTGAATTTGTCAGACGAAACTTTCAATATCAACTTGTGAGAGAGCAAAGAGTTAGATGCAGATCAATACTTGTATCATGCGCGGTTTAGCTGTTCAATAATAGACCAAACCACCGCCTTTGCCAGGAGTTCTGAACCTTTCAGATTAAAATGCACGTCGTTAATATCTTGGAGTTCCGACAGATTAGGAAACACTACGGCGTGTAGATCATCAACTGGGATATTCTCATCCCTCATTACCCGCAATGCGACTTCATTGTATTTCACTTCCTCACCAGAAAGACGGAACATGCAGCCTGTAGGTACGGGCGTTGTTGTACCCCAGACCAGCTTTGCTCCAGTCTTCTTTAGCCGCTCGACCAGTTTTCTTAGATTCTTCTCGTACTCCGGAAGCGGCACCTGCGGCGGAACACTTGCAATGTGGGCCGGGTCACGATTGTCAGTCCTGCTGCGTATCAGATCGTGCAGGCCCCAGTTGAAATGAATCACGTCCCATTTGACATCGCCCAGCCATGTATCAATCTGACGCAATCCATGCAGAGTTGACTCACAATTTACGTCCGGTCTTCGGACCATCGCCTTGTCTTTCAGCAAGTCCTGCACAAAAGGATGATAT
>CAYTHV010000064.1:0-2995 GCA_964437685.1 uncultured Pirellulales bacterium
TTTCAATGACACGCATTGTTGTTTGAACAGTCATATATTACATTCCAATCTCATCTATGACACTGGTGTCATTTTATATTACACAAATGCCAAATGTCAATAGATTATTTTGAAAATATTTTCCCCCGCCTCCACATCAAGCAACAATCTCACCCAAAACCTTATTTAAATTAAATATAATCATATTTAATATAAGCAGTTATATACAGTTAACGCCATTTCGATATATTTATAGTAGTCCAGGACGAAATGTAATATTTATTTTAACTCATAAATTTTATTTTATCCGAGTAAAAATATATTTACAAATCATTAATCCGGTGTCATTTTCTGCAAATACGGTTCTATCCCAGAAAAGCGGTCAATAAAAGACATATAATGGCGAATTTGTCGCATTTAAAAATCTTGCCTCTGTTAATAAGCCGACAACACCACAAAGAACGTTATCTCGTGGGGTATAAATATTATTCTCGCGTAATTCATTTCCTTAAAAAGAGTTAAAGTCATTTCCAACGAACTTAATTGTGTCTATTTTGATGCTTTTGTACTATGATTGCTATCTATGAAAAGTAGTTCTGGATAGAAAATGCTTATTTTTTACCTGCTGAGCTTGACAATATAGCATTTTAATTTGTCGTCCCTGAAACTAACTTTTTGTTCCGTTTTTTTTAAAACATCAAAATCTTGTGCACCATTCTCTTTGAGAACAGCTATAATCTCATCGACAAGCATGTTCCTCTGTCGTCGTATAAATGTCTTCCATAAGGATTGCGGCAGTGGCCGTATTGCGACTGACAGAGGATAAGGCTCTATCGTAAGACGTCCAAAGCCCAATTTAACCCGTTCTCCTTTCTGGTTTTCACAATGCAGACAAAACCCTGGGCCTTTTAAAAGAAACTACTTTCCTTCATATGCCGGAGGCAGTTTCAAAGGTCTTTTTTCTTCAGGGTATATTTCCTTCTCTACTTTAATACCCGCTGATTCCAACATTTCCTGCAAATGTGGTACCATTTCTTCCGTAATGATCAAACCCGGAATTCCCATAATATTCTCCTTTTTACTTTGGCAATAAACTTTAAAACTATCTCCCCCATCCACGGCCGAAGGCTTTAAGAGCAGCTACCAGGCAACTATATGCACGACCACTTCCTGCAATAACAGCTTCGGAATACAAAACAGGTTTCCCTTTTTGAGGATTTTCCACCCCTATATTTTTTAGTCCATATTCTGAAAATTGGACAGCCTTCTCTCTTCTACCAATATAATCATTTACACGGGCAAGAAATAACGCAAGGCGGATATAGGTCATTCCAGGCAAATACTTTAATACCTCGCCTGTATTAATATCATCAATCGTAATTGATTCAAGAAAGCCTGGGAATATTTTGTATCTTTCAAAAAATATTACCCCTTCTTGCTCCATCGCCATTCTTATTGATGTAACCTGTTCTTTTGCTGGTTTCGCAAGCCACCAATTTGATGAAGCCAGCCTGTCTTTAACCTCACAGTATATTTGTTCTATTTCAGTCACAGGTGGAATATGCAGTTTTCCTGAAACAAAAACAAAATCAAGATGCACTCCCAAATTGACACAGACGGCATCTTTTTCAGAACGCTCTTGAAGCCATATGCAATGAATAAAAGGCTTTTGACCTGCTCTGTAGAAAAGCTCTTTGACAAGTAGGATGATGGCGATGTTGTGTGTTAATACAAGCAACATCATTTCACGTCCTTGTGACCAATAATGTTTAGCTCGCAAGGCTGATCCGAAGTTTCGTTTGATCATGCTGAAAACCGTTTCGACCTGCCACCGTCGGCCATAGCTTTCTTTGTCGAAATCGGTTCGCATCTCTCTGCGATATTTTGTTTTCGGCAGTTTTTTGGTGGGTCTTCCGTGTCTGGCCGGAATCGTCGTTTTAATATGATGGACGTCTCTTGCATACTGATGATTGGCTTCACTGTCATATCCGGCGTCGGCCAGAAGATGCTTGATCCTGTACTGCTCGACTGCTGGTTTTAGGGTATCGTAAAACTGATTGATATCAACACTCGGCCCCCGAGTTGTGATAGCCGAAAGAATCAGATGGTTCTTGCAGTTACAGACGACAGCAAGTTTTGGAAATCGCTTATAATAGGTTTCTTCTTCTATTTCAAGCTGTTTTGAGCGTTTACGCCGTACGAAGTATTGGCTGATATGTCCGGCTTCCAGACCGGTGGAATCCATCGCAGCCAAATCAATGGCGGATTGCTCAACGGTACTGTGCAAGAGGCTCTTGGCAACCTTCAGACGTAACAAACGCTGGGATGCTTTTTGTAATGTGGTAAAATGCGGTACCGAGGTCAGATCAAAGCACTCGCATAGATCGGGACTGTCGTTTAGAACCGCAACGATTCCGCGATAGTCGGTTTTGAAGAAGATTTTCAAGACCAGACAGACAAATAATTGCGGTTGTGTGAATTTTTGAGGACTGTAAGCGGGGACAGGTACAATACGGCTTAACCGCCGCAACGCTATCCCTGTCCCCGTTTTCGAAACTGCTGCGATACTAAATTTCTAACGATCCTGTCCTGTCGGCACAACCGACATCGATTTGTCATATTTCATTGTATAAGAATAAGTTACAATCGTTGCCTTAGGTCCAAAAGACCCTGCTGAAAGCTCTAAATCCCACCTGAGCAAACCTTTACTGTGTTCGGTACGGAGATATTCAGCATCTTGGCACAACGGATGGGATGTATTTTTAAGCTCGATAGCCAGCGAATTATTTTCCGTCCAGGGAATACGCTCCAGCAGCCGCAACTTTATCGGCGATGATTTATAGTTGCTTAAAGCGATGCGGTACTGCTGCTCATTTTGCCGACTGCCCAAAAACGTATCGGTTTTTTTGTCCTGAAATTCACGCACAACCTGAATCTGTGAATCGATCCCAAAACCGGCGGTAAAGGTCTGTCCGCTGGTAACCAGCTTCACATCCGACCGCCCGACAAATTCGCC
>CAYTHV010000064.1:3005-16947 GCA_964437685.1 uncultured Pirellulales bacterium
TTGCGGAACATCGACGCGGCACCGGGCAGCAAAATCGTATCGCTGGTATTAGTTACATCCGCTTGTAAGTAGACATAATCGGTCAGCAGCGGACTGGCAACATAGACAAACTCCGCCGGACATTCAAATGCGGCGATATTGAGCATCTGCTGCTCCGTCCGGCTGGGCAAAGACAGCTTGCCGCGTAAGGAATACATCACGCTAACCCCCTCAGCCTGAGTAACCACAGCAACCCGCTCTTTCATCTCGAGCAGCATCCGCCGGTCGGCCTCAAGCTCGATCATCTGATTGCTGATGGCAATGGAATTCAGTTCTCGCTGCGCGTTGATACCTTTGGCGATGCTGTCTTTCTTCGACTTTGCCAAGTTTGAAAATACCTGGGTTTGGTCTAAAAATACAGGCTGCTGAGCTTGCTGTTCCGGCTTAGAGCCCGCACTTGCAGGCATATCATATGCAAATGCAAGTTGTCCGCCTACTCCCTGCCCGGCAACTCCAAGTGTTACCTGCATCGGCGACAGCATCGGCGGCGCGGCAATCACACTCGGCTGGGCGGTACTTAAAAACAACTGCGTATTTTCCCAATTCTCGCCGCTGGACTGATGCACCACCGCATTATATTCCACGCCTGCGATTTTGCGATCCTGCACAGCACGTAGATTATACTGCGGCGACCAATTCGCATCCCGTACCAGATAGCTTAACGAAATTTGTGCCTTGCCCTTGTCCGCACGATTGACATACACCAGCGCCTGCCGGAGTACTTTTTGCTGCTCTGCCGACATTTGCTGAAGTTTGGCTTCCAACTCAGCAAGCTGCTTTTCAAGGTCCTGTTTCTCATTGGTGATTCGAACAACTTCTTTATGCAGCTCAATACTTTTGCGTTCCAGAAATTCCGTCAGCTTTTGTACCGCCTCCGGCTGCAGGACTCCCCGATTCAAATCGGCATTGGCGGAATCCACGCTTAGTTTCCATTGCTCGCGATAACGGTCGATACGATCTCCAGCATTTTGTATATTGAAACCGGCATTTTGAATCTGACGCTGCAATGTTAGAATCTGCTGGTGTAATGCCTTGACTTCCTCCCGCGTATCCTCTTTAACAACCTGCTCCCGATAGCGGACGCTCAATACCGAAATCGCTCCATCCGATTGGGCATAGAGGCTATCCGGCAAAATCTTTTCCGGCAGATTTTCCACCAGCAATTCCATATCGCCGGCGCCATCAGGAAGTGATAGACTTCGCGATACGAGCGCCTGTCCGCGATACACAATCACCGAGTCAATCGGCCCATTGACCGTTATCGGTTCGGCTATTGCAAACGCAAATACAATACAAAATATCAATAATGCAATAATACGTTTCATTGTAATCTCCTTGAATAAATGTTAATTCCACTTTTAAGTTCTATTTCAAATTTAACGCTGCGATTTCCGAGCGGCTTGTTCTTCCACCATCACCTTGCGATTACAGTTCCAGTCCTTGTCCTCTAATTGACCGGCCTGACCTGCATTCTTTGCCCCATAACTGCTTAACTCCGGGCAATCATATTGTTTGGCACTGGAATCCAGATAGACGGCGTTTTCCCGCAGCATTTGTCGAGCCTGCTCAATCTGTCCTTCGTCCCGCAGTTTCATTGCCGCCTCGTTGCGTTCTACCGCCAGCAGTTCAACAACGTTGGCCATCACACGCTGAGTGACCGTCGAGTCGGACTCTGCTTTGGACTCGGAAAAGCGAGCGTCCACCACGCTGGTCATTTTTCGTGTCGTGCTGGTCTTGATGTCATAATAATTGGCGCAAACGCTGGCCAGTTCACGGACTTTACCTTCGGAATGGGCTGGCAGCTCAACTTCAAGGATGACGTAGTTTTCATGCTCGCCGTAGATATTCTGCATATCGATAGTAACGGACCTGCCGTCAATCTGTCCCTGTCGGCCTAAAATCCTGACAGGCCGCATCTCTTCGCCACAGATAATTTCGATCCGTATATCCCGAGCGACAACCGACATCGCGCGCGAAAATTCTTTGTCGAATATCTCCGCCAGTTCATTCGGGCAGCGTACAAAATAATGTCCGCCATCGCTGTTAAACGCCAGCTTGCTCATCAGGTCTTCGTTGTAGCCTAATCCAACTCCAATGGTCGTAACCGAGACACCTTCTTCGCCGAGACAATTTCCCAGTCTGCCCAGTTCCTCCGGACTGGATGGGCCAACATTCGCCAGCCCGTCGCTAAGCAGGACGATGCGGTTGACTTTTTCTTTAGCGATAAATTTACGAACCTCCTTTGCTCCATTCTGCACGCCTGCGTACAATGCCGTCGAACCTCCGGGCTGCAATCGGCGAATTTCTTGCCGGACAGCCTCTTTATCCGCCAGTTTGGTCGCGGGCACAAGTACTTCAATCTCATCGTCGTATGCCACGATGGAAAGAATATCCTGACTGCCCAGCCTGTCCAGCGCCAGCAATGCCGCTTCTTTTGCCTTTTCCAGCTTGTGATCTGAGGACATCGAGCCGGATTTGTCGATAACAATCGCCACATTCACCGGAGCCCGCTTCTCCAGATCTTCTATCGGGCAGCCGGTCAGTCCAATACGCAGATAAACCCGCTGCATCTGCCCTGCCTGCAAAATCGTTCTGTCCGGCTCCGCCGATAAAGTAATGCTATGGACTTCCTTGGCCCATACACCGACGCTCAGACATAGCGCCAATCCCATCATAATTAACTGTTTGGCTCTCATAATCTTCCCTTTCATAATTGGTTTTCATTTCACATTTCAACTGCTACCTATATTTTACGACATGTCCCTCAAAAGTGGATGTAAAGAGTCTGTAAAAAGAAATGAATAGGTTTTACATGAAATTTACAATTGCAAGACAGGGTTTTAGTCTATAATATTA
The DNA here is from genome assembly GCA_964437685.1 of uncultured Pirellulales bacterium. Classification (GTDB taxonomy): domain Bacteria; phylum Planctomycetota; class Phycisphaerae; order Sedimentisphaerales; family Anaerohalosphaeraceae; genus Anaeroglomus. Next base: position 5,901 of record CAYTHV010000064.1, read on the forward strand.
ATAGTTCAGCCCGCGGGGCTGTCCGCAATTTTGACATTTGATGTTTAATTTTTGATTTTTACCTATGGAAACAAAAAAACACATTCTGGTTGTCGAAGACGAAGAAAAGATTCGTAACGGGCTCAAAGACTTTCTAGACTTTCACGGCTTTAGGGTAACCATTGCCGAAGATGGTCTGGCCGCAAATCAAACCGTCAACCAGCATAAGTTCGACCTGATTTTGCTAGACTTGATGCTGCCGCACATCAGCGGCCAGCAGCTTTGTGCGATGTGGCGCAAGCAGGGACTGATTACACCGATTATTATGCTGACCGCCAAAGGCCAGCAGCACGAAAAAATCGAAGGCCTCGACCTTGGCGCCGATGACTACATCACCAAGCCGTTTTCGCTTGAAGAATTGCTTGCCCGCATTCGTGCTATTTTTCGCCGGATGGATCCGACTCGCAGCGTTGGGCAGCAATTTACTTTCGGCCCATTCACAGTCGATATGACCCAATTGACCCTGACCGCCAATAACCGTCAAATCCAGCTCAACCCCCGCCAGGCGTCGATGATCCAGTTTTTCGCGGCCAATCCAAACCGGATTATCAGTCGGGATGAGCTGTATCAGGCCGCCTGGCGCGAATCGATGAACGGTATTGAAACCCGCACGGTCGATATGCACATTGTCCGGCTGCGAGAATTGCTGGTCGAAGCCGGTTCCAAAGCGGAACTGATCCACACTGTCCGCGGCGCAGGCTATCAATTTACATGGAATCCATAATATCACTGAAATTCAGGCTTATATGGTTAAACGCTTTATTATAATTTGTTTGATTATCGCCGCCGCGATGGCGGGCTTAATCATCCTCGGTAACAGCGCCCTGCGGATGCACGCCCAGAGCCTGCGAATGGAACGCCAGAATCAGTTTGTTTTCGTCGCCGAACAAATCCGTCTCGACGTCAAACGCAAACTTGACGATTTCATCGCCGCCGAGCAGAAACGCCCCTATACAGACTACCTGCCGTTGTATGTGCCGGAAACCGCTAATCAAGCCGCCGCATTTGTCCGCAGTCCGCTGGCCGATTCGCTTTCCAACGGTCTGGCGTATGGCTATTTCCAGATTGACCCGGATGAAAATATCATTCTGCCCTACCAGCCCGATTCCGGCGCAAAGCGGCAGACACAAAGCCCTCAGCCCTATATCCAAAATCTGCAAAGCAATCTTCTGCCGACTCTTGCCGGGAATAAATTTCTCGAAACCCAGCGGCTTTCGATGCAATACTCGCAGCCCGCCCAAACCAACGAGTATTATGATGACCGTCTGAGCGGCCGTTCATCGAATGATCGTACTCGCAGGGATACCACAACCTCATCCCAGCTGCAACCCCAATCCGCGATTCAAGCAGAGGAAAAAGACTCAACACAACAGCCTCTTGCGCAACCGCAACAGACAGCCCAAAGCAAAACCGGCAAATACGCTGTCCGCAGTTTTGACCAGCCGCAACAGCAGGTGCAGGTTGTTCAGCAGCAGCGGCAGGCCGCCGAATTGAATATTCGCAATGCCCCGGCAGAGATGGAAAAAGCGAAAACGGAAAAACGGTCTGAAATTCCTGCCAAACCCAAATCCCCGGCTGTGATGAATGAGGCAATCGACTCCGACGCAAGCTCTTTTGCCTACGACACCAAAACCGATGCCGTTAAAGATGAAGCATCCAAAGGTGTTGCTGGTGGAGAAATGCCCAGAATGCCGGGCATGGGTGGCATGCCCGGTATGCCCGGTATGCCATCACAGCCACAGTCCGCAAAAAAAACTGCCTTATCAGACAAGCTGCAGGAAACTGTACAAATCCGTATCGAACCTTTTGCCCCGCTGCTGGTTCCCTATTCCAGCGGTGATAGCGGCGTCTTTTCCGGCCAGGTCTTTCTGCTGCGGCATATTCAAATTGAAAAAACACATCTGCTTCAGGGCTTTCAACTGAACCAGACGGAATTACTCAATCAGGTCAAAGACTCCGCTACCCGTTTTCTGCGTCAGGGTATGGGAGTTGATATCTCCCGCAATGGCCGTCCGGATGCCGCTTATACTGCCATTCTCGATTTCGGCTTCGGCGAACTGGGGCTGCACCTGCTCGAACAGGATTCCGCATGGGTCGGCAATCGCATTGCACTGCTCAGTGATTGGTTTTATGCCATCACAGTCGTGGTAGCCGTGGCGGTCGTGCTGGCGATGTTCAGCCTGTGGCGAAGTCTCAATGAACAGCTTCGCCTGTCTCGCAAAAAAGACGACTTTATCTCCGCTGTCTCGCACGAACTCCGCACGCCGCTGACCTCAATCCGGATGTACGCCGAAATGCTGGAAAAAGACTGGGTTCCCACCGAGCAAAAACGGCGGGAATACTACGCCGGGATGCGGCAGGAAACCGAACGGCTCAGCCGCCTAATTGAAAATGTGCTGGATTTTTCCCGCATTCAGCGCGGGAAAAAACATTACCAGTTTTCTCTCGGCGATGTCAATGAATGCCTTGCTCAGGCCGCTCGGATGATGGAACCCTGCACCAAAAAAGCAGGCTTTGAATTGCATACGGAATTTGCCGCCCTTGAGCCGTTCACTTTCGACCGTGACGCCGTGATGCAGATTGCGATCAACTTGATTGACAACGCATGCAAATATGCACGTCCCGCCGCCGACAACCGGATTATCCTGCGTACCCGCCGACAAAAAGACCACATTGTCATTGAAGTCGAAGACCACGGCCCCGGCGTTCCCCGCTCCGAACAAAACCGGATATTCGACGCCTTTTACCGCTGTGCGGACGAATCCACCCGACAAACCACCGGCACAGGCCTTGGCTTAGCTTTAGTCAAACGCTTCGCCGAAGCCCATCGCGGCTTTGTTCAGGTCGCTCAGGCATCCCCCGTCGGTTGCATTTTCCGTGTCGCCCTGTCACAGTAGCATGTGCTGCCGCTCTATTCCTTGCTCCAGATTCGGGTATTGAGGTTTAAATCATCGATAATCCCGATGGGCAAAGACAACTGGTTGTAATATTCAACGATGGTATCAAATCCCATCGCGGAAGAAAACATCTTCGGTTCAAATAAATTGTTTTGCATTGAAATCGCAACAAAAACTTTCGAACCAAGAAAAGACAGATAAATATCTGCCCCTGCCTTGCGGCGAAAGGCAAGTATCCGTTCCATCAGCGAAGTCGAAAGAATGTATCTGGATTCAATCTGATCCGTGCCGTAAACAACAAATTCTTTCTCGAAATCCGGGTCTTCAAGACGGATAAGCTCCCCTGCCGAAGCACACCAGGACTGCAGCGTTTGCCCAAACGAACCGAACAGCTTTTCGGCAGTATCCGGCAGCACCCTTGTTTGGCCATGAAATTCCTTGTTAAAATCCGCCATAAACAGCAGGCCTTTGAAAATCGTATGCCATTGGGTCTGCGTTCCGCCCTTGCGGGTGTGCGTTGTGGTTTTGTATTCGGCGTGGACTTCGGAAAAACTGACCTGAGTTTTGCCGCTTTTGCCTTCAAACATATCTTCAGAGCGGTAGCGATCTATCTGATGCCGAAATAGTCCCGTAACCTCAAACAAGGGTTTCGGCATACCGTCCTGCGGGCGATACTCCAGCCCCGGCTCAATGAACGCCATGAGCTTCCGTAGAATGACATATTTGAACCCATGGCGATATTCTTTTGCAAGTGAACCGGCAAATCCAGCCCCAACCACCAATGCACCAATTAAAATGAATAGAAAGATAATTGGCGAAGCACCTTTACCGATAAAAAACAATCCAATGACCAACCCGACCGCAACGACAATACCCAATGTAATCAGAGATTTTGTTACAATGCTTTGGCGCTGACGCTCAAATTCGGCTAATTGTGTTTGAAGACTCGTCTCGTAAAATTCCCTCAGTTCCTCGATGGATTTCATTTCAGCAGGTCTCCGGCGGCTGGAACCTGGCTATCTTGTTCAGAAAATTCAAGCAAAGACTGACGCTGGAAATGAAACGCCGAGGCGATAAGACTTGTCGGAAACATCTCTACGGCATTATTATAGTCAGTCACGGAAGCATTGTAGGCTCGTCGGGCAGCGGATATCTGTTCTTCCAGTTCGTTGAGGGTTCGCTGTAAATGCAGAAAGTTTTCGCCGGCCTTAAGCTGTGGATAATTTTCCACCGTAGCATAAAACAGCCCTATCAGCTTCGATACAGCATTATCATATTGAACCATCTGATTGGGATTCATTTGTCCGCCCATAGCGCCGGTGCGGCTCTGGGTAACCTGCTCAAAAAGCTGCCGTTCATGCTGAGCATATCCTTTGACAGTCGAGACAAGGTTGGGAACCAAATCCCAGCGTTTTTTGAGCATCGCATCCATTGTGCCGAAGATATTCTGTATCTGGTTGCGTTTGCCGACAAGGCTGTTATACATCGCAACAGGGATAAGCAACACAATAACCACTACAACCAGAACAATAATCAGTCCCGCCATATTCTGCTTCCTTTCAGTAAAGGCGCGAATTCTGCGTCTCTATACATTAAACCGGAAGTTGATAATGTCGCCATCCTGAACAACATAGGCTTTACCTTCCAGCCGCATTTTCCCGGCAGCTTTGACGGCCTTTTCGTCACCAAGCTGTTTGAGGTCATTATATGCCATCGTTTCGGCACGGATAAAACCGCGTTTGATGTCGCTGTGAATTTTACCCGCGGCATCGAGGGCGGAGATGCCCGCCGGAATCGGCCAGGCACGGACTTCATCTTTACCGACCGTCAGGAAACTGATCAGGCCGAGCGTCTTGTAACAGCTTTGCACAAATTGAATGGACGCGGGCTTTTCCAGTCCCATATCAGCCATAAATTCCTTGCGGCTTTCCGGATCCAGCAATGCCAGTTCGCTTTCGATGCTGGCACAAAGCTGGATGACTTCCACACCCACGCCGGCGGATTTGGAAACGTCAAATTTCGCATCAAGCTGGTTTTCGCCGACATTGATGACCACCATCATGGGCTTTAGCGTCAGGAAACCCAGCGGCTTGATGATTTCGCGTTCGAGATCATTGCTGATGACGCTGCTGATGGGCTGCTCGGATTCGAGCGCCTTTTGCAGTTTAAGCTGAAGTTCCAGTTCAGCTTTATCCTGTGCCTGCGTCTTAGTGGGCTTATGAACCTGCTTTTCCAGACGTTCGATGCGGGTTGTAACCATCTCAAGGTCCGCCAGCAAAAACTCCGTTCGCAACTCTTCAATATCTTTAATAGGATCAATGCGATCCCGATACGCGGCAACTGAATCGTTCTTAAATGCCCGGACAACCAGCACGAACAAATCCATGATGCGAATATTGCCGAATAGTTTCCGTGCCGCCGCCCGTCCATGTTCATCCACAAACGACACCCCCGGCAGATCAAGACAGTCGATTGTCGCTCGAACGACTTTATTCGGCTGATATACGCCATTGAGCCAATCCAGCCGTTCATCCGGCACTGGCACGACTTGTTCATGAATATCCGTCGAGCCTGTCATGGGAGCAGGCTTGCCTGTGATGGCAGATAAAATCGTACTCTTACCGGATTGCTGTAAACCGATTAATGCTACTTTCATTATGTATCCTTAATGATTATTTGTTATTATAAACAGAATTTCCGTATAAATCGTATGCCACCACCAGCGGAAAATCCCGGAACTCCAGTCGGCGGATGGCTTCAGAACCCAAGTCTTCATAAGCGACTAATTCACTGGCAATAATATGTTTGCTGAGCAATGCCCCAGCCCCGCCCATCGCTGAAAAATGCACAGCGCCATAGTCTTGCAATGCTTTTCGCACCTCTGCGCCGCGGTAGCCTTTGCCAATAGTCGCCCGAAGTCCGTGAGCATACAAAATTGGGCTAAAAGCATCCATTCGGCTGGAAGTCGTCGGTCCGGCGGCTCCAATAACTCGTCCCGGCCGTGCCGGCGATGGTCCGACAAAGTAAATCGCCGCACCTTGCAGGTCGATGGGCAGCGGCTTTCCCTGCGTGATCAATTCGCACAGCCGTTTATGCGTCTGATCACGGGCAGCATAGACATAACCACTCAGACAGACCGCGTCGCTAGCGTGCAAGTTCCGCACCGCAGCCTCATCCAAAGGCGTATTTAATTGTAGTGTTTTTGTGTCCATTGTTTTTCTCTTAAATCCGACCAACTTATTCGGGCAGTGTATCAGTTTTTTTCGTTTTTTCGACCGAAAAATGCGGATTATTGCATCCAAAGCAACATTTATCCCCTCTCCGAGTGTTTTTCATTGACATCGATGCTGTGAATTAGGGTATAATAATGGTATGGCAAAGTATCCGATTTATCTAAATCTTGTGGGTCGGCGTACCGTGGTTGTGGGAGGAGGAACAGTCGCTTTGCGAAAAGTACAGGCTCTTGTGGAGGCAGAATCTCGTGTTACCGTGGTGGCAGAACACATTATGCCCACACTGGAAGATGCTTTTGCAATGCTCAATGTTGAGATTGTCTTAAGCCCTTACAGCAAGGATTACCTGGTCGGAGCAACCCTGTGCATTGCCGCAACCAATGACCCAACTGTCAACAAAAAAGTGTATGCCGATTGTCAGGAATTGGAAATCCTCTGCAATGTTGTGGATGAGCCGGAATTGTGCGATTTCTTTGTTCCCGCGGTGGTCAAACGCGGTGATTTACAAATCGCTATCAGTACCGACGGCAACTGCCCCGCATACGCCGGCCATATTCGCAAAAAACTGGAAGAAATGTTTACCGAAACGCATGCCCAATTTGTCAAAGAACTGGAAAAACTCCGCAACCGTATCATTGCCGAAATCCCCACCCCAGACCAACGGAAAATACTGCTTGGTCAGTTAGTCAGCGATGAATCGTTTGACTACTTTGCCGCCCACGGCCCGCAGAAATGGCACGAACACTACCACCTTGCCATCGAAAACGCTTTTTAATCACAACGGCAATTCTATTTCACCATCATTTTCCAATCCGTAAGTCTTTATTCTGCAATGACTTTTATTCTAAAATGGGCAAATTTAGAAAATATTTATTTTCTCTCGTAACAAAATTTCGGCAACTGCTTCTTAATATATAGATTCATAAAACCCATTTTTATAAATATGGAAAAGGAGTTCACTATGCTGAAAATCCGAAACAACACCATCACCATCGTTATTTTCTCGCTTTTTTGCTCGATTTCCAATGCCGCCGTGCGGAATGTGCCTGCAAACTGTTCGACAATCCAAAATGCGATTGACAATTGCAGCCCTGGCGATACCGTCACCGTAAGTCCTGGCACGTACAACGAAAGCATCAATTTCAAGGGCAAAAATATCACCGTTACCAGCACAAATCCAACCGACCCCTGCATCGTTCAAAGCACAATTATCAATGCCGTGGGTAATGTCAGTACGGTGAAGTTTGTTAATAGCGAAGGGCCGAGTGCAGTGCTTAGCGGTTTTACGATTAGCGGCGGTTACGGAACGGTAAATACGTCTTTCGGCGACACGATTTACTGGGGTGGAGGCGTTTATTGCTATCGCTCATCGCCAACGATTACCAACAATATTGTTACACTGAACCACAGCCCCATGAAAGATACGGGTGATATTGCCGGATATGGCGGCGGAATCGGCTGCGTAGAGTCAAATGCCATTATTACTCGCAATACAATTACAATGAATGACGGCTATGCAGGCGGCGGCATATTAATCTACATCGGCAAGGCCGAAATCGCCAACAATTTAATCTATGCAAATACCGCTACCGTTGGCGGTGGAGTAGTTTTGCTCGGCGGCGGACAATTACTAAATAATACTATTACAGGCAACGGTGCCGATGCCGCAGGAAACATTTATGCCGTTTCAGATGCGAGTGCCGGACAATGCATTGTATTAAGCAATATTATCTGTAATGCAGCCAGCGGCGGAGGGTTGTATTTAAACTCCAATGATAATATTACAACCATCGCATATAACAATGTCTGGCAAAATACGGGGGGCAACTATACCAGCAATACCGACCAGACGGGCATCAATGGCAATATTTCCGCGGACCCGCTGTTTGTCGATGCTGGAAATAACAATTATCATCTGCAGGATGGTTCGCCCTGCATTAACCTTGGCGACCCTAATTATCAGGCGACAGAAGGAGAAAGTGATTTTTATGGCGAACTACGCGTATTTGCCGGACGGATAGACATCGGGGCGGATGAATACTCCGACACATTCAGGCCTTTTGCCAACGCCGGCAAAGATCAGACCATCCCAACAGTAAGTCTTCCCGTTCAAATTACACTGGATGGAACCCAATCGCTTGATCCGAATGGGAATAGTCTCACCTATCACTGGAGGCAAATTGCAGGAACGGCAGTAAATCTCAGCGATGAAAACGCGATGATGCCGACGTTTAATGCTTTTGAAGTCGGAGTCTATGTCTTTGAATTGACCGTCAACAATGGGCAGTTCAACAGTTTTGCAGATACGGTACAGATTACCATACAAAATGACGCTCCGATAGCCGATGCAGGCAAAGATCAGACATACAGTACTTTGCCGGAAATGATTACTCTGGATGGATCAAATTCTTCTGACCCGGAGCAGGGAGTACTGACATATCATTGGAAGCAGATACGAGGCTGGAAAGTCAATTTGCAGTACTCCAACACAGTCAGCCCCTCGTTTGTTCGCCCAAGAAAAGGCGTTTACGTATTTGAGCTTATTGTCAATGATGGACTGCAAAACAGCAAATCGGATATCGTCGGAATCATCGTGGGCGATAATCATGCACCCGTTGCCAACGCAGGACTGAGTCGTTATATCGCCGCAGGAAATGTTACACTGGACGGCACAGGTTCTTACGACCAGGATGAATACGGAAATCTGACTTACCAATGGACGCAATCTTCGGGACCAACTGCAGTGATCATAACCGACGCGAACTTACCCACTCCAACGATCAGCGGCTTTACGTCAAAAAGCAGCATTCAAACATTTAGCTTCGAACTGATTGTCAGCGATGGCGATTTAACAAGCCAGCCGAGCAGTGTTACAGTAACCGTAGTTCCCAATTTTGGAACCAATGCCATCAATTTGACCAATCCCCCCTTTGATCCGACCAGGCCGACCATTGTCGCATTTGGCGGCGGCAACTGCAGCACCGGAGGCAGCATGACTTTCGGCGAAATATGGGACGACAAGGCAAACTGGATTACGGTTGACAGCTACAGTCAACCTTATAACCGATATGGTAATATGCTGATGGTTTATCTTTCCAGCGTCGCTCCGGATTATATGCAGCCGATCCAGACTACCGGCTTCAGTACAGGAAATATGCCGGCGATGGAAGTGGCATGGTATGTGAACACCACTTACAAAGACCCTCGCTATGCGGTGAACCGAGTTTCATTGCTTGATGCAGTTTGCAGCAATCTTTCCAGCAGGGTCTCACAATTTCACACCAATCTTATCGGCGGAGAGCAATGCTGGGTTGACAATTATATCAGTAATGATCCGCGATATCGTCGGGCGGATTTTATTTCAGGGGCGTTGAATATTAACTGCAATCCCTATCGCAGCCACTCTTATCCAGTACAAAGATATATGTCCTCGACCCTTGGGTATGAAAACAGCGGCATTACCGCATTCGCGTATTTATCTGTCATTGGCGAAGGAAAGAACTATCAGCTTAATACGTCATCAAAAAAATACTATTTCAATATCAATTCGTCCGAAGCGATTACATTTTATAATGAATCGCTCTATCCAGGCAGAATACTGTCGCCGGTAATGCTCATTGGACCGGCAGATGGAAATGCCTTCGACAGCCGCGGCGCGGTATTCAGTTGTGAACTCAGTGAAAATGCCGTCGGATACCAACTGCTTTTCGGTTCAGGCCCCGATCACGTAAAGGACTACATCGTTGTTTCCGATACGCCGAATCCGCCGACTCAGCTTATTACAGAGTTGCCATACGCGCAAACATGGTGGACGGTCAGAGCTTACGACCAATTCGGCTCTACGATTCATGCAAACCCGCGTTTGATTCGGTTGCCGGAAAACAGGCCGCCTGTCGCGAATGCCGGCCCCGATCATGTGATTTACGCGGAACTGGACGGCAAAGCCAGTATCACGCTGGATGGTTCAGCCTCAAGCGACCCTGACGGCGACCCTATGACCTATACCTGGGCATGGTGCATTAACGATGCGTGGTATGAAGCCAACAGCATCAATCCAACCATTGAGCTGCCGGTCGGCGTACATACCATCCAATTGATGGTCGGCGATGGAGATATCGAATCCTCATTGGATGAGACGGTGATAACGGTGGTCGCGGCCAAACGGACATCATTAATGATTGTCCCCTCGTCCATCAATCGGCGAAGCCAGATGCCGCATATTATGGCGATGTTCCAGTTGCCGGAGGGCGTCAGAAAACTGGACGGCAAACTTTCGCTCTATCCCGGCGGGATTGAATGCCGGATGCAGCAGGCGATTCGAATTGGAAAAAAGACAACTATCTTTGCGTGGTTTGATAAAGAAGACGCGATGGAGGCAATTCCCGCCAATGGAACCGTTGAATTAACCCTTGTCGGCAAACAGCTCAACGGACCATATCTTTATGGAAAAGATCGCGTGACAATCTTCAATAAAGGCAACCCAAAACATTGCTTTTAACCGGCGGCTATAATAACAAGACCACTTATCCCGTTGTTCACAAGATAAGTGGTCTTACTTGAAAGTATCCCCTCCAGAGGGGTACACAAGTTATTTTGTTAACAGTATTTATTTAGTTTTCAAAATGTCGCGAATTTCCGACAGGAGAAGCTCCTGATTGGACGGCGCCGGCGGAGCAACTGGCTTGGCTTCCTCTTTTTTCTTGGCCATATTCATTATTTTTATCAAGGCAAAAACCGCCGCGGCAACAATCACAAATTCAATCACGGTGTTAATAAACACCCCATACCCCAATGTTACAGCAGGAACATCTTTGCCTGTGGCGTCCACCGTGGCCTGTTTCATAACGATAGCCAGTTTCGAAAAATCAACCTTACCCA
>CAYTHV010000065.1:0-16932 GCA_964437685.1 uncultured Pirellulales bacterium
CGTACCAGTTCTTTCTTGCCGTCATGCAAATCAATGCCGCAATGGCTATAGACCATTTGGCTGATTTCTTCAAATTCCTGATCGGTCAGGACAAGATTCTCTTGTAATACGGATAGTCCCATCATATTGGTCTTTCCCTCAACTTTTCGCTTGCGATAATTCAATAAGTCCCGGGATGTCAAGTATCAGGCTGACATGTCCATCGCCCATTACGGCGCCTCCGGAAACTCCCTTGATATTACCCAGTCCGCTGATGCTCTTGATGACGACCTGTTGCTGACCCAGCAGATTATCTACTTGCAGGCAGGCTTTGCGGGAACCTTCCTCGACGACAACCAAAAGTCCCTGGGTCGGATCTTTTTGAGCATTGGTCGCGTTAAACAACTGATGCAGCGGGACCAGCGGCATCAAATCTTCACGGATTTTTACCATTTGTGCACGGCTGTGAATTGTCGAAACCTGCTCTTGGGTCGGCCGGATACTGTGTACAATAGAATTGATAGGGATAATATAACGCTGTTGCCCGATCGTAACAATTTGCCCGTCAATAATGGCCAGGGTCAGCGGCAGACGCAACAGAAATGTGGTTCCTTTATCCAGCGTTGTACGAATATCAATTTTTCCGCCGATGGATTCGATATTTTTACGTACAACGTCCATTCCAACGCCGCGACCGGAAACATCCGTTACTTTTTCGGCGGTGGAAAAACCCGGCATAAAAATCATTTTATAAATTTCGTCATCCGACGGTTCCTGCCCTTTGGCAAGGAGTCCTCTTTCGACGGCTTTTTTCAGTATTTTTTCACGATTTAAGCCTCGCCCATCATCGGTTATTTCGATAACAATAGAGCCTGCCTGGTGATATGCGCGAAGGGCAACATGGCCGACGGGTGGTTTGCCTTTGGCCGTGCGTTCTTCTGAGGTTTCAACGCCGTGATCGACGGAATTACGCATCATGTGAATCAGCGGGTCGGTAATTTTATCAACAATTGTGCGATCCAGTTCGGTTTCTTCGCCGCTGCTGACAAAGTCAATGGTTTTTCCGGCTTTACGCGATAAATCGCGGACAAGCCGAGTCATTTTCTGGAAGACTCCCTGAACCGTTACCATTCGCATCGACATTGACAACTCTTGAAGCTGTCGGACGATCTTGTTTTGATGAGCGACTTTGCGATATAAATCGCTGTCCGTATTATGGTTATTACCGACTTCCTCGGCAATCATTAACTGGGCCACAGCCAGTTCACCGGTCATATTGATTAGATCATCCAGCCGGGTTGTGCTGACTTTAATTTTTTCTTCAGTTGTTTTAGTATTTGCGGATACCGATGCGGAGGAGTCTTTTTCCTGGCCAAGCAGGCTGTCCAGCTTATGGTCTTCCGTTTCCTTGAGCGGTGCGAGCTGAGGCTGTGCCGATTCCGTTTCTTGTTTTGGTTTTTCCGTTACAATCGTTCCATTGGCACAGTTATGCAATCGACTGATTAATGAATCGACATGCTCCGGCGTTTGATAGGGGCTGTTATCCCCGCCGGCTTTTTCCATTGCGGCAAGCATGGTCTTGAGCATATCCAGTGAAGCAAAGGTTGCATCGCTGTAAACGCCGCTCAGCTTTAATTGTCCTTTTCTTGCCATATCCAGAAGGTTTTCCGCCGCGTGAGCCAGTTTATTGGCGTCGGTCAGATTCAAAAATCCTGACATCCCCTTGATGGTATGAAAAGAACGGAATATCCGGTTCAGAGTTTCGGCGTCTTCCGGATTATTTTCCAGTTCCAGCAGACCTGCTTCAGCCGTTTCAAGATGTTCTTTGGATTCATTGATAAAGTCAATAATCAGTGGAAGATCTTCTTCTGTAAATGTCATTGAAATCGAAACTGTGGTTTCTGCTGGAACGGAAGTTTCTTTTTCTTTTACGGTTTCTGTTGCAGCAGGCGTCGCAGCTTGCGGCTGAGTCGGTGTTGACTGAACCGCCTGTGATTCGGCAGCGGAGGGGTTTGCAATACGATCTTCCAGTGTTCGCAGCAAACTTCCCAGTTCATCGGGCGTCTGATAATTATCGTTCTGGTTGACTACAGCCTCCAGCGTATCCAGCATTTTTTTGAGCATATCGACTGAGGCTAAAGCAGCGTCGCTGTTTTCGCCGGTTAGCTGAAGCAGCCCTTTACGAGCCATATCGAGCATATTTTCCGCCGCATGGGCAAGCTTGTTGATATCTTTGAGGTTTAGAAAGCCTGCTGTTCCCTTTACGGTATGAAATGCCCTGAAGATGCGGTTGAGGGTCTCTTCATCTCCCGGGTTCTGTTCGATATCCAGCAATGACGCTTCGGCATTTTCCAGGTGTTCACGGGATTCGGCGATAAAGTCGATAATTAAAGGAAAATCTTCCTCGGTGATATCCAATTGTTTGTTGTCGGTGTCCTGTACGGCATTTTCAGTTGTCTTATCAATTTGCTGCAGCAGGTTCTGTAAGTCGCCGACCATGGTATTTAATTGACTAAGACATCCGGATGCATCCTGGGTCTGCTGGGTCAGGATTGCCGTCAGTGTATTGGATGCATCTCCACTGACTTGCCGCATTTGGTTGAGAATTGCTTCGGGACCCTCGGCAAGATTTTGCACGGCGGCGTTGATTTGATTGAACAACACCTGGCATTGCTCAATCTCGTCGGGCTGATCTGCCGGATCGAGCATCATTACCTTCGCCGCTGTCTGTTCGACTAATTCGACTAATAAGGACTTGTTGTCGTTCATAAGGAATTTCCTGTTCCCTGTCTTTCCTGAAGCCGTTCTTTAAAACAGCGAAGGCTAAGCTTCGGATTTCATTTCCATTAGAAAGGGCGGCGATTGACTGATCGCCCCGGTTAATACTGATCCATCTGTGGAAATAAGCTTTTTTAAGATATCAAAGGTCGTAATCAGCCCGGTGATAGTTTGGTGTGAATCCAGGATAACAAGGCTTCTCACGGCATATTTACACATAATATCGATAGCCGCTCCAATGGGAGTCTCGGAAACAACTGCACGAACAGGACGGCAGATAAACCACTTGACACGAATCTGAAAAGTGGCGTCATCCAGCGGTCTTCGATAGTTGGCGAAGATGGATTTTGTATAGGGACTAATTGCTGCGGCGATATCGGAACGCGACAGAATACCTTCCAATTGTCCGTTTTTACCCGTCAGCAAATAGCCTGTATTATGCTGCTGCATTAATAAAATTGCTTTTTGAATGCTGTCCTCAGGATCGATCCAGACCGGTTCTGTATTGACCAGCGTCTGTATCGGGCTATTCAAGTCGAATGGGCTGAAATGACGCGGCGCACTATGGTCGGGTTGGCTTGTGATCAGCGGAGTCGAATGGACTAATTGCTCAATTGCCCTGGATACCGGGCTTGACTGGGTGGGCTGTTCGATAGTTTCTACGTTGCCGACGGTAATTTTTTCATCGTTCTTTATACCGCCTTTTTCCGCATTCGCTGCGTTGTTTACAGCCGGTGTTTTGTTCTCCGCAATAGCCTCAGACTGTGGTGAAGGAGTTTTCAATAGAACTTCTTTTGCAGGGACAGCTTTGTTTTCGATGGCTATTTGCGGCTGTTGCGGCGAAAGTTCCGGTTTTGATTCTGCAACCGGTGTTTTATTTTCAGCGACGGCTTCCGGCTGCGGCTCTGGTTCTGGTTTAGGCGATATCAGGTCAATTGGATAAACGGCAGCGCAAAGTACAGGCTCAAAAGAGCTGACTTTAATCTTGGCGGTTATGACCAGGCATTCGGTATCGAGGTCGATATTCGCTTCTTTGGCTTCTTTCCACGGTTGCCCGATGAATACAGAACCCAGCTTAAGATGTTTATGGTTGCTTAAGCCTTCCCGGAAAATTCGATCCCAGGAACCTGCCATCAGGTTGCCCAGTTCTTTAATTGCGTCATTAAGTGACTGGGCTTCTTTTACCCCGCCGGATTTGACATTTTCAAGGATGCGTTTTTCCGGCAGCATTACAACAACGCCGGATAAAATAAAAATAGCAGCCTGGTCGAACCAGATTGCAAATTTTCCATTCAGGGCACCGGTTGCTTCGATGCCGTTGATGGAGGTAATCCGTTTGAAATCTTTCTGCAATTGGCTTAACGGCCCTCGCAATGTCTTAGGTTCGATAGTCTGCATCGAACAATCAAACATTCCGGCAATGTCGTCACAAAAGGCGTCAAACGCCAATTGCGTCAATTCTTCCAGCGTTGTATCTAATTGTGCTTGTGCTGTTGTCATAATCGGCTAAGAAAGATTGGTTTGTTTGAAAAACAGAGTAAAGGTTATTGGATAAGTCTCATTGAGCATTGCGGCGACCATGCTCCGGTTAAAGTCCGGCCCGGGTTTTGGGTAGAGCTGTTTTCCGGCAATAACCGTCGGAATGGAGACCTGTACATCGGGATAAGTATTCTGCAATCGATGCTTGATGCTGCCCATGGTCATATTTGCAATTTCACCAATCGCATCGGCAATGGCAACCTCATCGATTTCGCTTTCGTTGTCAACGCCGAGCATGTTGGCCGAGACACTGCGTGCGGCGGCTTCAGTCAGGCATATGGTCAGGCATCCATCCAACGCCCCACGGAATGTAATGGATCCCAGCAGCGTTATTCCTTCCATCGCCGGATTAGGATCAGAAGATGCTTCAATATCCATGAAAATCATAGTCTCAAATACTTCACGTGCTGCATCAAGTACAGTCTGGTCTATTGTAAGTTGTTCGATCATATATATATCCTTCAGAGTTTTGTTATGTGATTGAATCAGTTCATAAATGGCGTCAATTTTTCCTGAAAACGCTCCGGCGTAAAGGGCTTGGTGATAAATCCATTGGCGCCGCTGGATATTAAATTGTCGATTAAATCCTGGGCGCTTTCAGTGGAAACCATAATAATCTTGGTATTTTTGACGCAATCCAATTGTCGTGCCTGTTTGACAAATTCAATGCCGTTCATCTCCGGCATATTAATATCACACAGAACAATGTCCACAGACGACGCCTGAAGTTTTTGAATGGCTTCGGCGCCATTGCCTGCTTCTTCGGTGCGGTCAAATTCCAATCCCGACATACGGACGGTTTTCATGATGATTTTTCGCATGGTGGCTGAATCATCTACAATCATCAGTGACTTTGCCATAAATAGTTCTCCTTACCTGACAGCTTAAAGGCCTTGTGTATTTGTTAATTCCATTATACCATTGGATTGGACAATACGGTCAATATCCAACAGGATTTTAATATTAGAGCCGACTTTGCCGATGCCGAGAATGAAGTCGGTATGTATTGTGGCTCCAAACTGGGGAGCTGAGTCAATATCTTTATTCTGAATATAGAGGACTTCCTGGACACGATCCACGATTAAGCCAATATGGTGTAGTCGGTTATCTAAACAAACCTCAACAACAATAATGCAGGTTTGTTCCGTTACTTCCACTACAGGCATTTCAAACCGCAGACGCAAATCCAGTACGGGGATAACCTGACCTCGTAAATTCACCAGCCCCTTTACATAGTCCGGAGACTTCGGTATCGGAGTAATCGGAACATACCCGATAATTTCACGTACTTTTAAGATACCGATACCATACTCTTCCTGGCCCAAAGCAAAGGTCAGATACTTGCCCTCAAGCGTATTCGTATTCTGTTCATTTGCGGTTATGGTGCTCATATTCGTTTTTCCTCAATCAATTTAGTCTGAAACGAGTGTCCGATTTATATTATATCTCCAATAGCGGCTCTGATGTTGCCACGGGCAATAGTTGTTCCTATTGAACGGCATTGCTTCTTTAAGCTTTTTGAAAGCATAACTTTAATTTTCATCTATTTAACGACTCTATCTAAACTCTGGCCTGATAAGGAGTATCGGAGGAAATCCCTATATAGATAACGGAAGATTGCTGAAAGGTGATGGAATTGTAAAATACAGAATCAACTGCGATGTTCTATCATGAAAATTATAAAACGAACAAATCAAAACATACCGATAATAATCCACGTGACAACTGAAAGACACATGATTGTCTTTAAAAACAAATCCATTTAACAATGAAAATTAGAGTCTGAGTGGATTATCTATCGATCTTGTCGACAAAAGACAAGAAGCGGCATTGACAGGTAACCAGTCCTATAACATAACGGAAATGCCAGGGGGTTATATGAAGTTAAAGGTATGTTTTTATGGCCGTCTGCATCCGACGTATTGCTTCCAGTAGTGTTGCCCGGGGGCAACCGTAATTGAGTCGAACAAATCCCTGTCCATCAAATTCTGCCCCATCTGAAAGCCCGACGCCAGCATGTTCAAAGAATTCGACCGGGTTTTTAAGCCCCAGTTTTCTCGTATCAATCCACGCCAGGTAGGTTGCTTCGGGCAAGTCCATTGCCAGCCCCGGAGTTTCATTAATGGCTTTATATACGATATTACGATTTTCTCGGAGATATTCAATGACCTGGTTATACCATGGTTGGCTGTCCTTAAATGCGGCCTGTGTGCCGGCATATCCAGTCAGGTTGACATGGGGAACAATGCCAAAAGTTGCTTTGCGAAAGCGCTGTCGCAATTGTGGATTGGGTATGATTGCAAATGCGCAGTTAAGCCCGGGGATATTAAATGTCTTGCTGGCCGCCATCAATGTGATGGTCTGCTGAGCCGCCTGATCGCTTAACGATGCGGTTGGAATATGTGAAGAAGAAGGGTTCAGTACAAGATCGCAATGTATTTCATCTGAGCAAATAGTAATATTTTTTTTAGCACAGATTTCGATGATTTCACTGAGTTCCTGTCTTGTCCAAACCCTCCCGACGGGATTATGCGGACTGCATAATAGCAGCAGGGCGGTGGTGTCGGTCAGGGTGTCTTTAAATCGTTCAAAATCAATGATATAACGTCCTTCTTGATGGGCCAGCGGACAGCGGATTAGATTACGCTGTGAGTACTCTGGAGAAGTTAAAAACGGCGGATAGATCGGCGTAAAAGTGCTGACTTGCTGCTCTGGGGTCGTCAGACCTCGACAGGCGAGATTCAACGCACAAACCAGGCCCGGCAGCCACACAATCCAATTTTCCTGAATCCGCCAGCGATGCCGGCGAAAAATCCATTCTGCGACAATAGCATTCAGATTTTCCGGCCGGACAGCGTATCCGAAAATACCATGATCCGCGAATTGCCGCAGGGCCAGGATGACCGCTTCCGGACAGCGAAAATCCATATCCGCCACCCACATTGGAATAATGTCTTTGTGCTGGTATTTAGTCCATTTCAGACTATCAGACGTTCGTCGGTCAATTGCACTATCAAAAAGCGAGTCTGGATTCATCGGATCAGCAACCAGCAAGAGGCAAACGGCTAATACTTTCGCGGACGACCTTGATACCCGCCATTGGATCGGCGAGGTCCGGTTTCCCGGTCGCCGACGGACGAACTGCCGTCGTCGACTTTTCCGAATATCATACGGCCCGCAGAGGTTTGCAAGGCGCTGGTTACGGTACAATTTACCGCTTGTCCGATATGGTCATTACCGCCTTCAATGACGACCATCGTACCGTCTTCCAGATAACCTACACCCTGACGGGGGTCTTCGCCTTGACGAATAATTTTGACTTGCATCACTTCGCCCGGAAGCGTTACAGTTTTCATCGCATTCGCCAGATCATTGATATTGACGACATCGACGCCGCGAAGTTGGGCGACTTTGTTCAGATTGTAATCGTTTGTTACTAATCGGCCATTGCAGCTTTTGGAAAATGCAACTAATTTCTGATCCACGCCCGCCTTTTCTTCAACGCCTATGGGGGTGGTGTCATCCACAATAACCTCAACGGCTGGATTGTGCTGGAGTTTATTCAGCATGTCCAGTCCGCGTCGGCCGCGATTGCGTTTCATTTTGTCCGAAGAGTCAGAAATCAACTGCAATTCGTTAAGTACAAATCGCGGTACAATCAAAGGTGAGTCAAAAAAGCGGGTATTGGCGATATCCGCGATGCGTCCATCAATAATGACCGAAGTATCTAATACCAGTGGACGTAACCCTTTAATTTGACGGGAAAACTCAAGATAGGGAATAACAAACCGAAAATCGTCTTTCGTTCGTATGACAATGCTGATCGTCAGATAACAGATACACATTCCGTTCATCCAGGTGATCATTCGCAAGGTCAATTCAGGCAGTTGGAGTGCGTAGATTTCATTTACCATCTCGATAACGCGAGTCATTGCCCAGCTGATCAGAATTCCAACCAATAGCCCAAAGAAAATTCCGGCCAGTGATGTGAGTGATTTTTTAGGTGTTAACCATTCAATAATAATTGCTACGATGATGATTCCAAGACCAACATTAAAAACGGTGATATCTTGAGGCCCTTTGGCTGTTTCATTCAACCCGACCAGCAGAACGGATGCTGCCGTGATAAAGAATAAAAACCGGACAAAATACAATAACATTTTCGACCCTTTCAAAATAAAATAACCACGTAAATTATTAAAAACTAACTATATAAAACGGTCATTATATCCAAAATCCGTACTTTTCTCAATATCAATCCAAATCGTTTTTACCGGACCAAACACATCCATATCAATACAATTCATCTCTTGTGTTTCGACAAAAAAGTGGCACTAACATTACGTTTATTCTTCTTTATAAAATATTTTAGAGGTTTTGTAATAAGTAATACAGGACAAAACTTTACTGGAAATACAATTATTTAACTAAATTACCAAACTTAATCCTTAAGTCTCTTTAAAGGTGAGTCGATAGGGACATAGTGTCTATTCAGAGTTATAACGTCTGACGGTGTTTATATTTATTTTGGAAGGTCTGACCGATGGCTATTTTAACAAAACTGCAACCCAAAACATTCATCGATTTGGCGATTGGGGTTATTGCTGAAAATGCTAATAAAAAAGGTATTTCCTTTATTACCAGGCTTGCCGAAAACCTTCCTAATAGCTTTTATTGTGATAAGACAAAGCTTACCCAGATATTAACCACGTTAGCCGATCAGGCAGTTCATCGGACAGATAAAGGCACGGTTGCGATTCAATTAAAAATGGCGGAATCATCTGATCAAAATATCAATAATTATTTGACATTTAGTGTTGAAGACATGGGCTGTGGGGTGGATACGGACAGCTTCTCGCAGATACTTAATACCGAGATCCCTGTCGGCAGATGGCCTCAGGAGTACTCTAATAATGACTGTGCTCTAAGTCTCCGTATGGCGTCCAAGCTGGTTGGCATTTTGGGAGGAAAGCTTGAAGTCGAATGTGACAATACCGCTCCGACAACCCGGTTTTTCTTTACCATACCGGTTAAGCTGGATAGTGGCATAGGTATAATATCACAAAATAATTCTAATCCAGCTCCGACTGCGCCTGTGTTAGCAACCCCTGTAGCTGCCGCTCCATTGCCGGAGAAAACTGAAACCGTAGAGGTCAAAGTGCTGATAGTTGATGATGTGCCGGAAAACCGCATGCTGGTTGACGTACTGCTCAAAAAGATGGGATGTAAAACCAGTTTTGCGGCAAATGGTCAGGAGGCGGTTGATTTTTGTAAGAAAGAAAAGCTTGACGTTATCCTGATGGATATTCAAATGCCGGTATTGAATGGCCTTGAAGCTACCCGGAAAATTCGTGAAGACGGCCTTAATACCAGGGCGACTATTATTGCAATGACGGCATCAGGTCAAAAATCGGACGATTTTGCGGCGCTGGACGCCGGTTGTGATGACTGTCTGGCGAAACCGGTGGATCGCAAGAAACTGGAACGGAAGCTCTGGAGAGTTTCGGCTCAGCTAAAGCAATTTAACGATGCCGATTCCGGCAAAAGTATTGTTTCCTTTCTGGAAGGCGATCCGGATTATCAGAAAGCCATCGAGACGTTTATCGACAACCTTCCTTCTCGTATCGATGAGATCAAGAATGCTTATGAACAGGGGGATACCAAAGCACTTGCATTTAAAGTACACGCATTGAAGGGGCTTGGCGGATTTGCAGGATTTCCGATTTTCACTGAAAAAGCAAAAGTGATGGAGCAGTCCATCAAAGAATCCCATGTTGATAAATTACAGACCCAGGTTGAAGAATTGGTGCAGCTTTGCCTGCGAACCAAGCTAAAAGATCAGGCGTCGCTGTAAGCCTGTTAAGCGTCGGTTTTTTGTATCTGCTCTAATTGCAGGCTGAAACGGTCGAGTTTTTTCTGGCCGTCATCAAATTTATTATTTGCATTGCGCAGGTGATTGCCGAGAGTTTTCCAGTCATCGGTGAATAGATTCCAGTCGCTATTCAGTCGTTGCAGATTCGTGCGTATGATTTCGGCCTGTTTTTCAATCGCCATCCCATGCAATCCCATGACCACCGTCATCAGGTAAACATACAGCAGGTTCGGCGATACCGCAATTACTTTTCGTGTCCGGGCATATTCGGACAAGTCAATTTTATCTTCAGTCTGGCGAACGATGGTTTCGTAATAGACATTCTCTGCGGGAATATACATCAACGCAAAATCAAGTGTACCTTCGTCGGGCAGAATATAATGATCGGCGATTTTATCAATGTGTTTTGTAACGTCGTTTAGAAACTGTTTTCGCAATTTTGCCCGCTCTTCATCCGTTTGCGTTTCAACCATCTTCTGAAATGACTCAAGCGGAAACTTAGCGTCCACCGGTACTGCATATTCGGCCAGCTTGATTAAGGCATCGACTTTGCGGCCGTTTCTAAAGCCATATTGCAATTGGTAATGTTCCGCCGGCAGTGCGGCTCTGAGAAGATTTTCCAGTGAATACTCGCCCATCAATCCCCTCAATTTGGGAGATTGCAGGATGTTTTGCAGCCCGCGTAAATCCATTGACAATTGAATCATCTGCCGACTTTGTCCTTCGATGTTACCGAGCTGCTGTTTCAAGTCGCCAAGTGTTTTACCGCTGCCTGTAAGAAATGTGGTTAAGTTCTGCTGACTGGACTGAAGATTCTGATTGAGCGATTGGCCGAGAGTTTCCTGTGCGGATCGAAGGCTGTTGAGTTGCTCGGAAAGAGTGGACACAACAGACCCCTGTGAAGCCAAATCGCGTCGAATTCCGGATAAACTGGCCACTAAATATACTAAAATAACTGTGATTACCATTAATAATATGATTAATAAGATCAACAATAATGTCTGCATAAAAAATCCATCAAAAATAGCCTGTATTTGTGCAAGTTCTTATAAAACAAGATTATACACTGATTTTATGACTGGGCAAGAGAAAAAGATTAGCCGAACAACCCTCATAATAAAGCGTATCTTTATATATTATAGGAAGATTTATTACAAAAATTAGTTGCAAATGAGAATTTTGAGTTTTATACTGATATTCGTACGTTGGTAACAACAAAGGTAATAAAGACCCGAAAGGGGAGAAAACATGGATGTGAAGCAAGTCACACGTAGTTGTTGGGATATTTCCACACCCGTTGTTTTTTCAAATCACTAACTTAATTTACGGAGGTATCTTATGAAGAATGTCGTTTTTGCATTGTGTTGCATCGCAGTCTTAGGGCTTATAGGTTGTGCATGCATGTCCGGAGAAAAACCAGATCCCGCTCCAGTCAAAGCTGAGCCCAAGCCCGCGCCGGCGCCGGTGAAATCCGCAGCTCCTGCAACGGCGTACAATGTGGCCTCACGGGTCTATGACAATTCGTGCGGCGCTTCGTGCGGTGCTCTGAAAATTGAAAAAATGATGCCCGCAACCGTCGCTGTAGGCCAGCCGTTTGATTATACCTTATTGGTAACAAATCTGACGGATGTAGCATTGGCTGATGTGACGATTATGGATCAGCTCCCCGGCAATTTCGCTTTCAAAAGCGCTGCTCCCGCCGCCGAACCTAAAGATGGCGTACTGACATGGAGAATGGCCAGCTTGGGTGCCAAAGCTCAGGAAAAAATCGTTGTCTCGGGTCTTGCCAAAGAAGTTGGCTGGGTAGAAACTTGTGCCAATGCGACATATATTCTGCCTGCTTGTGCCAAGACTCAGGTTGTTCAGCCTGCGCTGGCAATCGCCAAGACCGCCACACCGGAAGCCCTCTTATGTGACCAGATTGCTTTGAAATATACCGTATCCAACAAGGGAACCGGCGTTGCCAAGAATGTTGTAATTGCAGATCAGCTCCCCGATGGATTAGCCTTGACCACTGGCCAAAAAGCCGTGGAAATCAAGGTTGGCGATCTTGCTCCGGGTAAATCAATGATTTACACCCTGATGGCCAAGGCAGACAAAACCGGCGCATACAAGAGCGGTGCTGTAGCCAAAGCCGACGGCGATTTAAAAGCTGAAACAGAAATTGTTTCCACGGTAGTCAAGCAGCCCGTTTTGGCAATTACCAAGACTGGACCTGAAAAACAATATATCGGCCGCACGGTCAGTTATGATATTACTGTAACTAACAAAGGTGATGCTTCTGCAACAGATGTTGTCTTAACGGATAGCATTCCTGCCGGAGTTGCCGAAGTGTTGGCGTCCAACAGCGGGCAAGCAGCCAATAATGTTGTTACATGGAAGCTGGGTACTCTTGCCGCTGGACAAACCAGCAAGGTTACCGTCAGCTATCTCCCGCAGGGTGCTGGTTCTTACAGCAACGTAGCGTCAGTTTCGGCGATCTGTGCTGAAAGCGTAAAAGCTTCGGCCAAGACCGAAGTGATGGGTATCGCGGCGATTCTGCTGGAAGTTATTGACGTCTCTGACCCGATTGAAGTCGGCAAGAACGAAACCTATATTGTCACTGTTACCAACCAGGGTTCCGCTCCGGATACCGATGTTACGGTTAAATGCAAACTGGAAGATACGATGCAGTTTGTCAGTGCCGGCGGGGCAACATCGGGCAGCTTTGCTGATGGCGTTGTAACATTCCAGGCTCTGGGTTCTCTGGCTCCAAAGGCCAAGGCAAGCTGGAAAGTGGAAGTCAAGTCCATCAAGGCTGGCGATGTCCGCTTTACAACAAGTCTGACCAGCAAACAGCTTGGACGTGAAGTCATGGAAACTGAAGCGACCAACTTCTACGAATAAGCAACAACTCTTGCAAACTAAAGGCTGTGGACGTATAATGCGTCCATAGCCTTTTTTTATGGAAATACTGTATAGTATAAGGACTATGTTATGGACTCGACACACACAGCAGATATGACACAAACAGTACTGCGGCAATCTAAAGAACTTTGGGATATGATTGTGGAATTTTTGACGACCAATGGTCTCAAGATGCTTTTGAATATTCTCGCTGCAGCGGCAATATTTTTCATCGGCCGATGGCTTGCCAGAGTTGCGTCGGACCTGCTGGAAAAGGGGCTCAATCGTACAAAAGTAGATCCCACATTGAGCAAATTTGCTCGCAATCTGGCTTTTTTCGGGGTGATGGTTTTTGTCTGTATTGCCGCGATAACTCAGCTTGGAGTTCAAACAACATCGCTGATTGCCGTTATTGGTGCTGCGGGGTTGGCCGTAGGTCTGGCTTTGCAGGGGTCGCTATCGAATTTTGCTGCCGGTGTCTTGCTGATTATCTTTAAACCTTTTCGTGTGGGCGATTATATTGAAGCAGGCGGCGTGGGCGGGACGGTTCAGGAAATCCAGATATTCAACACCATATTGTACTCTCCTGACAATATCAAGATTGTTGTTCCCAATTCGCAAGTTACCGGCGGTAACATCAAAAATTATACCGCCAATGATAAACGCCGTCTTGATATGGTAATTGGTATTTCGTACGGTGATGATATTGCCAAAGCCAAACAGGTTATTACAGGCATACTGTTGGGCGACAGCCGTATTATGCGTGATCCTGCTCCGCTCGTGGCGGTGCTGGGGTTAGGTGACAGTTCTGTCAATATTGCGGTACGCTCCTGGGTTAAGATTCCGGATTACTGGCCGACTCATTTTGATTTACATGAAAAAATCAAAGTGACGCTTGAGCAAAGTGGTCTTAGCATTCCTTTCCCGCAGCGGGATTTGCATATTCGTACAGGCCAGCTTAAATCGTAACGAACAATTGAAGCAGAAATTATATAAACGGCAGGTCAAAATGAAACTGCGTAACATTGTAACACTGATAGCATTGATTCCGCTTGGCATCGGCATTTGGTATATCGGCAAAACCGCCTATGAAAGCGTAATGACCATTCAGAAGCTTCTGACGGAAAATAAGCAGCTCAAACAGGCGATTACCAACCTGACGACGGAAGAACAAATCGGCTATGCCAAAGTGATTAAGCAGGAAACCGACCCCAATGGACGTCTTTTGACGACGCTGCGTTTTGTCGAAACCGACCGTGTGGATAAACTTAAGAAAATCCTTGAAAAAGAATACACCATTGAAGGCGATGTAATTCACTTTGACGCGTTGATTGTGAAATTCGGGTCACAGATGGTTATGGACGGCAAAGTTCGCGCCCTGTACCTGTGGCGTCGAATTTATGGCGAGAAAATGCCGCCGGATCAGGGATTTTCAATTGAGGAGATCGGGCAGGAACCCGCACGTTACGGCGATTTATTGACGCTGCTCCCGCCGCAATATCGGCAGATGTTCTGGGAACATATCTGGCAATTGGCAAATGACCCTGAATTGCTCAAAAAATACGACATCGAAGCCGTCTATGGTAATGCGGTGTATTCCAAGCTGCGTCCGGGATTGATTTATGTCTTTAAAATCACCCCTACCGGGCAGGTCTATCCGGAAGTGGTGCCGGAGTTATGAGCTGTCTGACAATGGAGAATAAAAAGGGATTTCCGAGCAATTCAGAAATCCCTTTTTTGTTTTGTAACTTTTGTTTACAGCTTAAAAACGCTGATGTCGGCCCCTTTGGCTTTCAGGGCATCGACATAAACCATCATACGATCTTTAAGTGAGGTCATGGATGTGGTTAGTGACTTGATGTCCTTGGTCAGCGTCTGCGCTTCGGCGCCGAGCTTCTCGGTTAGCGGCACTTTGGCCAGGCTTTCCGTTTTTGCGGCCAAGTCTGTTTTAGTCGAAAGAATCTGTGCCTTATATTTTTCAGCGGTTGACTTCAGAGCATCGACACTCATTTGCTTGGCCTGTTCTTTGAGCTTGTCAATCGAACTGGTCAGATCGATTTCCGCTGCGGCGGTTTGCAGGGCTTGCTTGGCCTCTTCAACGACAGGCTTGACGGCTTCTGTGGCTTGCTGGGCAGTCTCTTTCACAGTTTCTTGTACCGCTTTTGCATCGAATGTCGCCTGAGGTGCAGCGACCGGTTCGGTTGCCGCTGGAGCCGGACTGGTCTCGGCAGGAGTGGGGGTGGGTTCTTTCTTGCTGCAGCCGACAACTAAGCCGGCAACGACACAACACATCAAAATCATCTTTTTCATAGTTTTTCTCCTAAAAAATAATATGGTTATTTTTTTCTATTTTACCACTACAATGCACATAAACAATAGAAAAACTATGTATAAATAAGCCATATTAAAATGTATTTTATGTCATGAAAAATGCGGCTGTTTTAGGCGAACGATGCAGTAGGGCGGCAAAATGGTTGAGCAGAGCCTTGTGGATGCTGTGCAGCGTGGAAAGGGCAATTCCGTTGAGATTTGCCGGGTGGCCCATCGCCGCGGCAGAGGCAATATCCAGTCGAAATTTATCGACAAATGCGTTTTCACAGTCCGGGCAAACCAATCCTTTGGCTTCGCTGGAAAAATATGCGTATTTCCATTTGCTTGAAAATCCCACAGAGCAATTGGCGCAGCGGTCTGTAATTAAAGCGACGCCGATTTCCCGCAAAAGGACGATTTCAAATGCAATCAAACGCCAGAGTTGTTCGGCGGATTCTTTCTGTGCCCCAATCGCATCAAGGAAATGTGTAAACAAATCAAATAAATCTGGATGTGGGTCGCTTATTTCCATGAGTGACTCGATCAATTCTGCCGCCAGCAATCCGCTGTTCAGTGCGAAAAGATTTTGCCTCAGCTGGCGAAACCGCAATTGCTGGCAAAACTCAATCAGTATTGTTAAGCCGTCTTCTCTGGGCGAAGAAAATACCACCGGCCCAAATGAAAAAATTTCAATCGCTCCATCCATTGCGGACTTGGGCCGCTTGGAACCTTTGGCCATGCAGGCGATCTTGCCGTGTTCGCGGGTTAGCAGCGTAACAACCTGTGACGTGTCGGAATAATTGACCGTACGAAGACAAACTGCCTGGTCTTTTTCCTGCATTAGCCGGCCTTTCAGGATGCTTCGTTTGCGTCCGAAGATAACTTTTCAATACGGACCCGACGGACGCTTCTGGCTTCGGCGGCGACAATCGTCAACCGCAACTCCTCGTAATCAAACGTCTCTCCGGTTTTGGGAATATAACCGAGATGTGAAAAGACAAATCCGCCCAGCGTATCATAATCTTCATCTTCGGGCAGGTTAATTTCCATTTCGCTGTTGATATCGTCAATATACATCCGGGCGTCCACTTCGGCAATGGTATCGCTGATTTTGTGAAATTCTTCCGGCTCGGGTTTATCGTATTCGTCCGCAATATCGCCGACAAGCTGCTCAAGAATATCTTCAATCGTTACGATCCCGGCTGTTCCGCCGTATTCATCGAGAACAACCGCGATATGCAATTTCTGCTTTTTGAATTCGTGCAGCAAGTCGCGCAATGGCTTGGATTCGGGAACGAAATAGGCTTTTCGCATTTTTTCGCGAAGATTAATCGTCTCGGAGTTATTGCCAAGCTCTGTTAGCAGGTCCTTGACATACAGGATACCAAGAATATTGTCGATTGAGCCGTCATAAACAGGAATGCGGGAAAGACCGTATTCGGAAAGGATTTTAACGGTTGTTTGTAAATCGGATTTTACCGGCAGGGCGATCAGGTCGGTTCTTGGTGTCATAATTTCTTCCGCCGTGGTCTCATCCAGCTCAAGCACATTCTCGATCATGTTCATTT